>DATKRV010000108.1:0-2901 GCA_035532075.1 Acidimicrobiales bacterium | reverse complement strand
CCTTGAACGATACGCACCGACACGCTGACCTAGGTACTACGCGGCGAGTTCTCATATAGGTGCCTTTACCTGCGACGATGCGGGATCGTTCTGAGATAGCCAGGAAACTCCCGCTAGCTGCGTTTCATTCGGAGTTCTTGGTTGTGTCATTTTCGAAGTTGGTGTCGATATCAGGTTGGGGACTACCATCAGGGAGGTTTTGTAGCGAGTGACCTACCAAGGGAGATCCACAGAATGGCAAAGATCAAGGTAGTGACGCCTGTCGTCGAAATGGACGGCGACGAGATGACCAGAATCATCTGGAGATTCATCAAGGAGCGTCTGATCTACCCGTATCTTGACATCGACCTCAAGTACTTCGATCTCGGCATCGAATCGCGCGATGCGACCGATGACCAGATCACGATCGACTCTGCGGAGGCAACCAAGAAATATGGCGTTGCGGTCAAATGCGCGACGATAACGCCAGATGAGGCGAGGGTGAAGGAGTTCGGGCTGAAAGACATGTACCGGAGCCCCAACGGTACGATTCGCAACATTCTCGGGGGAGTTATCTTCCGCGAGCCGATTGTGATCAAGAATGTGCCCCGACTCGTGCCCGGATGGACAAAACCGATCGTCATCGGGCGTCACGCCTTTGCCGACCAGTACCGGGCGACCGATTTTCGCGTCCCCGCTGCTGGGAAGGCGTTGTTGAGCTACGTGCCCGACGATGGTGGCGAGCCGGTCGTGCTCGAGATCGCAAAGTTTCCCGAACACGGTGGGGTCGTGATGGGAATGTTCAACTACGACGACTCAATCCGTGACTTTGCCCGGGCCTCAATGCGCTACGCGCTTGATCGTCACTATCCGCTCTATCTCTCTACCAAGAACACGATCATGAAGGTCTATGACGGTCGTTTCAAGGACATCTTTGCAGAGACGTTCGAGAATGAATTCAAATCAGAGTTCGCCGAGCAGGGGTTGACCTATGAGCATCGCCTCATTGACGACATGGTTGCCGCTGCTCTGAAGTGGGAGGGCGGCTACGTCTGGGCCTGTAAGAACTATGACGGCGATGTACAGTCCGACACCGTCGCACAGGGATACGGCTCGCTCGGTCTGATGACCTCGGTATTGATGACGCCAGACGGCAAAACCATCGAAGCTGAGGCTGCCCACGGAACGGTGACGCGGCACTATCGACTTCATCAGCAGGGGAAGCCAACCTCCACCAACCCGATCGCGTCGATCTTTGCCTGGACACGAGGTCTCGCCTATCGCGGAAAATTCGACAACACTCCTGATGTAACGGCTTTTGCCGAGGCACTCGAGGCAGTCTGCATTGAAACGGTCGAGGCAGGTGAGATGACCAAGGATCTCTCACTGCTTATATCTGCAGATACCCCTTGGTTGACCACGGAAGACTTTCTTGCAGCTCTCGATGAGCGCCTCAAAATAAAGATGGGACTGTGATCATTCGAGTCGCGCTGTTCTCGTAGCCGTTCGGTTACTCATTGCGCGCAAAGTCAATCGCCCGCCAGCAGTAAACCGCCGCGACCGAGCGATATGGCCGAAGGAGCTCGCCCGCCTGTTCGAGTTCTTTTGGTGACAGCTCCGAGCTCGCGTGAATGAGTCCATATCCCCTGCGAACGCCGAGATCACCCGTTGGCCAGACATCGAGTCTGCGCAGCTGCGACATCAGGAACATCTGGGCCGTCCAAGGGCCGATGCCGCGTACCTCGCAGAGTTCGTCGATGATTGCTGCGTCCTCGAGTTTCGCCAGTTTGTGATCATCGAGTGTGAGTGCACCGCAATGAGAACGTTCTGCAAGATCATGCAACGCGAGAAACTTGTTTGCTGAAACTCCCGCGGCGCGGAGATCTTCCGCCCGTTTGTCAAGTAGACGGCCCGGCGTCACTTCGCCACCGAGAAGCGCGATGAGACGTCCATGGATTGTTGCTGCGACGCGCCCAGCGAGCTGTTGGAAGATGATTGCGCGCACCAGATAGGAAAAATGGTCGGATGTGGGTGGCGTGAACCGAACTGGGCCAATTCTGTTGATCGCGAATCCAAAGTGTCGATCGACACGTGACAGATGAATGCAGGCCTCGGTGACTGCTCGAGGAGTTGCTTTCGGGAAACTCATCGTTGACATCCGGAGTTTCGAAAGGAGTCCAGGGAGCACGCGCAACGGATCATCTCGAGAGCATATTCCACGAGATCTGCTCGAGACCTTGAGCAAAGACGGAGGGTCAATCTTGTGGTGTTGGCCCGTTGCACGAAAAGGCAGCCAATTTTCGAACGAGGGACCTAGCATTGCATGAGGTACGGAGATCTTTGATGATTTGGAATAGGGGTGGAATGATCAAAGGATTCAAGAATTTCCTCATGCAGGGTCAGGTAATTGTCATTTCGGTGGGGCTTGTGGTCGCACTTGCTTTTAGCACATTGATCAAATCCTTTACCGATAATGTCATCACCCCGTTGGTGAACGCGACAGCGGGTGGCGGGGCGCATGGAAAGGGCATGGGCTGGTCCCTCAACGGTCAGCGCATTGACGTCGGAGCATTTATCTCTGCAATCATCTACTTCCTTATTTTCATGACGGTCATCTATTTCGTCATCGTCGTGCCATATCGGGGATATATGCGACGCCGCGGTACGACGGTATTTGGTGATCCGGCGCCAACGAAGACCTGTCCAAGCTGCCTTTCGAGCGATATCGCACTCGCCGCTTCAATATGCAGGTACTGCGGGAGCGAACTCTCGGCCTCAACCTGAAATGGACCGGGCGATCAGCGTGACTCGCGTAGAAAATCGCCGCTATTTCGTGTTGGGTGAATTTGGCAAGTTGGCCGTCGTCAACTCGAAGAGAGCTCCCGAGGCCGTCTTTCGGGCGGGTACTGAAGAGACGTGTGT
>DATKRV010000107.1:0-15442 GCA_035532075.1 Acidimicrobiales bacterium | reverse complement strand
GCACAGCATCGCCGGGATCCAGTAGCGCCGCAGCATGTTCCCCATCGGCGTACCCGCGCCGACCCGGGCGATGAGTTCGATCTCCTCGGAGGTTGTCATGGTGAACTCCTTGATCAGTCGGATAGTTGAACGGTATCGCTGGCATTTGGAAAGTGGCACGCGACACCGTGGCCCGGAGCGAGAAATCTCATCCGTGGCTCTTCAAGTGCGCACTTTTCCTCGGCCCTTGGGCATCGGGTTCGATAGCGGCAGCCGCTCGGAGGGTTGATTGGCGAGGGAGCCTCCACACCAAGTTCGTCATGGTGCCTGCTCTGGCGCCCGTCGGTATTTGGAATCGCATCGAGGAGGGCGCTCGTATAGGGATGCAAAGGCTGGCGATAGAGCGATTCTGCAGGTCCGATCTCGCAGAACTTTCCGAGATACATGACCGCAACTCGGTCACTCAGATACTTGACGACGGCGAGATCGTGGGCAATGAAAAGATAGGAGAGTCCAAGTTCCTGGCGCAGACGGATCAAGAGGTTGAGGATCTGCGCCTGGATCGAGACGTCGAGCGAGGACACCGCCTCGTCACAGACCATCAGGCGCGGTGAGAGCGCGAGTGCTCGCGCGATCGCGACCCGTTGGCATTGACCTCCCGAGAGCTCTCTCGGACGTCGGTTTCCATGGATGTTGATGTCGAGACCGACGAGGTCGAGCAGCTCCGCGACCCGTGATGCCCGCTCGCCTGGAGTGCCGGTCTGATGGATGATCAACGGCTCCTCGACGATGTTCTTCACGCGCCAGCGCGGGTCGACGGAGGAGAATGGGTCCTGGAAGATGATCTGCAGGTGTTTGCGGACATCTTGTAGCTCTCGGTTGCTGAGTTTTGTGAGGTCCTCGCCCTCGAATATGACCTCGCCGGATTTTGGACGCTCCGCCTGCATCACGGCGCGGGCCATCGTCGATTTCCCACAGCCGGTTTCGCCGACGACACCGAGCGTCTCGCCGGGTGCGATCTCAAATGTCAGACCAGATACCGCCTGGACCTTTGCCCCTTTGATGCCAGAGCGCTGGCGGACCGCGAACTCGACGACAAGGTCGCGCACCTCGAGGAGATGCTCCGACGGCGAATTTGATATGGGATTCTTGTTCAGCGGGAGGCTCATAATGGAAACCAGCAGGCGAATCGATCGCCCTCTGCGGTCGTTTCCAGCACCGGAGGCTCTTCGCACTTGGCCTGGGCGAAATGGCATCTTGGGCTGAACGGACATCCCGGCGGTAACGCGGAGAGATCGGGTGGTCGACCCCTCACGACGGAGAGTGGTTCGAGCGAGGGATGTTCAAGACGCGGGATCGAGTCGAGCAGTGCGCGCGTGTATGGCATGCGCACATGCTTGAAAAGTCGCGTCGTCATTGCCTGTTCCACCACTCGACCCGCATACATCACCGCGACCTCGTCGGTGTACATTGCAGCGAGCCCCATATCGTGGCTGATGAGCACGACCGCCATGTCGAGTTCGCGCTGCAGTTCGCGGAGAAGTTCCATGATCTGTGCCTGTGTCGTGACATCGAGCGCGGTGGTGGGCTCGTCGGCAATCAGCACCTTTGGTCCACATGAGAGAGCCATCGCAATCATCACCCGTTGACGCATGCCACCAGACAGCTGATGGGGATATTCACGGGATCGTTGTTCAGCAGAGGGGATGCGAACCATCTTGAGCAGATCGATCACCCGACTGTGGGCGTCAGCGCGCGAAATCTCCTGATGACTGTGTAGCGCCTCCGCGATCTGTGTTCCGATTCGCATCGTGGGATTGAGCGAGCGCATCGGATCCTGGAAGACGAGCACAATGTCTCGTCCGCGGTGCTGGCGCATCTCGCGATCGCTAAGACCGATCAGCTCCTTTCCCCCAAAGCGAACCGAACCGAGAACCTCAGCCGTCTTCTTGGGTAACAGACCCATGATTGCGCGTGCCGTGACGGATTTACCCGAACCGGATTCTCCGATGATTCCGACCGTCTGTCCCGGGTTGACCGAAAAGGTCACCCCTTGGACCGCCGGGACAATCGAATGCTGAAGATGGAAGTTGATGCGCAGGTCGCGCACTTCGAGTAGCGCACTCGAGTGCGTGTTGGCGGTGGTTGGCCCGCCGAGCAGTTCCGTTCTCGCGCCCGGCGTCCGGGAATCTGTCTTCGAAGAGGAATACTGCTCGCTCATCAGTGTGACTCGATCCGTGTTCGAAGCGCGTTGCCCAGTGAGTTCAGGCTCGCTACTGCGATGAACAGGAAAACAGAGGGAACCAGCACAATCCACGGAGCGTCGGAGAGGTATTGCTGACCCGAGGCAATGGTGCTGCCCCAGCTCGGCTGGGGAGCTGGAATGCCAAGACCGAGAAAGCTCAGGGCTGCCTCAATGAACATTGCGATGGCGACCGTGAGGAGTCCATAGGTCATCAACGATGGAATGACGTTGGGGACGACATGACGCATCAATACGTCGCGTTCGCGCGAGCCGAGCAGGCGCGTGGCGACGACGAATCCCCGTTCTCGAAGTTGCAGTGTGGTTGCCCGGGCGAGTCGAGCGAAAGCGGGAACGGTGAAGAACGAGATTGCAAAGATGACATTGATCTCGTTTGCGCCGAGGAACGTCGCCACGACGAAGGCGAGAATGATCGAGGGGAAGGCGAGAAACATGTCGAGCAGGCGCATGATCACGATGTCGAGAATGCCGCCGCGATATCCACCGAGTATTCCGAGCGAGCCGCCGACAACGAACCCGATCAACATCGAACCGAGTCCGACTTCGATGGAGATCCGCCCCCCATAGAGCGCGCGTGACAAGAGGTCGTTTCCAATCGCGTCGGTTCCCAGGATATGACCCGGAGAGAACAGCGGAAGTCGCGCATCGAGCAGTGAACCCGCGTTTGGACCGGGGACCGATGCGATGAAAGGGCCGAAGAAGCAGGCGAACACCAAGAGGACGAGAATTCCCGCGGGGACCCAGACGTCGAGCGATTGTCTCCAGTTCGCGGTCTGGCGAAACTTGCCGACGCGTTGTGCCAGTGCGGGTGGGAGAACCTTAGAGACTGCCATAGCGCACCCTTGGGTCGAGAACGAGATAGAGAAGATCGGTGACGAGGTTTACGGTCACGGTGACAACTGCGAGGATGACCACGACCCCCTGGGTGACGGTCACATCGCGGTTGTAGACCGCAGAGACCAACAGTGATCCGATTCCCGGCAGCGCAAAGATGGACTCGACGATCACTGTGGCACCGATCAGCGTGCCGAAGTTGACACCGACGATGGTGATCAGGCTGAACAATGAGTTGCGAAGAACGTGACGGATCAAAATTCGCGGCTCGCCAACGCCCTTCGCGCGCGCGGTAATGACGTATTCTTCCTGCGCGAGCTGTTGCATCATGTCCGCTCTCAACATTCGCGAGTAGGCGGCAAAGAGGGCGAAGCTGATCGTCAGCGCGGGGAGAAGGAGCGAGCGAAGGTTCGGTCCGAGTCCAGATCCGAGCGCGCTGAAACCAGTTGCCGGGAAGAAATGAAAGTGCTGGGCAAAAAGGAGAATGAGGACAAGGCCGAGCACGAAGTTGGGAATCGCGAGTCCGAACATCGCTGCCGTGGCGCTGAGCCGGTCGATGATGCCCTTCGGCTGACGCGCGGCAAGTACCGCAACGGGAACGGCAAATACGAGTGCTATCAAAAATGCGAGGATCAACAGTTCGAGTGTCACGGGTACCCGTTGTGCGAGCACGGTGGTGACGGGTTGTTGCGTGATGAGCGAATGACCGAGATTGCCCGACAGCGCGTGGGTCAACCAGTGCCAGTAGCGAACAAGCAGTGGCTCGTTCAGACCGAGTTGCCGACGCAAAAGCGCGATCGAAGCCGGGGTCGCACTCGTTCCGAGAATTGCCACGGCGGTGTCTCCCGGTAGGAGATTGAGCAACAAGAACGTAATGAACGTCACACCGATGACAACGGGAAGGAACTGGAGAAAGCGCCGACCCACAATCGGAAAGATCACGAAATCAACCGCAGGTAGGGTGTCACGCGAGCGGTGCGCCGAGCGCGGCGGTGAAGGATCTTGCTCGGGATCTATTGGGAGATCGTGACGAGACGCGTCTCGCGAAGCCAATTCGCGAGGGATAGAGACGCGCCGATTGAACCGTGTTGAACGGACTGACCTTGTGCACATTCCCCCCAGAGGATCACTTCAACGAGAAACTCGCGGTCAGAGTAAGGCGACCGTAATACGTCGTCAAAAAACTTCAGGACCCGAAACTTTCAGGTACCAAAGACGATCTGTCCGTGGCACCTGCATCTTTCGCATCGAGTGATCAATTCGTTTCGGGCCTCGAAGCAACTTGACGCGAGTCTACATTCGCAGGCGAGCGGTATCGCCGTGCGACACCCTCGACACGAGTGCGGCGGCGGGTAACGCCCTTTCGCGTACGGATCAGGAGTTGAGCTGGGGCAAATATGCTCTGAGCATCCCAACCTCGCTGTCTTTTTTCATGCGAGGCGTCAGATACGGTGATGCTCCACCCGGTCTTTGTCGAAACCGTCGGCGAAATGATGCGAGAGTTCGTCGGTTCTGTGAGTCGAGCGTAGAAAATTCCCATCGGGCGGCGTTGTCGTAGGTCGATTTGGCACTCAGATGGACTCGACGCGCGCGAGCCTTCTCGAACTTCGAAATCCCTCTCAGCGCGACAGCATGCGGGAGATGTTGCCACCGAGGATGTTCGCCTTGTCCAAATCGCTCAACCCTGCGCGGTGCAATATGGCGGCAGCGCCCGGCTCCGAGGTGTCGACAGTTCTCCCTTGGGCGTGGAACACCTGGAACTCGGGGTGGGGAAAGTCCGTGCCAAAGAAGAAGTTCTCGTTTCCGACGATGCCGATGAGCTCAGAGATTGACTCCATCGGTTCGATCGCGGTGAGGCAGCGCTCTTTGATGAGTTCACTCGGGAGCCGTTCTGAGCGCGAGCACTGTGGTTCGATCAGGAAAGACCGGTCGCTCGCGTACATCGCGTAGGAAAGCCAAGAGGCGCCAGCCTCGAAGAAGGCGAAGCGGAGGTTCGGGAACTCGTCGAAAACACCGCCGAGTGTCAGTGCGCCGGTCGCCATGATGTATTCCATGCCGAATCCCATGTAGGTCCCGAGGTGCAGGCGCCTCATGCGCTCCGCGAACGCGGCAGGGTAGCGCGGCTGATGGTCGCCGATCCTTCCGCTGCAGCCCTGGGTTATGCCGTGGCAGAACACGGTCACCCCGAGATCGTTGATCTCCTGCCAGAGTGGATAGAGCGCGAACTCGTCAAAGTTCTTTCCGATCCAGTTGAAGGGCAGCACGACGATCCTGAGCCCGAGTTCGATTGCGCCTCGACGTACCTCTTTCGCGGCAGTCTCGACATCGTCAAACGGAACGATCATCGTTCCGATAAAGGCATCGGGGTGTTTTGTCTGGGCTGCGCCATTTGCATTGTTGAATATCTGGCACATCGCGAGTCGGACTTCGAGTGGAGCAGAGACGGTGTAGGGGCCGGCGCCATGGAGGTTGCCAAACGGGCCATCGGGGATGAGGACCTGCAGGTCAAATCCGAGCTCCCGTACGGATGCGACACGTGCATCGGGATCGCGGTGAGGGTCGCCACCCTCCTCGCCCTCACTGTCGTTACCGCGCATGTGTGCCCGTATCGCCTCGGGATCGGCGATGCGCTGAGCCTCGCGGTCGAACATGTCGAGAACCTGCCCGCTCAGACCGGTTGGGAAGAGTCCGCGGATCTCGCGTCGATTGATGCGCGGATAGAAATGGGTATCTACATCAATACGCTTGTTTTCCAACGCCAGATCGAGAGACACCGACTCACCCCCTGTTTGGTAAATAGGTGACCCAATGTTGCCACTAATCCCGAGAGCGCACCATTTTAGGCGACGGCTTCAGCGGCGCTTGATCAGGTGGTCTTGCTCCACCTGCGCGCGACTCCGTCATTGACTCTTTTGACCTGTGCGAAAGAGGCCCTGTCTCGTGAATCTGGGCGCGCCATTCGTTGGCGGCGATGGCGTTGTCGCTTGCACGAGTGAGCAACAGCACCGATGAGAATCGTTGGGCATCGTCGCTCGGGAGCCGCATCGAGCGCCGCTCGGGCGTTTGGCCGAGTACCTATCGTTGTTTTGTTGTTTCGGCGACCTCCCGACTCGAATCAGACCTTGGTCGGACTGTCGATCGCGTGCCGTATGCGGCCATTCAGCGCCGAGACAACTGCTTGGAGCGAGGCGGTGAGGATGCTCGGATCGATCCCAACGCCCCAGCGCGTCCGGCCTTCGTCATCGGTTGTCTCGACATAGGCGACGGCCTTTGCCGAGGCGCCCTGCGAGATTGCGTGTTCGGAGTAGTCGACGACATCGATTTTGATTCCCAGCCCGTCGCGTAGTCCGGCGACGAACGCTGCAATTGGTCCGTTCCCTTCACCGGAGATGGTCTTGTGCTCACCATCGACGAGCAGTTGCGCGGTGCATTTGTCCGCGCCGCCGCTCACCTGGGACTCATGGCCGAGAAGTTCGATCGCCTCCGAGGTCAGATATTCGCCTGAGAATACCTCGAACATCGCGGCCGGAGAGATCTCGGTGCCAATGTCCTCGGTGACGTGCTGGATCGCGAGAGAGAATTCAATCTGGAGCCGCCGCGGCAGGACCATCGAATGCTCGACCTCCATGATGTAGGCGACGCCGCCCTTTCCGGACTGGGAGTTGACCCTGATGACTGCCTCGTAGCTTCGACCGACGTGGTGTGGGTCGATCGGGAGATAGGGCACCTCCCACACCCGGTAGTCATGTTCGAGTGCGGCCATGCCCTTCTTGATGGCATCTTGGTGCGAGCCGGAGAACGCGGTGTAGACGAGATCCCCGACGTATGGATGGCGCGGGTGGACGGGGAGCCGGTTGCAGTACTCCGCGACCCGCCGGAGCTGGTCGATGTCGGTGATGTCAAGCCGCGGATCGACCCCCTGAGAGAAGAGATTCATTCCAAGCGTGACGAGGTCGACGTTTCCGGTGCGCTCACCGTTGCCAAAGAGGCATCCCTCGACTCTGTCGGCACCGGCCATCACTCCAAGTTCCGCCGCCGCAACCGCGGTCCCTCGGTCGTTGTGGGGATGCAGGCTGAGCACGGTTGCATCGCGATGTGCGATGTTGCGGTGAAAGTACTCGATCAGATCGGCGTACAGGTTGGGTGTCGACATTTCGACCGTGGCGGGGAGGTTGAGGATGAGTGGCCATTCACGGGTCGGCCCGATCACGTCCGTCACCGCCGCACAGATCTCGAGAGAGTATTCGATCTCGGTTCCGGTGAATGATTCCGGGCTGTATTCGTAGCGGATGTTTGACCCGACAAGCGTCGATTCGAGGTCGCGACAGATCTTCGCAGCGGTGGTAGCGATCTTGGTGATGCCTTCTTTGTCAAGGCCAAAGACGACGCGGCGCTGCAGGACCGAGGTGGAGTTGTAAAAGTGCACGATCGCGTTGTTCACGCCCTCGAGGCTCTGATAGGTCCGCTCGATGAGGTCGCGCCGGCTCTGGACGAGGACCTGAATGGTGACATCGTCGGGAACGAGATCCTCTTCGATGAGCGATCGTACGAAGTCGTAGTCGGGCTGGGAGGCAGAGGGGAAACCCACCTCGATCTCCTTGAATCCCATCTCGACGAGCGCTTCGAACATCCTCCGCTTGCGAACCGGGTCCATCGGGTCGATCAGGGCCTGGTTCCCGTCGCGCAGGTCCACCGCACACCAAAGAGGAGCCCGGGTGATCGCCGTTTCGGGCCACGTACGGTCTTTCAGGCCGATCGGCCCATACGGGCGGTAGAGCTCGTAGGGCATCTTTCGCGCGATGACATTTGGTGGTGGCATGTGCACCTCTCGTTGTGCTGTCAGGTGGTCCAGGTCTTCCGTCAGGCCTCTGTTGCATCCGGGAAACAAAAAACCCCCTGGCCAAAGGCGCAGGAGGCTACGGCAAGCTCATATTGAGCTCGCCGTTACGTCAGCAGCAGAACCTGAACAGACAATCCCTGATTCATTGGAGAAATCATGCCCGTATTCTCGGTCCGCGTCAAGGCGCCCGACAGTCGAGCCGCCCTTAGGGGGAAATTCCGGCCCCTCGGATCGGGCGTCATTTGACTGCGGCGGTTAGCCACTAAGTCCAGGAAGCAGCGCGGAGCGCCGTGATTCGAAGGCGACGATCGCGTCCTCGTGGGCGAGGGTGACTCCGATGTCGTCGAGACCCTGCAGGAGTCGTGCCCTTGCGCCGTCGTCGATCAGGAATGGCGCCTGGATTCCCGCCTTCGGTGCCTCTACCACCCTTGCCTCGACGTCGACGGTGATTTCGAGCGAGGGATCCTCGATGACCGCCGCCATCAGGGCCTGGCCGTCTTGCGGGCTGACGATCGCTGGAACGAGTCCCGATCTCGTCGAGTTGCTCAGGAAGATGTCGCCAAAACGGGGGCTGATGACGGCCTTGAAGCCATAGTCAACGAGTGCCCAGACGGCGTGTTCGCGTGATGACCCGACACCGAAGTTTGCTCCGGCGACGAGGATCGTCGCTCCGGCGTACTGGGGCTGGTTGAGGACGAAGTTGCGGTCGTCGCGCCATTCGGAGAAGAGCCCCGCGCCAAATCCGGTGCGCTCGACCCGTTTGAGCCAGTCGCTCGGGATGATCTGGTCGGTGTCGACATCGGAGCGATCGAGCGGTACCGCGGTGCCGGTGAAGATCCGAACGGGTTCCATTGGTCCTGACTCCCTTGCCTAAGAAGAGGACGCGTCAAGCGTCTCTGGTGTCGCGAAGTGGCCGGCGACCGCGGTCGCCGCGGCGACGGCCGGTGAGACGAGGTGTGTCCTGCCGCCTCTGCCCTGTCGGCCCTCGAAATTCCGGTTTGAGGTTGACGCGGCCCGTTCGCCGACGCTCAGCTTGTCTGGGTTCATTGCAAGGCACATCGAGCATCCGGGCTCGCGCCACTCGGCCCCCGCATCGCGAAAGATCGCATCGAGCCCTTCGGACTCGGCCTCTGCCTTGACGCGGTGTGAACCCGGAACAACGAGCACGCGCACACCCGCAGCGACGTGGTGACCATCGAACACACCAGCGGCAGCGCGGAGATCTTCGATGCGCGAATTGGTGCACGAGCCAATGAATACGGTCTCGACGCTGATATCGCGCATCCTTGTGCCCGCGGTCAATCCCATGTAGACAAGCGCACGCTCTGCCGACTCGCGTTCTTGCAGGTCGTCGTAACTCTTGGGATCGGGGACCGTTCCATCGATGGGAACAACCTGGCTGGGGTTGGTTCCCCAGGTGACATGGGGCGTGATCGTCGAGGCATCTATGGTGACGACCCTGTCAAACTCAGCGTCGTCATCGGTGATAAGGGACCTCCAGTCCTCGACGCACTGATCGAACGCCGCCCCCGATGCTGCGTGATCGCGTCCGCGCAGATAGGAGAACGTCGTCTCGTCGGGCGCGATGAGTCCGGCGCGCGCGCCAGCCTCGATCGTCATGTTGCAGACCGTCATGCGACCCTCCATCGAGAGCGCCCGGATCGCGTTGCCCCGGTATTCGATGACATGTCCGATGCCACCGCCGGTTCCGAGTTTGCCGATGATCGCGAGTACGAGGTCCTTTGCGGTCGAACCCTTGGGGAGATCGCCCTCGACTTCGACCGCCATGGTCTTTGCCCGAGACTGGGGCAGCGTCTGGGTGGCGAGCACATGCTCGACCTCGCTTGTTCCGATTCCAAAGGCGAGCGCACCAAACGCGCCATGGGTCGCGGTGTGGCTGTCGCCACAAACGATCGTCATTCCCGGCTGGGTGAGACCGAGTTCCGGTCCGATGACATGGACGATGCCCTGGTTCTTGTGACCCCGGCCATAGACGGTGAGACCGAAATCGGCGCAGTTCTGATCGAGGTATTCGAGCTGGGTGCGAGAGATCTCATCGGTGACCGGCCCCTCTGTCGTGGGCACGTTGTGATCCGCGGTCGCCACGGTCAGGTCAGGGCGACGAACACGTCGACCGGTCATCCTAAGCCCCTCGAAGGCCTGTGGCGAGGTGACCTCGTGGACGAGGTGGAGATCGATGTACAAGAGGTCCTGCTCATCTTTTCCACCCTCGCGAACAAGATGACGATCCCAGATCTTCTCTGACAGGGTCTTTCCCATGGTTCCTCTCTACTCCACCGAGACGATTTCGACTCGGAGCGTTCCGTTTGGTGCCTGATATTCAACAGTCTCACCGATTTCGTGGCCATTCAGAGCCTGACCTAGCGGAGATCCCGGTGATATCACCGAGATGTCGGAGCGGCGCTCCTCGATCGATCCGAGCAGGTAGCGCTCGACGCCGTCATCGCCCTCGTATCGAATGGTGACGATCGAGCCGGCCGCGACCAGTCCCTCGGGTCGGTCCCCGTGGTCGACGATCTCGGCGACTTTGAGCATCGCCTGCAGCTGCCGGATTCGAGACTCCATCTTGCCCTGGGAGTCTTTTGCGGCGTGGTAGTCGCCATTTTCACTCAGATCGCCAAGGGCGCGTGCCGCCTCGATGGCGTGCGCGATCTCAATCCGCCCGCGGGTCGTGAGATCCTCAAGCTCGGCGACAAGCCGGGCGTGGGTCGCAGCAGAGAGTTTGTGTTCGCTCATCCTTTCCACGGTATCGCGCTCAGATTCATCTGTGCGCGGGCGCCTGATGGGATCTGTTGCGAAAAGCGGCGCCCAAACCCTTGGCCGGACCTGATGGCGGCGTCTTTTGCGAGGAAATCATCGTTGGCGTGCGAGGATGCGACCATCGTGAATTGACGGATCTCGCCAGATTGGCAAGACTGGGACGATGGGGACGAAGAGCGCATTTTCAGCAGCCGTTATTTTTCTCTAGCGACGCGGACCTGCGGGTCACGCGTCGAGACCGTCCACATCGTGGGCGGTTTTTTTATCGACAGACTCGTCTCCTCTTCCCGTTCATGACGGGGAAAAGCTGGGCAACAATAGAGGCTCACGGTCGGGGACAACTATCAAAGGACGTAGGCACGTGGGAAACTACAGAGTGGCGGTCATCGGTGGGGACGGAATCGGACCGGAGGTCTGCGACGAGGCGCTCAAGGTCGTCGCCGCCGCAGGCGTCGCACTCGATACGGTCGACTACGAGCTTGGTGCAAGGCACTATGTCGAAACAGGTGAGGTCCTCCCAGAGGGACTGATCGACGAGCTGCGTGGCTTTGACGCGATCCTGCTCGGTGCAATCGGGCCGGCAATCGGATCGACGGAGGTGCCTTCGGGGATTCTCGAGCGCGGTCTTTTGCTCCCACTCCGATTCCAGCTTGACCTCTATATCAATCATCGCCCGTTCAACGGGGTTCCCGGAGCAATCGCCCCGAACTGTGACTTTGTCGTGATCCGCGAGAATACCGAGGGTCCCTATGTTGGAGAGGGCGGCCAGCTGCGTCGCAACACCCCTTTCGAGGTCGCTACCCAAGGCTCGGTGAACACCCGCCATGGTGTTGAGCGGTGCGTCCGGTACGCATTCGAGCTGGCTCGCTCTCGGCCGAGAAAGCACCTCACCTTGGTGCACAAGACGAATGTGCTGACCTTTTCTGGCGACCTGTGGCAGCGCACCTTCGAAGAGGTGGCGGTCGAGTATCAAGATGTCGCGACGGCGTACAACCACGTCGATGCGGCCTGCATCTACTTCGCCACCGACGCAGACCGCTACGACGTCGTCGTGACCGACAACCTCTTTGGTGACATCCTTACCGACCTCGCCGGGGCGATCGCCGGTGGCATCGGCTTCGCCGCCTCGGCGAACCTCAATCCAGCGCGTACCGGACCCTCGTTGTTCGAGCCCGTGCACGGCGCCGCGCATGACATCGCGGGCCAGCACAAAGCCAATCCTCTCGCCGCCATCCGGTCTGCGGCGATGATGCTCGACTATCTCGGTGAACACGAGATTGCTCGCAAGATCACCGACGCGGTTCTTGCCGTGGGCGTCGCAATGGCGACGTCGGGCAAGACGATGACCACAACAGCAATGGGCGACGCTGTTGCAGAAAGGTTCTGAGATGCCAATTCAACCCTCTGCAAAGATCTGGATGGACGGCGAGCTCGTCGATTGGGAGGACGCGAAGATTCACGTTCTCACCCATTCACTGCACTATGGGACCGGCGTGTTCGAGGGGATCCGAGCCTACGAAACGACCTCTGGACCCGCGGTCTTTCGCCTGCGCGAGCACATCGCGAGGCTTTTGCGAAGTGCGCACATCCTTGCGATGGAGACGCCCTACGGCGCTGAACAGCTGTGCGAGGCAGTGCGCGCCACGGTGCGCGCCTCGGGGCTTCAAGCGTGCTACATCCGTCCACTGATCTATCTCGGCTATGGGGAGATGGGGCTCAACCCCCTGCTCAGTCCGGTGAACGTGTCGATCGCGGTATGGCCGTGGGGGGCCTATCTCGGTGACGCGGGGATGGAGAAGGGAATCCGTCTCAAGGTGAGCTCCTGGGCGCGACATGACTCGCGTTCGATGCCGACGGCGGCGAAGGCGACCGGGATGTACATCAACTCCTCGCTCGCGAAGGTCGAGGCGGTGCGTGCTGGCTACGACGAGGCGTTGATGATGACGACCGACGGGTATTGCTCGGAGGGCACCGGAGAGAACATCTTTCTCGTTCGCGACGGGGTCATTCTCACACCTCCAAACTCCGCGGTCGGAGCTCTTGAGGGGATCACCTCCGCGAGCGTGATTACGCTTGCGAGGGATCTTGGTTATGAGGTGAGCGAGCAACTCTTGCGTAGACCTGATCTCTACGTCGCCGACGAGGTCTTTCTCACCGGCACCGCAGCCGAGGTGGTTCCGGTCGGTTCCGTCGATGACCGCGTCGTCGGCACCGGAGAGCCCGGGCCGGTCACGAGGAAAATCCAGAGCGCCTATTTCGCGGCGGTGAGGGGCGAGACGGCGCGCTATGAAAGTTGGCTCGACCGTGTCGGGTGACGAAGCGGCCAGCACGCATTCAGGTCATCTTCGCCTCGATGCGATCGAGCTCCCGGAGAGCATCGAGATCTACGACACGACGCTGCGTGACGGATCGCAGCAAGAGGGGATCTCGCTGTCGGTTGATGACAAGATCAGAGTCGCCCAGCAGCTCGATCATCTCGGTATGTCTTATATCGAAGGTGGCTGGCCAGGCGCGAACCCGAAGGACATAGAGTTTTTCGCCCGTGCCGCCGACGAACTCCATCTTATCAATGCGACACTGACGGCGTTTGGTTCGACGCGGCGCGCACATGCAAAGGCTCGGGACGACGAGACCCTCCGACACCTGATCGGTGCGAACACGACTGCGGTGTGCATCGTCGCCAAGTCCTCTGACCTGCATGTCACCGAGGCGCTGCGGACGACGCTTGAAGAGGGGATCGATATGGTGCGCGATTCGGTCCGTTACCTTTGCGACGAGGGTCGCGAGGTACTCCTCGATGCTGAACATTTTTTCGACGGATACCGACGCAACCGCGACTTCGCGCTGAGGATCCTCAACGCCGCAGAGGGGGCAGGTGCGACCCGTCTCGTGCTGTGCGATACGAACGGGGGACTCTTATCTGACGAGGTGGAACAGATCGTTGCCGATGTGCGGTCCCAGACCTCGGTCGCGATCGGTGTCCACTTTCACAATGATTCGGGATGTGCGATCGCGAACAGCCTCGCCGCGGTGCGCCAGGGCGCGAAGCAGGTGCAAGGATGCGTCAATGGCTATGGCGAACGCGCCGGAAACGCCGACCTGTCCGTGTTGATTCCGAACCTCTCGATCAAGATGGGGATTGAGACGATCGGGCGGGAGCAGATCTCTCTGATCACTCCAGTTGCCCGGCACATCGCGGAGATCATCAACATCAATCTCGATCCCCAGAAGCCCTACGTCGGGACCGCCGCGTTCGCACACAAGGCGGGACTGCACACGAGCGCGATCGCGCGCCTGCCCGAAGCCTACGAGCACCTTGACCCCAACATTGTCGGGAATGGAACGCGCGTGGTCGTAAGTGAACTTGCCGGCCGCTCGACGCTCGCGATGAAGGCAGAGGAGCTAGGCATCGATCTCGGTCCCGATGCCGTCGGTGACGTCGTCGAGGCGTTGAAAAACCTCGAGCACGGCGGATACCACTTCGAGGTCGCCGATGGATCGCTTGAGCTGTTGATGCGCGCGGCCTCACCAGTGCACGAGGGAGAGGAGCAGTTCTTCAGCGTCGAGTCGTTCCAGGTGTCGACTGAGTGGGTAGCTGGTACGAACAGGTCAATGCCCGCGACACAGCCTTGGGAGCGACTCGTGCATCCGTGGAAGGTACCAGGTGACCTTGTAACCAAGGCGACCGTTGCAGTGCGCATCGACGGCGTGCGCGTCGAGGGCAGCGCAGAGGGCAACGGTCCGGTCAATGCACTCGACGCTGCGCTACGAAAGGCGGTCGGTCCCCACTTCCCCGCCCTCGCATTGGTTCATCTCACGGACTATCGCGTGCGCGTGCTCGAGACGACCAAGGGAACGGGCGCGGTGACACGGGTTTTGCTCGACTCCGCAGACGAGAACGGCTCCTGGTCCACGATCGGTGTGTCAGAGAACATCATCGAAGCCTCCTGGCAGGCGCTCGTTGATGCAACGATGCTTGGATTGATGCGTGCGAGCGAGGGGTGAACCGTCTGGTGAGATCGGTTGCGCATATTTGACGCGCGCAGGTGAGACGCGCATCTGATCGGTGCCGCTGTCTGGCCTGAACGGACAGCTTGACACTAAAGTGAGAGGCTCTTGACCGGCTCTCTCGTGACACCAGTGATTCAGGAAATGACATGACACAACCAAAGTTCGCCCCGATCGGTATCGAAGACGAGGTCCGGCCTGCCTATCGGCTCGATGTTCCCCGCCCGTGGATCAAGCATCGGCCAGGCGAGTTTGATCCGGCTGTTCGAGGGTTCGAGGTAGAGGTGGGGCCCGACCAGGGGTATCTGTCGTTATTGGCGCGACGTTTCGAGGGTCAGATCGTGCTCGGCGAGGGAGAACATCGCGATGACGCGATCGCTTCGGTGATCGCCATCGGTATGTCGCGAGCATCGCACTTTGGGCGAGCACCCGTTGCAAAAGATCTCGAGTTTGCACTTGGTGCGCTCGGCTATCTGAGTGCACAGACGGACGATCGCGTCAGGCGACGTGCGCAACTCATCGGAGGGGTGGCGCACGACCTTTGGCTGCGCCGCGAGCTCGTCGCGCGATTCGGGAGCGACATGTTGTCGATGACCGCAGCGGCAGCGGGTGAGGACCTGTGGTCCCAAGAGGAGGCCTCCTAGCTCCGATCATTCATGAGCAGATCCAAACAGGTCGTGTTCTCGGTGATCGAAGACCTTGAGAACGTTGACGATTGAGGTGAGGTTCCGTTCAGG
>DATKRV010000106.1:0-7627 GCA_035532075.1 Acidimicrobiales bacterium | reverse complement strand
CCAATCATCCGAGTCATGGACTAATTATCGCATACCATTCTCGTGATTGCACGCATACTCGTGTCTACATCATCGACCCCAAATGATGAGCAATCTCCTGCTCAGGGGATGAATCGGGGGGTAGAGGAGCCGTAAGTTCGGATTAACTGGTCGCGCGTCGAAGCGTTCGACGTGACGCGATTCGTGACGGCGAACATACCTCGTTCACGCGCGACGACCGCGCCGATCGTCGTGCCCGCCCTCCGCTCGTTCCTGCGCTTTTGCTACCTCGAGGGTGTCATCACCCGTCCACTGCACAACGCCGTGCCGCCGGTGGCCGGTTGGCGGATGAGTGGGTTACCAAAGGGCATCTCGGACAGCTCGGTGCAACGTCTGCTCGAAAGCTGTGACCGTTCGAGCGCAAGGGGACAGCGCGACTTCGCGATCTTGACGCTGCTCGTTCGCCTCGGACTGCGCGCCGGTGAGGTCGTGGCGATGGTGCTCGCGGACCTCGACTGGCGACGTGGCGAGCTCATCGTGCATGGCAAGGCACGCCGTGATGAGGCGGTGCCGTTGCCCAAAGACGTCGGCGCGGCGATCGCCGGATATCTCCGCGAGGGACGACCACCAACTGTTGATCGCCACGTCTTTGTGCGCTGCTATGCACCATTCCGTGGGCTGACGATGCCAAGGGTCAGCGGGGTCGTCTATGACGCGTGCGATCGGACCGGGCTTGCTCACGTTGGCGCACACCGGCTCCGCCACACCGCGGCGAGCACGATGCTCGCCAACGGAGCGAACCTCGCCGAGATTGGTGAGGCCCTTCGACAGCGCTCGGCGACCTCGACGGCGATCTACGCGAAGGTCGATCGGGCCCGGTTGTCCGCGCTCGCCCGTCCGTGGCCGGGAAGTGCACAATGAGCGATCTCCACGAGGTGCTCGCGCACTACCTCGCACTGCGCCGGGGCCTCGGCTACCGGCTCGTCATCGCCGAGCGCCTGCTTGGGCAGTTCCTCGACTTTCTCGACGAGAGGGACGCAAAGGTGATCACGACCGAGCTCGCGCTTTGCTGGGCCTGTTCGCCAACCAGTGCGAGTCCGGGCTGGCTCGGCCAGCGCCTCAGCGTCGTGCGGGGATTCGCCACCTTCGTAAAGAGCATCGATACGGCAACCGAGGTGCCGCCGGCCAGCTGTTTTTCGGGTCGGCCCGCTCGTGCTGTTCCCTATCTCTACAGCGACGCCGAGGTCGAGGCGATCATGGCAACAGCACGTTCACTTCGCTCCCCACTGCTCGCGCACACCTATGAGACGGTGATCGGCCTGCTCGCCGTCACCGGCATGCGCATCGGTGCAGCGCACGTTCTCACATCTTTGCAAAGCGGCCGGCATCGAGACCACCTCATCGCGCTGTCGCCCACGGCTCCATGATTTCCGCCACCGTTTCGCGGTCACCACGCTCACCTCTTGGCAACAAGACGGTGCCGACGTCGATGCCCTCTTACCACTGCTCTCGACGGTGATGGGGCACGTCAATCCGGCTTCGACGTACTGGTACTTATCCTCGACGCCAGAACTCATGGCTCCGGTCGTCAAGCGGCTCGAGGTCCTCTTCGAGGCGGAGAAATGAGCCTCGCTGCCCCGACCATCGAGGCGTTCTTCACCGAGCGGTTGATGCGCCAGAAGAACGCGAGCCCGCACACCGTTGCCTCCTATCGAGACTGTTTGAAGCTGTTGTTGTCCTACGTGCACAAGACGAGAGGTGTCGCACCATCAAAGCTCGACTTTGGTGACCTCGACGCAGCAACGATCGGGGCTTTCCTCGATTTCCTCGAACGCGATCGAGGAGTATCGGTGCAAAGCCGCAACGTCCGCCTTGCCGCAATCCGCTCGTTGTTCGTCTTCGCGTCACTTCGCCACCCCGAGCACGCCGCGCTGATCGGGCGTGTCCTCGCAATTCCGAGCAAAGGCGGGGAGCGCACGCTCGTCAGCTTCCTCCTCCCCGCAGAGGTCGACGCGTTGCTTGGGAGTCCGGACCGTTCCCGTCGCGTTGGCCGGCGCGACCACGCGCTCCTCGTCCTCGGAGTGCAGACGGGGCTGCGGGTCGCCGAGCTCATCGGGCTTTGCATCGAGGACGTCCATCTCGGGACGGGCGCGTTCGTCCACTGTGTCGGAAAGGGAAGAAAGGAACGCACCACCCCGCTCACCAAGACAACGGTCGCCGTGTTAAAGCCCTACCTTGTCGAGCGTGGTGGTGCGGGCAGCGACGCCGTCTTCCCCGGTCCTGGTGGCCAGCCTCTCGGACGCGACGCGATCCGGCGTCTCGTCGAGCGACACGCCGCGACCGCAGCGTGGGTCTGCCCGTCGCTCGCGACAAAGAAGACGAGCCCACATACGTTGCGTCACACCTGTGCGATGCGACTCCTCGAGAGTGGAACAGACATTGCCACCATTGGGTTATGGCTCGGTCATGCAAGTTCACGCACGACGGAGGTGTATCTCCATGCACACCTCGCACTGAAAGAACGTGCCATCGCGCGGACAGTACCGCCGGGAACCGTTCCTGACCGCTACCACCCGCCAGACAAACTGCTTGTGTTCTTGGAAGGGCTGTAATAATGCGGACAAATCGAGCCCGCTCACCACCTTGACCAGGAGCCACTCGGCTCACGCCGCAATATCGACGACGCCGCATAATGCTCAATGTCAAAGCGGCGAAGATATGCGCGCCAACACAGATCAAGGTCTGGAACATCTGGTCCCGACCAGACACACCAGAGCGTCTTTTTCACCCGACCGGCTGGCTTTGGCAGGTGTTCGACATCGATGCGGATCACGCTCACCTTGACGATCGGCGGGTGTCCGTCTTTAGCCCAGCGCCCCCGTCCGATGAGGCGGGGATGCAGGCCATACCAGGCGCTGACAGAGACCGCGCCATAGCGGAGGTCGTGCGCAACGAGTTCATCATCTGGCGATGGCCAGCTCTCGTCTTTTGAGCACTGGTGTCGTTGACCATGACGCGGTGGTCGTCCACCGGTCGATGGTCGTCGGTTTGGCCGTGGTGGTGGATCGGAGTAGAAGGCACGCTCAACCCGGTTCTTCGGGGTTGGGGCGCGTCTTCCGACAGGGCAATTCGTCGGCAAAATACGCAGCGATCGATGCCTACGTTCATGAACGAGTGGCACGGCTGGCCAGCAGGAAACATGGCATTCATGGGGTCAACTGATCAGACCGCATCACGTGGGGCTGGCTGGGGAGCCTCGGGATCTCCCGACTTACCGGAACGGTGCGCTACCCGACTGTGCATGCACTGCGATGAACGATGTCGGAAAGCCGTGTGCGGGAGAACCGCATGCATGGATTGAACGAGGACCGTTGGGGAGGTAATACAGCCGTCGACAAAGACGAGCGAGAAGCCTTTGGGCCAGCGCTCGACGTCAGCGATACGGACTACCAATCCAGCGGCCTACCTCACCGGTCGAGTGAGTCGGGTGTTCTGGCGCTCCGCACGCTCATCGCCAGCTCCATCGCAGAGATCACGTGGAGGAGAGGTAGGACCACCCTTTGGCTCGAAGCTGACCTCGGTTACGTTGCGATCAAACAGATCGTCGATGTCAGACCAATTCTCGCGGTGGACTTTGTCGCGGAGATCGGCGACGTCACCCATTCCGGTTTGCCCGAGGCACTCAGCTTCTGGGCAGGACTCACACCACGCCATCGCGAGTCGGACACGAAGGTGACGCTGCTTGTCTAGATACTCGTCGAGCCAAACTCTTAGATCCACTGCGCGTGGGAGAACACCTCGTTCGGCGCTAGCGCGCGCGACGTGTACCCCTGCTCGTGACAGTACTGGCCAAAGGTCTCGATGACGAGCGCATCGGAGTCAATTCCGTGTCCATAGAGGTTCTGTGCGAGTGCGTCGCGCGTACCGGGTTCGAGGAGTCCGGTTTCGATATAGGGATCAATTGCTTCGGCCGGTACGAGTGCCCGTTCGCTTGATGCGACAAACGCTTTGAAGATGTTGAACGGAACCCAGGGATACTGATCGACGACCTCGCGCTTGACCACGATGCAGTGATTGGTCGGATAGAGTCCCGTTTTGAGGAAATATCGGATGCCCTCAGCGCGAGGATCCGGAAAGAGACGGCGAACCCCCGAGCCCTCTGCGAGTAGCTCCGGCGTCGGTCGCAGGACATTGAAATACGCGTCAATCTCGCCGTCGAGAAGCAGCTGAGCGATAGCTTGCGTCGGTGAGATGGTCGTGATTCGTAGGCCCTTCGGAGGAACAAACGCGATCTCTCCCGCGCTCTCATCGGCGCTCTGTTGGGTGAACCACTCCACCTCAACGGGTGTGACACCGAACTCATGCTCGAATGCGCCGCGGCACCAGAGCGAGGCTGCTGATTGATACCCAGGAATTCCAATCCGCTTTCCCCTGAGATCTGCCGGGCTCTCGACACCCGAGCGCTCACTGATCAACGCCGTGGTGTGGAAGAAGTGTCTCATGGTGAATACTGGAACGGGGACAAAGGAGGTATCTCCGCGATCGATCATCATGAACACCGTCGTCAAGGACATGTCGCAGATATCGAATTCGCGCGTCTGCATCTGATGTCGAAAGAGTCGCGGCCCCCACATCTCTGTGTTGTTTTTGAGATCGATTCCGTCGGCAGTGATCGCACCGGACAAGAGTGCAGCCGTTCGAAGATTGAGGTCCATCGCCAGACTCAATTCAACGTTCTTCATCGACACCTCGTTGGGGAAAGTGACGTTTCTACGCAATAGATTAGGTGATACCGACTGGAGTTGAGATGGAGGATCATGACGAAATCAGGTCAAACGCTTTTGTAGAGATCGAGGTGACGAGGGCGCATGGTTAGATCTACGATACAGCTGGCGGGCCGGCAGAGACACGTTCAAGCATTCTTCCGTCGAACTCGATGAACTCAGGCTTCGAAGGGTGATCAGGGTGGGGTTGGAGCCGCGTTAAGAGAAGTTGCGTCGCAACATTGGACATCGAGCGAAACGGGTGCTCGAAGGTGGTCACCGGTGGGCTTGACACGTCGAACCAATCGTCATTGGAAAATGCGACGAGCGAGATATCGTCGGGGAGTTGCATACCGCGTACTCGAAAAACCGAGAGCGCAGCGGTTACGGCAAAGTAGTGAGCAGCAATGATTGCAGTCGGGCGCAATTCTGCGGGGCCGTCAAGACACAGTTCAATTCGATCTGAGCAGTCGTGACGATTTGCTGGCAAATGTTCAATGGTGCATGTACTCGTTGAGAGGCCGATCTCCTTCACTGCACCGAGAAACCCGCGCGCTTGGGCGTCGACCCCGAGAACCTCTCTTCGACCGGCGATCATGACGATGCGCCGATGGCCAAGCCCATGCAGGTAACGCACGATCTCAGCGATCCCCTTCGCGTTATCGACATACACCGCGTCGACACCCCGTGAAGCTGATCGTTGAACGATCTCGATCACAGGGATGTCGATTGTCTTCAGCACCCCTTCGATACCTTCTTTCGTGCAGGGCACGTGGAGAAGTCCGTCGACCTCCCTGTTGATAAGTGATTGGATCAGCGTTGCGTCAAGTGAAGCGTCGAAGTTGTGACAGCCAAGTACAGCGTGAAGACCGCGAGCTGTGAGTCGATCGGTCAGATGCGCGAGGCAGTAAGTGTAATAGCTGTTGGTGAGGTTGGGGATGATGACACCTACGTATCCGATTTTCTGGCGACGAAGAGAACGTGCTAGCTGGTTTGCCTGGTATCCGAGACGGATCGCCTCGTTATTCACCTGTTCGCGTCGCTGCGCGCTGATGCGAAGATCACCGTTCAGCGCGCGCGAGACCGTCGCCGACGAGCATCCCACTGCCTCTGCGATTTCCTTAAGTGTTGTCATCTCGATAAGCGTAGATTCCCTGGCTTTTGAAGAGCAATCGATTGCATACAATTGTCCTCAGGATATTTATTTGAAGTGGCGGGTTAAGTGCTTGACAGTCACGTAATACTGCGGGAATGATAACGACTTGAGGGACAAGTTGTTGTAGCGTTGCATTGTTTCGTTGTGAAATATTGCATAGCAACATCTTCATTGGGAGTACTTCACCATTGGAGATCGTCGTAACTAAAAGAGAGGCATCCACTGGGGGGCCAGCTCCGAGCCCGCGAATTCTTGGTTCCGTTTGTGGTGAGTGTTGATCGTTTTTGGCAACTGCGATCTGGCGGTCTGCAGTCTTGGTTGATGGCGTTGGATATCCAGTTGTTTAAGGGGGAGCATGACCACTGTTGGTTACGGCTTGGTAACCATTTCGATTCTCGCACTCGCGACGGTTGGATTTAGTCTTCAGTTCGGTATTACGAACTTCCTCAATATCGCGTACGGCGATCTGATGACTCTCGCTGCGTATTTCTGGTTTACGTTTGCTTATCGCCTCCATGTTGGCATTTGGGGTGCCGGCATATTTGCGTTGATCGCAATTGCGATGGTGTCGGTTCTACTCAACAGACTTTTATTTCAACCCATCCTCAAGCGCGGTGCGGCGCCATTTACGTTGATGGTTGTCACTCTCGGCGTCAGTATCCTGATTTTGAATGGAATTGTGATCTTCTGGGGACCACTGTTCTTCAGCGTTCACATCTCGGGAAATGGTCCAATCAATCTGCTCGGCATGCAACTCACGGGAAATCAGATCGCCATAATTGTCATTACGGCAGTGCTGCTTGTTGGACTCCATCTCTTTCTCAAAAATACGCTTACGGGGAAGTCGATGAGAGCCATGGCAGACGACGAACAGCTGACGCGGGCGTGTGGCATTCGAGTGAAACGGGTCCAAGACGTCACTTGGTTTCTTACCGGTTTGATTGCTGGCATGGCGGGATTCGTCCTGTGCATCGACACCTCCGCGTTCAACAACTCGACCGGAAATTCCTACCTTTGGCTCCTCATTCCTGCAGCATTCCTTGGAGGACTTGGAAACCCTTACGGCGCGATGGCCGGTGCCGCGGTCGTTGGTGCCGCAATTGAGTTGGCAGACCGCTTTCTTGGTGCGCAGTTCGACGTTGTGGCCGCGATGGTGGTTCTTTTTGGAGTCTTGCTCTTGCGTCCCCAAGGAATCGTCGCCGTCGTACGGAAGTCTTGGAGCTGATCAATGCTCTTCTACGTTGAGTCGTTGGTCGTCTATTTTTTTGCAAACGCGATTTTTCTCTTTGGCCTGAATATTCAGTTTGGGCTGGCCGGAGTCGTAAACCTTGCGTACATCGCATTTTTTTCGTTGGGTGCGTATCTGGCGGCGATCTGCTCCATCGGATCACCCAATGGAGCACTGGCTCATCAGCTCGGCCAGACATATTTTGCCGGAGGAAATCTCATCTGGCCGCTTCCAGTTTTGGTCGCGATTTTGGGTACAGCACTCTTCGCCTTTTTTGTCGGAAAGCTTGTCATCCGAACGCTCCGCGCAGACTTTGCGGCGCTTGCAAGTGTTGCGGTCATGTTGATTGCCTACACAATCGTCAATAACGTTCCGGGCATCTTCAATGGTGCGACAGGACTTCAGAGCATTCCGGCTCCCTTGCAGGCGGGATTGCATGTCTCGGCGAATACTTACAGCTACGTGTTCATGGGTATCTGTGGTGTTTTTTGCGCGATTGCC
>DATKRV010000105.1:0-67595 GCA_035532075.1 Acidimicrobiales bacterium | reverse complement strand
CCCCTGGCGCTGCAGGAGACGTCGTTGCTCTCGATTCACGAAAAACCTCTACATAGGTGGTGAGCAGGGCAGGAGGGACTCGAACCCCCAACCCCCGGTTTTGGAGACCGGTGCTCTACCAATTGAGCCACTGCCCTTCGGAGACCGGCCTCTCACGCTGGACGCGCGGAGGCAGAGCGACCCTCAGGGTTCGGAAACTTTAGCACCCAGAGGACAATGACTCCTCCTGGCGCCCCTCCACCGGGGTCGACCGAAAGGAACGGGGGCCAAAGAGTGCGACCAAGGTCGAGCTGACCAGCACGGCCGCGGCGATCGAGAAAAGATAGAACCCCCGGCGGGAGGTCAAAAGGTCACGGATCGCCCGACGCTCAGCAGCCCTCGTAATTCCACCGACAAGATCTGCGAGCATCCCCTCGGGAAGGCGCTCGGTCTCGTTTTGGAGATCAGCGAGCAGCCTGAGCAGGCGCCGATAGCGCGACAGCGCTGCCTGACACGAAAGGCACTCGTCAAGGTGGGTGAGCAAGAGACGCGAGGGCGAACTTTTCCGATCGACAACAAGTGCGAGTTCGTTCTCGACCACTCCACAGACCGTTGCCTGGCTAGGCACTTTTTTCACCGGTGATCGCGCGTCTGGAATCTATCTTGACCTTTCGCTCTGGAGCCGAGAGCGTCAAAAGCGGAGCGATCTCACCGGAGGCGATAACCCTCGTCTCACCTGCGAACAGTTGCTCGTGGAGTTTCTTGCGGGCCCGGTGCAATCGCACCTTCACCGCGGCCCGCGAGATCTTGAGCTCCGCGGCGATCTCCTCATGGCTGAGGTCATAAACGTCGCCGAGCACAACGACCGAGCGCAGCGAAAACGGAAGTTGGGCAAGGGCACTGACGAGTCGCGCGCGATCCTCCGACGACTCGCTGGCGAGCTCGGGATCGGATTCGGGAGAGGCCGGAGCTATATTGCCGAGCATCTCCACGTCGAGTTCGAGGGCACGTTCATTGCGGTGCTGGCGTTTTTGGAGATGCGTCGATGCGCAGTTCGCGGCGATCCGGTAGATCCAGGTCGAGAGCGAAGAGTCGGCGCGAAATGTTCCGATCGAGCGGTACACGCGCAGGTAGGTGTCCTGCATGATGTCGCGCGCGTCGTGTTCGTTCCCGCTCAGGCGCAGACAAAGCGCGTAGACCCGTGGAGAGGTCTTTTCAACGATCTCCGCAAATGCCACGTCATCCCCGGACTGTGCGGCAGTTACTGATCGGTTCAGGCCATCTCCGCGAGGCCGGCGTCGATGGGACATGACACGACGCTAGACGATATACGAGCGGGGTTAGCGAGTTTCCTTGTGAAGGGTATGCACGCGGTCAAAGCGGCAGTACTTCTTCATCTCGATGCGCTCGCGGTCGTTGTTGCGGTTCTTCATTGTGATGTAGTTCCGCTGCTTGCACACCTCACACTCGAGGGTCACCTTGATTCGTCGATCGTTCTTCGCCACCGAGGGCTCCTTGTGCCTTATCTCCCCGCCAGCGGCGAGGGCGTCCACTTTATCGTGTTCAGTAGCGGCGGCGGGACTCGAACCCGCGACAACACGATTATGAGCCGTGTGCTCTGACCAACTGAGCTACGCCGCTATGCCTGCGAGCCCCCTGTCGGAATCGAACCGACGACCTTTTCCTTACCATGGAAATGCTCTGCCGACTGAGCCAAGGGGGCGTTGGAGCCATCGAATCGGTCCAGCCGCCAATCGTAGTCCACGAAATTTGCTTTCCGCTCACGGTCCAACGCCTCGTGTCGCGTAATCTTCCAGGATGGAAATTCGTTCCGCGACCCTCAGCGATGCCGAGACAATGCGGCAGATCTATAACATCGAGGTCCTTACGACGACCGTCACCTTCGATCTCGTCGAGCGAACCGAGGCCGAGCAGCATGAGTGGATACTCGAGCACCAGGGTGTCTACCCGGCTGTTGTCGCGCTCGACTTCGAAAAGGTCATCGGTTTCGCCTCACTCTCGCCATATCGGCCCCGTCCCGCCTATTCGACCACTGCCGAAGATTCGATCTACGTCGCGCAGTTCGCCCGGGGACGCGGTGTCGGTTCGGCGTTACTTGGGGAGATCGTCGAGCGTGCGGGATCGCACGGATTCCATGCGATCATCGCTCGTATCGTCGGCGATCATCAGGCGTCCATCGGCCTTCACCAGCGTCACGGATTTGAGCTCGTCGGTATCGAGCGCGAGGTCGGGCGTAAATTCGGCCGATGGCTCGATGTCGCGTTGATGCAGCGGATGATCGACTGATCTAGACGAATTCCTCGTCACGCGACTCAGCTTGAGACGGCCCAACAGGCTCGATCAGGTGCGTTCGATGTCGAAATCTCGGAGAGACGAGCATGACCGCGAGAGCAACCAGCGCGGCACAGGCAACCCCTACCACGATTGGATCTGCAATCGTGATCTCGTTGACAAGAACGGATCCGCCAGGAAGCTGGAGAAAACACGAGATGCCCGAGAGAAACATTACGACTCTGCGAAGTCTGGTCTCGGCAATCGGAGCAAGCATCACGAAACCCCATGCGGCATACCATGGCTGAACCACAGGGCTTAAGACCACAAAGGCGAGAAGCGTAAAGCCGAGCGCTCGGAGTGATCCGACGCGCTGCGCATTCCACAACAACCAGAGCGAGATCACGACGGCAAGCAAAAGCGCAGACCCACGGCAGATCGTCAAGATGACGTGGGTGTGATCGCCAAGACCGATAGCTCCGACAAGATGCCCGATAAAGAGTGCAACGCCGGTCGCAGGGTCGAGCCACGAACGGACCGTGTCCGGATTCGATAGACCCGAGATCCAACCCCAACCAAGACCAAGGGCCTCTGAAATCGCGACCATGGTGACCATCGATATCGCCATTGCCTTCATGAGCGGTCGGATCCTGTCTCTTGGCGGTGCAAGCGGACCCAACCACTCCCAGCCAACATAGATCGCACCAAGTATTGCGGGAACTTTGACGAGCGCTGCGAACGCACAACAGAGAATTCCCGCGACGTGGTATCCCTTGCGATGCAGCGCGTAACCGAACGCGAGCAGACCGAGCATCAGGGCGTCATTGTGCGCTCCCGCAACAAGATGCAAGAGCACCAGCGGATTAAGCGCCGCGATCGCAAACGCGCTCGCGGCATCTCGCTTGAACGACTTTGCGATCACGGGGACGCTGAATGCAATCAGCACGGTTCCAAACAGCGCGAGCGCCCGCATGCCCTCGACTGCGACGAGCGGACTGTGTCCTGATAGATCGACCGTCCATCCAGCGAGCGTCAAGAACATCGGACCGTAGGGCGACGTGACCCACTGCCAGAGCGGATCGGTCAGACGGGTGAACTGTGTTGAGACGCCAAGCACCTTTGGGCCGTAGACATATGGGTTGAGATGATGCGCCATCAACTCGCCCTGGGCCACATAGCTATACGCGTCGCGACTGAAAAGCGGTGCAACGATGAGCAGTGGCACCACCCAGGCGACGAACACCGGCCAGAGACGCATGTAAGGGATGTTGCGCACACGGATACACAGCATCACGATGTCGTACCATGCGCGCAGCAAAAGCAGGATCCCCGCGTAGACCGCAACGACACCCAGAAAGAGCCCCTGACCGGGAGGGGGAATGATCCCTGATGCCGGCGGAGTTGGAATGCCGAACCACCACGCGCCTGGAACACTTTTCAAGGTGAATGGTGAGTCCGGCTGACTCGCTCCGGCCAGAATCGCGCACGAGGCGACAAATCCGAGCAACGTCGGGCGCAACAAAAGTCGGCCGAGTCTGTGCGTCGCGGGGTCATAGTCCTGGTGCGGACCCTCGCTGCGATTGAGGCGGATAAGCGCGAGGGTGACCACGCGGCGAAAGAACATTCCGACCGAATGAACCTTTCGCACGACCGATCCGGTAATGCCCTGCGTCATCATCGATGTGACCGGACTTGACTCATGGCGTCGGGCGATGGCACGGCAAAAGTGTACCGGAGCGATCTTCGCGTCTTCGGTGCAGCAAAGGCGGCAAACGGGGGGATTTTTCATTCCCCCATGGCGCTCTCGCGCCCGTGAAAACTCTCCCACGCGGGGGAACCCTGACTGCCCTTGTCGTGCTCGCAACGCGCCCGTCGGCTCTTTTGACCAGCCCAGCACCCGCCTCTTTCCACCACGCCGTCACGAGTACCCGGTCTGTCCGTGTCCGACCGGTCATTGAAATGACAACGCGCGGAGCGAACACGCCAAATTCCTCCGCCAAGTCTCGGTTCACCCCGTGTCGGACACAGCTCGCCTCCGGCTCCGTCGAAATCCAGGCAATGAGGAAAACGCCGTTCCGGTGCGATCGTCATCGTCGCGCTTGGCAAGAATGGCACATTCACCCCATCCCTGATCTGTGCGATGCATGCGACACCAGACGCGGCATCTCGCATCGTCTTGATCACGAACGTCATCGATCAACCCTGGCGAGACAGGCACAACGAACTTACTCGGGCGAGGGCGAGGGAGCACCGACAAATCGTCGTCGCCGACTGACCAGCTCGGGCGAAACGGCACCCGGAGTGGCCCTATGCCGATCACACGCACTCTCAGACCGATGGCCGCGGCGCGAGGGAACCCGCATGGATCATCCGACAGGCGGTGCGCCGGCCCGGAGCAGTGTTTCTCCGGCGACAAGGCGCCGTGCGAGCGTTCCCGAGATCGTTCGCACGGCGCTTCGGCCCGAAGGCCTGAGAGTGGGCCGGGTAGGATTCGAACCTACGAAGGCGCTGCCGGCAGATTTACAGTCTGCTCCCGTTGGCCACTTGGGTACCGACCCTCAGGGGTGACACGTTACAAGATCTCGGTCACGCTCCCAACATTTCCAGCTCACCGTTCGACGGAATGTGAAAGATCGCGCAACAAAGGCTCCAGTACTAGCGTGATGACATGCCAAGTTTTGACATCACCTCAGAGGTAGACATGCAAGAGGTTCGCAACGCGGTCGACCAAGCGGCGCGCGAGATCGCGACGCGTTTCGACTTCAAAGGCACCGACGCCTCCGTTGAACTCAAGGAGCGAGAAAACGAGATCGAGCTCCACGCGCCTACCGAGGATCGCCTACGCGCCCTCGTCCAGGTACTCGAGGAGAAGCTCGTGCGGCGCGAGGTTTCATTGAAATCGATCTCGTACAAGAAGGCCGAAGAGGCCTCAAAGGGAACCCTGCGACAGACCGTCGAGCTCAAGGCTGGGATCAATCAGGACAACGCAAAGAAGATCAACAGGGTGATCAAGGATCTCCCACTCAAAGGAGTCGGCTCGCAGACCCAAGGGGAGCAGATCCGAGTTACCGGAAAGAAGCGCGACGACCTTCAGGCCGTGATCGCGAAACTCAAGGAGGAGGATCTCGGGATTCCGCTCCAGTTTGGGAATTTCCGCGACTGATCTCGCGCATGCAAGGTGTTGCTAACCAAGTGCCCCGCGAAGGGTGAATGCGTCGGCGACGCGCTTTACGGCGACGATGAAGGCCGCTGTCCGCAGGTCGACATTGTACCGACCTGCCGTCTCGACGGTGATATCGAACGCAATCGCCATCCGCGCATCAAGCTCTCGACGAAACCGTTCGATCGGCCAGCGGAACTCCTGGATGTTCTGCGCCCATTCAAAATACGAGCCGAGAACACCGCCGGAGTTTGCAAGGATGTCCGGAACCACAGTGACGCCGCGCTGGCGCAACGTTCGATCGGCAATTGCGGTCGTCGGATGATTCGCCGCCTCGACCAGATAGGTACACCGTACGCGGTCGACGTTCTCGTCGGTGATCACCTCGCCAAGCGCCGCGGGGATCAACACATCGCAATCCATCTCGAGCACCTCTCTCGAGCCGATCCGCTCGCCGCCGTTGGCGTGCAAGAGATCCGACTGTGTGGCAATCTCCAAAACATCGAGGCCATGCGGGTTGAACACTCCGCCAGTGGCGTCTGCAAGGGCGACAATCTTCATCCCGAGTTCATGACATGTCAGTGCGGTGTTGCGTCCTACGTTGCCAAATCCCTGGATTGCGACGCGCGCACCGTCGACCGATTGCCCGCCCCGCTCGAGCGCAGCGCGGGTGATGCCCGCCACCCCGCGTCCGGTCGCCTCCTCCCGCCCGGGTGCGCCGAACAGCTCGACCGGCTTGCCCGTAACGCACGCCGGCTGAAACCCCTCGAGTCGCTGATACTCATCGAGTATCCATGCCATGGCCTGCGCGTCGGTGCCAAGGTCTGGTGCCGGTATGTCGCGATTCTGACCGAGCATATCGACGAGCAATCTGGTCCAACGGCGAATGATCTGTTCCTTGCGGCGCGCACTGAGCGACGTGGCATCAACTGCTACTCCACCCTTTGACCCGCCAAACGGCACATCGACAAGCGCTGTCTTCCACGTCATCAGACTTGCCAGCGCCCGGGTCTCGTCGAGGTTGACACTCTGATGGAAGCGGACCCCTCCCTTTCTCGGACCTCGTGCGCTCGAATGCTGCACGCGGTATCCCGACAAGACCTCGATCGCCCCATCATCGTCAAATACTGGAATCGATATCACGGCCTCGCGCTCGCACGCGCTCAAGACGGCGATGATTCCCGAGTCGAGGCCGAGCAGTTCACCTGCGCGTGCTACCTGCTCGTTGACCTCTTCAAAGCTCGAACGCAAAATGGCCTCTTCCATACCGACACGATATCGATCCGAACGCATGAATGTGGGTGGACAACACCGCCGGACCGATGCGAGAGGTTGCCTGATCGCTAGTGGAAGATCAGACTCGCAGCGCGTGCAAAATCAATCAGCGGCGATGGCCAGACCCCAAAGACCAGCGTTGCCATGACACAGATCGAAAGCCCGCTCCAGACCCATCGAGATGTCACTACCGGCTGGCCGACCGCAGAACCTATCGCCTCTGGGGACTCACTACCCGAGAACATGACAAGCACGACGCGGAGATAGAAGACCACCGCGACCGCCGCGCTGAGCATGGCTAGCACGGCAATGGCATACGAATGAGCATCAATTGCAGCACTCACGACATAGAACTTCGCGAGGAATCCGGTCGTAAACGGGGCACCGGCCTGAGCGAGGAGGAAGATCGCGAAGACTGTCCCGAGCAAAGGTGAGCAGCGCCCAAGGTTTCGCACCGAATCGATCTCCGATCCACCACCGTTGTCGCGCGCGATGACCGCAATCACCGCAAAACTACCGAGCACGACGAAGCTATAAGAAAATAGGTAATAAAGCGAACTCGCAACACCACGCGAACTGAGCGCGACAAGACCGAGCAGAATGAATCCTGCGTGATTGATCGAGGAGTATGCGAGCATCCGTTTGAGATTCCGCTGGCTCAGTGCGATCACGGCGCCAACGACAAGACTCAAGACCGCAAGGATCCACACCACGGGAGACCAGACACTTGCAAGCGTCGGGAGCGCACCGATGAACACTCGAAACAAAGCGGCGAATCCACCGACTTTGGCAATTGCTGCCATGAACCCAACAGCGCCCTCGGGTGCGCCCTCATAGACGTCGGGGCTCCACATGTGAAAGGGCACGGCAGCGATCTTGAAGGCGAATCCAACGACCATCAGCGCGACGCCGGCATAGAGCGTTCCTGGCGAGCTGATGACGTTGCGCGCCAAGAACCCCGAAATCGAGCCGATGTTCGTCGTTCCCGTCGCGCCATAGGTCAACGCGATGCCATAGACAAAGATCGCCGAGGAAAATGATCCAAGCAGGAAGTATTTCATCGCCGCCTCGCCAGAGGTCGCCCGCCTGAAGTTCAGTCCAGCGATGACATAAAGGGGGATGGAGAGCACTTCGAGGGCAAGGAAGATCAAGATGAGGTCGTTCGAGGCGCCCATCAACATCGCTCCGGCACCGCTTATCAGCGCAAGGATGTAGTACTCAGCGCCCTGAATGTCCTCGTTCTCGAGGTACCCGGCAGCGAGCATCGGAGCGACGATCAGGATCGACGAAACCAGCACCATGAGAAACACCGAGAATCCATCGACATTGACGATCTGCGCGACCGCCTGGAAAGGACCGCCCTTGGTCACATCGTGCCAGAGCACGAGCGAGGAGACGAGCGAGGCAGTACCGATACTCATCGTCAATCCTGCGTAGGTGGTTGTTGCGAAGTCCTTTGGAATCACCGCAACGAGTCCAAGCAGAACCAGCATTCCACCGAGCAGGATGAGTTCAGGCAGGATCGCGGTGTAGTCGATCACCGGAAGGACAAATGCGCTCGCGAGCACCTCGATCACCTCCCTTCCAAAGGTGACAGTGCATTTGCGTTCAGGGCATTCGTCGCTTCGACCTGGTGGACGTGCATGATCAGCTGGTTGACAGCCGGCTCAATGCGATCCAGCACCGGCTTTGGATAGACACCGAGCGCGACAATCAACACGACGAGTGGCACCAGTACAAGGCGCTCGCGCGTCGTCAGGTCGCGTAACGGCTCTTTGGGATCGGTCATTGGCTGGCTGGCGTGGAAGATCTGCTGATAGGCCCAGAGCATGTAGACCGCCGAGATGACGACCCCGAGCACAGCGACCACCGCCCACCAGCGGTGTGCAGCAAACGTCCCGGCGAGGATGAGGAACTCGCCGACGAACCCATTCAGCCCCGGAACGCCGATCGAGGCAAGCATCACAAGGGTGAAGATCCCTGCCATGACCGGTGCAGCGCCCTGGAGCCCACGCAATCTGGCAATCTCGAAGGTCCGCCTTCTCGAATAGATCATCGCGATCAAAAGGAAGAGTGCAGCCGTGTAGAGCCCGTGGTTCAACATCTCAACCACGGCACCGCTGACGGATTCTCCGGTCAGTGCGAAGGCCCCGAGCACGATGAATCCCATGTGTGAAAGCGACGAGAAGGCAACAAGACGCTTGAGATCGCGCTGTTGTGCCGCGACGATCCCGCCGTAGATGATGCCGATCACTCCAAGTGTGAGAAATAACGGAGCGAGCAGGATCGTCGCGTGGGGAAAGAGTTCAAGATCGAATCGGACGATTCCATAGGTCCCGAGCTTGGCCATCACGCCGCCGAGGATGATCGAGGCCGAAGCCGGCGCCTCCGCATAGGTATCGGGAGACCACGTGTGGAATGGCCAGATCGGCGCCTTGACGGCGAAGGCAAAGGTGAACGCGAGCATCAGCAGTACACCTTCGGTACCGCTCACATGTGTGTGCACGAGAGAGCGAATATCGAAGGTCAAAAGACCAGTTTGGGACTGATGCATGAATGCAAGGGCGATGGCACCGACGAGAAGGAAGGCTGAGCCGACGAAGGTGTAGACCAAGAACTTCATCGCTGCACGGTTACGTCCCTCGTGACCCCAACTGACCATGAGGAAATAGATCGGGACCAGAGTTGCCTCGAAGAAGAGAAAGAACATCAGAAGATCAAGCGAGAGGAAACTTCCAAGACATCCTGCCTCGAGAAGGAGAATCCAGACCGAGAACGACTTCGTGTTCTGGCGCGCGTAGGCGCCAAAGAGCACGAGCGGAAAGAGCAGCGAGGTCAACGCGACGAGGAACAACGAGATCCCGTCGACACCGATACTCCAGGAAATTCCCAGTCCCGGAGCCCACATGTGGTTCGAAACCATCTGGTACCCACCGTCGCCGGTTCGAAAGAGGTCGATCACTGCAGCACTGATACCGAGGACCGCAACAGAGGCAACGAGGGCAACGCCGCGGATCAGGCGCCTCGCATCTCTCGGAATCGCGAGTATCAGTGAGGCGGCGAACACCGGCACAAGAATGATCGCCGTGAGGAAGGGGAATGCCTGTTGTCGTGAAATGGCTCCGGACACCTGTAGCACCGTCGAAAGCGTCTGATGATCCATCAGAGACCCGACCGAATCATGAAATACGCGACCATGATCACAAGACCCGAGATGATCACCAGCGCGTAGGTACGCACATAGCCGGTCTGTAGTCGACGGAGTCTCCCGGCGCTCACCTTGAACAACCCGGCGACTCCATTCACCGCTCCATCGATAACCTGACGATCGACCACCCTTGCGCTAAACAGTGCAAGGGCACTCGAAGGTCGGGCGATGAAGCGATCGATTGAGGCATCGAGAAACCACGCCATGAAGAGGAACTGCGGTTCGAGCGCGGGACGGTTCACCACATTCCTCCACAGCGAAAGAGCGATGGTCGCTCCGCCAATTGCAAAAACAGCGTCGGCGACTCCGAACATCCACAGCTGCAGCGTCGAGTCCGTATTGTGCAAAAGACCTGAGCCGACCACCGGAGCGAGCCAGGACTCGAGAAATGTGAGATGAGGACCAAATGGCAGATTGATCAACCCTCCGAAACTTGCCAGTACTGCCAAGACGACGAGCGGCATGCTCATCTGCCAACTCGCGTCATGCGGGTGCAAAGATCCCGCGCCTGCTTTCTTCCAGCGCGGCTCGCCGAGAAAGACCAGCAGGTACTGCCGACCCATGTAATACGCGGTGAGGATCGCGGTCACCGCGCCAACGGCCCAGAGCGCAGGACTGACGACCCATGCGTTGGACAGGACATCCCCCTTTGCCCAGAACCCCGAAAAGGGTGGTATGCCAGCGATCGACAGCCATCCGATGAAAAAAGTTGCCGAGGTGAGAGGCATCGCCCTGCGGAGCGCCCCCATGTTCTTGATGTCCTGCTCGTCATCCATCGCGTGGATCACCGACCCGGAGGCGAGGAAGAGCAATGCCTTGTAGAAGGCGTGCGTCAACATGAGGAAGATTGCCGCGTCGTACGCGCCACAGCCAACCGCGAGAAACATATAGCCAAGCTGCGAGACCGTCGAGTAGGCAAGCACCTTCTTGATGTCGGTCTGGGCACAGCCGATCGTCGCGGCAATGAACGCCGTTGCCACCCCGATCCACGCGATCAAATGGCCGGCATTGGGAACGAGATGAAGAATCGGATTCACACGGCACATCAGATAGACCCCGGCAGTGACCATCGTCGCCGCGTGGATAAGTGCCGAAACCGGAGTCGGACCCTCCATCGCGTCGGCAAGCCAGGGAAACAGCGGAAGCTGCGCAGATTTGCCAACCGCCCCAACGAAGAGCAGTAGCGAAACTGCAGTCAGGTCAGTCGGTGAGAGTTGAGAAAGATGCGAAAAGATCGTTGTGAATGTCAGACTGTGCAACTTGTCGATAAGGAGAAAAAGCGCGAGGAGGAATCCACCATCTCCGACGCGGTTGTAGATCATCGCCTTCTTGCCAGCACTCGCCGCGGAGGGCCGCGTGAACCAGAAGGCGATAAGAAAATAGGAGCAGACGCCGACACCCTCCCATCCGAGGAAGGTGATGACAAGGTTCTCACCGAGCACCAGCATCAACATCGAGAAGACGAAAAGGTTGAGGTACACGAAGAACTTCGAGAACTGTTCGTCGAGTTTCATGTATCCGACGGAGTAGCAATGGATCAAGGTGCTGATACCTGTGATGAACATTGCCATCGTGAGTGAAAGTGGATCGACCTGAATTCCGACACCGATTGATAACTGACCAGAATTCAACCAGGTGAACCAGTTCTCCACGTGAAGACGCGAAGCTACTGGTTCGCCGGCAACGCCTGCAAAGACCAAAACGGTCACGACGAAGCTCGCGAGCACCATCAGTGTGGCAATCCAACCTGCGATGGGATTTCCGATGCGCCGTCCGAAGGGCGCAAGGATCAAGAATCCGACGAGCGGGAAGAGTGGAATAAGGAATGCAGCATGTATCACGATGATCGAGTCAACCCTTCAGCAGATGCTGATCGTCAGCCGTGGCGCCTACGTGGCGACGATAGATGGAAACAATGATTGCGAGCCCGACGACTACTTCAGCTGCGGCCACAATGAGAACGAAAAAGACGGCCACCTGACCCCCGACGTCATTTAGCTCGCGCGAGAAGCTCACGAATGTGAGATTTGCCGCGTTGAGCATCAGTTCGATGCACATGAACATCACGAGTATGTTGCGGCGAACCAACATTCCGACAGCACCAATCGTGAACAGAACTGCGGCAAGCGTGAGGTACCACGAAACATTGACCGTCATGGCATGAGTTCCGTTGTGCGCTGTTCGTCTTCGAACTCCGTCGGACGCTCTTCGTGGCGGCGGCTCAGAACCACTGCCGCGATCACCGCGACGACGAGCAGCGCGGAGGTGACCTCAAAGGGAAGCAAATAGGTCGTGAACAGGGACTTGCCGATCACGTTGACGTTCGCTCCCTGATTCTTCATTGCTCCGGCAACCGACGGTGCGCCGGTGGTCCAATTCCGGGATCCGAGGACGATGATCTCAACCAGCACACAAAGACCAACAACACCGGCAAACAGCCGCTGTCCCTTGAATGTGTCTGCAAAGACAGCCTCTTTGCGATCAACGCCGAGCAACATGATGACGAACAAAAAGAGCACCACCACTGCGCCGGTGTAGACGATCACCTGGACCGCAGCGAGGAACTGTGCATCTTGTTCGACAAAAAGCACCGCAATGCCAAACAGCGTCATGACGAGCATGAGCGCCGAGTGCACTGGGTTTCTATACAGCACCACGCCAAGCGCGCCGAGCACAACGATCACCGCGGCGATCGCGAAGGTAATGGAATCCGGGAGCGTTGCCGATGCGACGAGACCCGACATCATCGAACCTTCCCGCCGAAACGAACCGGAATCTTGTTTCTCGCGACCTCGCGGATCGAAATGTTGCCCGTCTTGGAATCATCACGCTTTCCGGACTGGCCACCCTCGGGATAACGCACCCCGTATCCAAGCTCTGCCGACCACCCAACCTCGCCCTCGTAGGCGGCAGAGCCAGCTGGCGAGGTGGCGCGCATCCAAGCGCTGGTGTAGCGGTCTTCACCCTCGCGCCAGTCCTCCCAGGGAAGGTGCTGAGGCCGTCCCTCATCGTCGACGACGAGCTCTTTCTTGGTATAGATGGCATCGGCGCGTGAGGTAAAGGAGAACTCGAACATCTTGGTCTCGGTGATTGCCTCCGTCGGACAGGCCTCGACACACAGGTCGCAGTGGATGCACCGGAGATAGTTGATCTCGTAGACGTAGCCGAAACGCTCACCCGGAGAGGTCGGATTTTCCGGCGAGTTATCAGCACCGCGGACGTAGATGCAGTCTGCTGGACATACCGCCGCGCACAACTCGCAGCCGATACATTTCTCCATTCCATCCTCGTAGCGGTTCAGAACATGGCGTCCATGCAGTCGTGGTGGCTTGACACGCTTGACCTTCGGGTACTGCACCGTTACCCGGGGCTGGACGACCTGCTTGAGGCTCTGCTTGAATCCACCAAAGAAGTTGAGCCGTGCCATCTCAGCGCCCGATTCTCTGTTGCATCGTGGACTCTCCTAGTGCCGATATACGTCGTATGCGCGAGACCTTTGATGCGCGAAGTATCAAAAGGTACCCAACGAGGGACAGGCCGATCATCGCGAAGCCCCAGACGGCATCGACGAGCACGCCCGCGACAATCAGCATCCACGCGAGTGAGAGCGGAATGAGTTTCTTCCAACCAAGTTCCATCAGCTGGTCATAACGAAGTCGCGGCAAGGACGCGCGAATCCACACCTGGACGTAACAGAACACCGCCGTCTTCGCGCCAAACCAGAGAATCGGCCACAGCCAGGCAAGAAAATGGAATCCAGGCCCGTCTGGACCACCAAAGAACAGGGTGACCACGACCGCGGACATGGTGATCGTGTTCATGAATTCGGCGAGAAAGAACAGTGAGAACCGAATCGACGAATACTCCGTGTGAAATCCCCCGCCGAGTTCAGACTCTCCTTCGGCGAGGTCAAAGGGCGGTCGATTCGTCTCCGCCGTCGAGGCGATGAAGAAGATGATGAATGGAACGAGGCCGAGTCTGATGATGTTCCAGTCCCAGAAATGTGGCGCCTGTGAATTGACAATCGCCCGAAGCGAGAGCGCGTGTGATTCAAGGATGACGGCAATGATCGAGAGGCCCAGCGCTGCCTCGTAACTGATCATCTGGGCACTCGCGCGCACCGAACCAATCAGGGGATACTTCGATCCAGAACTCCATCCCGCGAGCATCACTCCGTAGACGGCGACCGACGAGAGCGCGAGAAGAAACAGGATACCGATCGGTGGATCTGCAACCTGTAGCTCAACGATGTGATGAGCAATGGTGACGGTCCCGCCCACCGGAACAATACTGAAGATCAAAAACGCGGGGAGGAGCGTCAGATACGGAGCGAGAACGAAGACGAACCGATCCGCCTGCTCGGGTATGAGGTCCTCTTTGAAAAAGAGCTTTGTTCCGTCCGCAAGCGTCTGGAACAACCCGAAGGGCCCAGCACGGTTCGGCCCGATGCGCACCTGCATCCCCGAGATCGCCTTGCGCTCAAACCAGATCATCAACATCACCGATACGAGCAAGAGGCCAAACGCGACGAGCGCTTTGACGATGACGACAATGAGCACGCCAAGATCGATCCCGGCGGAAAAGAGTGGATCACCCATTAGATGCTCTCCAATCTCACGTCGACAACGAGTTCGCGCGCATCAATCAGGTCAAACGCACCAAATGCTCCGGAATCCTCATTCCTCGCGCCGAGCACGACAACCTGGCGCCCAAGACTCGCGTCAGAGATGACGTTTACCCGATGTGCAAGGCGCGGAGAACGGATCATCAGCTCCTCACCGTCGCTGACACCGAGCCGCGCAAGCTCCAGCGGATGCACGCGTAATCCAAACGGTGCGTGATGTGGCGCGAGGGAACTGCTCGATTGTACGAGGGTTCCCCGGTCATAAAGGGTTCGTCGAACCGAGAGCCGGTAGGAATATGAATCTGGCTTTGGAGCGGTGACGACCGGTGCCGCGCCGAGAGCGCGTACGAGCACCTGGAGCCCTCCTGGTGTTGTCGGGCGCGCATCGCCTGACGGGACCGCAGCCACCGTCTTGCCAAGTCGCATCGGCGCACCCTGTTCCTCAACGGATGAGATACCCGGCGTGGCGATCGGATCAAGCAGTGGCGAACGGATGTCGATCGCAACAGCTCCTACGGGAACCACCACTCCGGCTCGGCGAGCGTCACCGTTCGCGAGGCTCAGGTTCACGCCATGGTATGCCGGAGCCACCGCTGCGATCTCTTGTGTAATTGCAGAGTGATCTTCAAAGCCAAGATCGGACCCGATCATTCTCGCGATCTCGGAGGCAACCATCCACGCCGGCCAAGCGACTCCGGGCGGAACGATCTTCTGCGTTGTCGGTGCAACGCGACCCTCGATGTTGGTTACCGTTCCATTCCGTTCACCCTCGCCAGCGACGGGAAGCACGACCGAGGCAGCCGCGGTTGTCCGATCATGATGAGTGGCAATCGAGATCACGGTGGGAATCTTTGCGAACGCCCGCGCTGCGAGGTCGCGGTCGGGCACGTCGGCAAGGACGTCTGCACCAAGGGTGAAGAGCACCTTGATCTTGCCCTGTGCTCCAGACTCAAGCGTCCCGATCGCATCTGAACCACGCTCATTTGGCACCGAACCCCACGTACGGACGAGGGCCTCGCCGCCCTCTTCGAGCGTCACACGCCCAGGGAGGACCCCAGGAGCAAGCCCCATGTCGAGCGCTCCATGGACATTTGAACGACGCAGCGCGCTGAGAAAACGAGCCTTGGGAAACAGCCGGTGAAGCGTCACGGCTGCCGAGACGGCAACGGATGCCGATTCGCCGAGATCCCCCCGGCCACAGACAATCACCAACCCTTCACCATCTGCACCGAGTCCGGCCGACGAGAGCACCGTCTTTGCCGATTCAATCTGTCCTTGGTCAAGACCGAATGCGTCGATATTGGATTCACCGGCGATCAAAGCAGCGACTCTGGCAAGATCACCGGGAACATAACGGACCGTGGTGGCATATTTCGAGAGCGAGGTGGGCACGGATGAACAATCGATCAAATCAGTTGATCCGTCGACGACGGATCCGCGGAGCCTGAGGAAGAGCACAGGAAGCTCCTCTCTCAGATCCTGATTCAAGACGATTACGACCCTCGCGTTCGTTGCCTCGTTGATCGTTGCCCGCGGCAGCCCAAGCACCAACTCAGCGGGAAGGCCGTCGCCCAGTTGCGCATCGGTCGAATCCGTTCCAATCACCGACTTTGCAAGTTTGACAAAGGCGAACGCGTCCTCATTGGTAAGACGCGCGCCACCGATGAACGCAATCGAAGAGGGGCCGTGTTCTTTGAGCGCCTCTCGCACCGCTTCACCCGCCGCGAAGAGCGCCTCATGCCAAGTGCTCTCCTCAAGCTTTTCACCGCTATTGAGCAAAGGTGTGACGAGGCGGTTGCTCGCGTGAACGGCTTCGAATCCGTAGCGACCCTTGTCGCACAGCCAGCTACGGTTCACACCATCGACATCGACTCCGAGATAGCGCACCAACGCGCCCGCCGACGACTGGGCGACTGTTCGGCAACCTACCGCGCAACCCTCGCAGGTGCTCTCTGCCTGCTCAAGGTCCCACGGGCGCGATTTGAAACGATACGGATGAGCGGTGAGCGCTCCGACCGGACAGATCTGGACAGTGTTCCCGGCAAAGTACGAGGAAAAAGGTTCGAGCGCGAAGGGAGCGACTTCAATGTCCGAACCACGGAAGGCAAAGTCAATCAATGCCTCTCCGGCCACCTCTGATGCGAATCTCGTACAACGCGCGCACTGGATGCAGCGCTCTCTATCGAGCGCAACGAGAGGTCCAATATCAATTGGCTTTGGCCAGTGACGCTTCTGCTCGATAAAACGTGTCTCTCCTGGGCCGTGCGCCATCGCCTGGTCCTGCAGCGGGCATTCACCGCCTTTGTCGCATACCGGACAGTCGAGAGGATGATTGACAAGGAGAAGTTCAAGAACCCCCTCTTGAGCCTTGCGGGCCTTTGGCGAGTTCGTGATGACCTCTTGGCCCTCTGCGACGTGCAAAAAGCACGATGGCTGGAGGCTGAAGCCACGCGGGCTGGATACCTCGACGAGGCACATCCGGCAAAAACCTACCGAATCCATCCGCGGGTGATAGCAGAACCTCGGAATGAACACTCCGGCACGCTCGGCCGCCTCGATGATCAGCTCACCCGGTCGCGCCTTGAAAACACTGCCATCGATGGTCACCGATACGGTGGGGAGCGATTCGGAGTCGCTCACGTCAATCTCTGTCATCGGTGGCCACCCATCGGACAGTGTCTCTCGCGAACGTGCGCAAGATACTCATCGCGAAACATCCGGATCGACGAGGCGATTGACGACGGGATGGAGGGGCCGAGCACACAGATTGTCGTCTGCTGCGGTGGCCACGTGAGACCCGGCGCGATGTTGTCGCAAACATCCATCAGAAGATCGAGATCGGCCTCGCGCCCCTCGCCCTCTTCGATGCGACGCAGAATCTGTTCAAGCCATCCCCCACCCTCGCGGCAGGGCGTGCACTGCCCGCACGACTCTCGGTGGAAGAACCGGGTGATCCTCCATGCAGCACGCACCACGCAGGTGCTCTCGTCCATCACCACGACCGAACCAGATCCGAGCATTGAACCCGCCTTGCCGACGGCATCCTGATCGAGGCCGAGATCGAGTTCGTTCGGGCCGAACCAAGGGGCCGAGACGCCACCGGGGATGAATGCCTTGAGCGAGCGTCCATCTGGTACGCCCGCTCCGAGGGCGGGGTCGAAGATGAGGTCGCGAAAGGTGGTCTTGGACATCTCAAGCTCAAACCACCCCGGCCGATTGACCCGGCCCGAGAGGGCAAACAGCCGCGTTCCGGCCGAAGACCCCTCACCAAGCGAAGAGAAGGCGTCGCCGCCGTTGAGCACAATCCATGGCAGGTTTGACATCGTCTCGATGTTGTTGACAACCGTGGGTGCCCCATAGAGACCCTGAACCGCAGGAAAGAACGGGGGCTTGATTCTTGGAAAGCCCCGCTTTCCCTCCAGACTTTCCAGTAGCGCTGTCTCCTCGCCACAGATATAGGCACCGGCACCTGGATGGATGACGAGGTCGATGGAGAACGACGAGCCAAAGATCTCTCTGCCAATCGCGCCGATTCGATATGCCTCGTTGCAGGCCTGCTGCAGTCGCTCAAGCCCAAGCGCGAACTCCCCGCGGCAGAAGATGAAGATCTGTGCTGCCCCAATGGCATAGGCACAGATCAATGCGCCTTCAATGATCTGGTGCGGATCGCGTTCGATAAGCAGGTGATCCTTGAAAGTCGCTGGCTCGCTCTCGTCGCCGTTGACCACGAGATACGAAGTCGGTGCAGCCCTGAGCATGGACCATTTCCGCCCAGCAGGAAAGCCTGCTCCGCCGCGGCCGAGAAGACTCGCCCGATTCACCTGGTCGGCGACTTCCTCGCGCGACATCGTGAGCGCCCTCTTCAGTCCGTCATACCCACCGGTCTCGAGATAGCGCGACAGCGTATAGGAATCTTCGTACCCCATCCGTCGCGTCACAATCGGCGCCGCGTTGGTAATCATTGCGCGGCCTCGCGCTTTGCGGACGAGGTCAACCCGACGCTTCGTTCAACACGGTTCAGCACACCATGGGGTGGCACGACATCGTCGAGGCGGCCCGATTCAAGGTTGTCAACCAGTGCATCAAAAGATTCACCCGCGAGTGGGCCGAAGAATCGATGGTTGACCTGTACACAAGGTGCGGTGTCACATGCCGCGAGACACTCCGCCTCTTCGATCGTGAACATTCCATCGTTGGTTGTCTGGCCGACGTATACACCGAGCCGCTTTTGCGCATGCTCGAGGAGCTCAAAGGCGCCGTTCAAGAGGCACGCGATGTTGGTGCAAATCGCGACGACGTACCTCCCGACCGGCTCTGTGTGCAACATGTCATAAAAGGTCGCCGTACCGTAGACCTCGGCAGGTGTTACGCCAACGAGATCCGCAATATCCTGGATCGCCTCTTGCGTCAGATAACCGTCCTGGGACTGCGCGAGATGGCAGAGCGGAATCAGCGCCGAGCGATCCTTTGGGTAGAGCGAAATGAGACGCGTCGCGCGCTCACGGTTTTCGAGACTGAGATGAGCCACTAGCGATCTACCTCTCCAAGTACGGGATCAACCGAGGAGAGGACCGCAATTGCATCCGCCATCAAGCCGCCGCGCAGGAGTGCCGGCACGCTCTGGAGATTGACGAAACTCGGCGCGCGCATGTGCATCCGGTACGGCTTGTTTGAACCGTCTGAGACCAGGTAACAGCCAAGCTCGCCACGCGGCGACTCGACGGCGACGTACACCTCTCCCTCGGGAGGTTCGAATCCGCTGGTATAGAGCTTGAAGTGATGGATGAGCGCCTCCATCGACTCATCGATGCGTCCGCGAGGCGGTGGGGTCACCTTTGCATCCTGAACCCGATAGTCGCCCCTCGGCATCCGCTCAAGAACCTGGCGTACGATGCGGATCGATTCACGGATCTCGTTCATGCGCACCGCATAGCGGTCAAATGTGTCCCCCACCGAGCCCACGATCACGTCAAAGTCGACCTCGTCATAGGCGAGATACGGCTCGGCGCGTCGAAGGTCATAGGCGATGCCCGAGGCGCGGAGCAACGGACCCGTCGCACTGAGCGCGAGAGCTAGCTCTGGTCGAAGGATTCCAACGCCCTCGGTGCGTTCGCGAAATATCGGCTGACCGGTGAGGAGCTCGTCATAATCATCGAGCCGCGACTCGATGGTGTCCATCATCACTTCGACGTCATCCTCCCAGCCGTCGGGGAGATCGGCGGCCACTCCGCCAGGTCGGATGTAGTTCGTATTCATCCGCAGCCCGGTTGTCTTTTCAAAGAACGAAAGAACCAGGTCGCGTTCACGAAATCCAAAGATCATCATCGTCGTCGATGCAAGATCCATGCCGTTCGTCGCCGCCCAGGTGACATGCGAGCAGATTCGATTGAGTTCGGCCATCAGCATACGGATCCAGACCGCGCGCGGAGGAGTCTCCACATCAAGGAGCCGCTCGACGGCAAGACAAAAGACAAGCTCGTTCGAGATCGGCGAGAGGTAGTCCATGCGTGTGACGTTCGTCGATCCCTGCACATAGGTCAGCTCTTCGGCTGTCTTCTCCATGCCCGTATGGAGATAGCCGATGATCGGCTTCGAGCGCAGTACGGTCTCTCCCTCGAGCTCGAGCATGATCCGCAGCACCCCATGCGTCGAGGGATGCTGCGGCCCGAGATTGATGATCATCGTTTCGCCCTCACCGAATCGGACCTCGGATTGACGCGGATCAAGATCGTTCTCTTCCGGGAGCCGAAGCACTCCTCCCTCTTCGATCATTCGCTGGACCTCGGTCGTGGCATCGGCCGGTGCGAGACCCTCTGAGGTTCCTCCGGTACGCGCGGCGAGGTCGAAAACACCTTCGGACCCTTCAGCGACTTCACCAGATTCCGGTTCGAGTTGGTCGTGCGAGTTGCTGCCGGCGACAGATGTCGTCATCTTGTTCTCACTCATCGTGGACCGGGCGCCTCGCGAAATTGCACCGGAACGCGTCCGACGCCATAGTCCTTGCGCAGCGGATGCCCCTCCCAGTCCGGGGGCATCAGGATCCGTGTCATATCTGGATGCCCGACGAAGGTGATTCCGAACAGATCGAACACCTCGCGCTCCATGTTTTCCGTACCGGGATAGAGCCTGAACAGCGTTGCAATCGACAGATCGGACTCTGGCACTTGCACCCGAAGACGGATCCGTCGCGTCTTTTCCAAACAGAGCAACGAGACAACGATCTCGAAGCGCTCGGGCGCCACCCCATCGGGGAGCTGCCGGGCATCTTTCGCGCTGAGATAGTCGACCGCGCACAGGTCGGAGCAGGTGACATAATCCGCGCGCTTGAACTTGGCAACCGTTTCGAGATAGGTGGCACGCGACGGATGGATGACTGCCTGCCGACGAGAAAACGTCAACGGCGCGTCGGTAATCAGCGCGATCTCAAGGCCACGCTCTGCAAGGGAGGTCTCAGGGATCATCTATCGCGGAGTCCCGACCCGCGTGGGATTGGGAAGGCTCTGGGTCCAACCGGCGACAGTCGGCTCACCAGTGAGTTCGGTTGCACCCGTCCTCGACTCGCGCCGGTGCATGATCTCGCCGGTGCGCACCTGTTCATGAAGGGTCAAGATGGCGTGGATCAGCGTCTGTGGACTTGGGGGGCAACCCGGGGCGTACACATCAACGGGAACGATCTCGTCGACGCCCTGGACAATCGCGTAGTTGTTGAACATTCCGCCGGTTGAGGCGCAGACGCCCATGGAGATCACCCACTTCGGCTCCATCATCTGGTCGTAAACCTGGCGGAGCACGGGGGCCATCTTCTGCGACAGTCGCCCAGCAACGATCATCAGATCCGACTGGCGCGGCGATGGACGAAACACCTCCATACCGAAGCGGGCGAGGTCGAACTCCGCCGCCCCTGCGGCCATCATCTCGATTGCACAACACGCGAGCCCAAAGGTTGCTGGCCACATCGAGTTGTACCGGCACCATCTGACAAAGTCTTCAAGTCGTCCTGTGAGAAAGTTATGTCCGAGCGACTCGAGCCCGTTCCAAGATGACATGGGACTCTCCTACGCTGCTTCGTTCGAAGAGTTGATGCGTCGTACGGTCGACTCGGTCGTTCTCAATTGCTCGGAGGCAGGGCGGATGTGCTTGATCGGGCCCCAGTCGAGGGCACCGTTTGCGATCAGATAGATGAACGAGAAAAAAACCGCCATCGAAAATAGGATGATCTCGATCAGACCAAAGGTCCCGAGGCTGTTGTTGATGACCGCCCAGGGAAAGAGGAAGATCACCTCGATATCAAAGATGACAAAGATCATTGCGACGAGATAGAAGCGGACCGGAAACCGATGCGGCAGCTCATAGGTCGGAACGATTCCGCACTCATAGGGTGCCTCCTTCGCAGCCGTTGGCCGACTTGGGGCCAGCAGCTTCGAGGCAACGATCGAAAGTGCTGCGAAGAGGAATCCGAGCACGAAGAGGACAAGTATCGGTAGATAGCTAGTAAGACTTCCCATAACGTAAAGATGTTGTAGCACGGCTCAGGGAATTTGGCACATCGACGACGATCTTGGGCAACCGAGCAGGAACGCACGTGACAATTGACCAGTAGTGTCATCTCGTGCCCAACGTGATCGACCAGTCCGCATCCCATCCGCCTCGTCCGAGTGCGTATAGCTGCGACGTGCTGGTCGTGGGCGGAGGTCCCTCGGGCTCCGCCTCTGCCTACTGGCTCGCCAAGGCCGGTCTGAATGTTCTCTGCGTCGAGAAAAAACACTTCCCGAGGGAAAAGACCTGTGGGGATGGATTGACTCCTCGGTCGGTACGGCAACTTTACGAGATGGGTCTCAAAGACCGACTCGGCGAGCACCATCGATACGAGGGACTCCGGGCGGTGGCATTTGGTCGCGAACTCACGATGCCCTGGCCAGAACACGCGGACTACCCGAGCCATGGCTTTGTGGTCACCCGTCATGACCTCGATGAGCTCGTCAGTACTCATGCCGAGGGCGCGGGAGCGATCGTCTGGCAGGGGGCCGAGGCAATCTCGCCGATCGGCTCAGAGGCTGGATCTGGAGGAATGACCGAGGGCGCGGTCATCAAGGACAATGATCACTGCACGACAAGCGAGGTGCGCGCCAAGGTGACGATCGTCGCAGATGGAGCGAACTCACGCTTTGGCCGGTCACTCGGCGCGAGTCGTGACCGTTCCATCCCGCTCGGTATGGCAATCCGCGGATACTTCGCATCGCCAAGGCATGCGGACAACTACATCGAGTCACACCTCGACCTTCGCGACAAAGAGGGCAAAGTAATGCCTGGATACGGCTGGATCTTCCCGCTCGGAGATGGCAGGGTCAACGTGGGCATCGGTCTGCTCTCTACCTATGATCACTGGAAGCAGGTCAATACGACGAAGATGATGAAATCATTCGTGGACTTTGCCCCAGCGTCATGGTGCCTGGATGAATCGACCGCGCTCTCGGCACCGACAGGTGGCCGTCTGCCGATGGGTCTCTCAGTTGGACCGCACGTGGGTCCGGACTATCTCATCGTCGGCGATGCCGGAGGATCAATCAATCCCTTCAACGGCGAAGGCATTGCCTATGGATACGAAACCGGGCGGCTCGCCGCGCGTATCGCGAGTGAAACCATTGCCGATGGAGATCTCAGACATCTTTTACAGTTTGACCGGGAACTCGACCTTGCCTACGGACTGTATTACAAAGTTGCCTCGAGGTTCATGACACTGATGGGCCATCCCGAGCTCATGAGGCGCCTCGTCTCGACCGGCATGCACTCCCAGTCGGTGATGGAGTGGCTGCTTCGCATCATGTCGAATCTCCTGCGCGAAGATGAGCGCGGTCCGGCTGAACTTGCCTACCGTGCACTCGCGACGCTCACCAACCTCGTACCAAATCGAGCGGGCTGATCCAGCCGAGCAGTGCAGTCATGACAAAGGAGTCCCAAATGATCTATCGCCGCCTCGGAAGCTCAGGTCTCAAAGTCAGTGCGCTCTCGTACGGCTCGTGGATCACCTTTGACCAGCAAAACGGACTCGAGAACATCATCAGCAGTCTGAGCGTCGCGAGAGAGGGAGGAGTGAACTTCTTCGACTGCGCCGAGATCTACGCTGGCGGACGAGCAGAGCGCATCCTCGGTGAGGCAATCAGGGAACTCGGCTGGTCGCGAGACAGCTACATCATCTCCACCAAGTTCTACTTCGGTCTGGCAGAGGGAGTGAACTCCAGGCGGACGTTGAACCGCAAGTATCTCCTCTCGGCGATCGACGGGTCACTCGAGCGACTCGGCCACGACGTCGTCGACATCGTCTTGTGTCATCGACCTGACCCCGAAACTCCGATCGAAGAGGTCGTCGTCACCATGTCCGACATCATCTCTCGCGGGAAGGCACTCTACTGGGGCGTCTCCGAGTGGCCCGCGAAGTCGATCCGACGCGCCTATGAGATTGCAAAACGCAACAACCTGCGCGCACCAGTGACCGAACAGCCAGAGTACAACCTCATCAATCGATCAAAGGTGGAGAGGGAGTTCAAGGATCTCTACAAGGATTTCGGCATAGGGCTCACGACCTGGAGTCCGCTCGCCGAGGGGGTACTGACGGGCAAATACCTCGACGGCATTCCGACAGATTCACGCGCCGCGAAACCGGACAATTCGAGAATCAGAGCTCAGGTGGAGGACGAGTCGCTGAAATCGTCCATCCGGGCGCTCCAGACAATTTCGGTCCAGCTTGGTTGCTCACTTGCACAACTCGCCATCGCTTGGTGTCTGAGGAATCCACGGGTATCGACCGTAATCACCGGCGCGAGCCGCGCCTCCCAGGTGAGAGAGAACCTCGGTGCGCTAGATGTCCTCGCCCGGCTGGACGACGAGATCGTCGGGCGGATCAACGGACTCTTCCCGAGAAACGCCGAGTTGCGCGAGTAGCGACACCGGAGAACCCGGGCGCAGCGCTAGAGACCCTTTGCCACCTCGAGCGCCGAGGTCCGTGCGGCCTCGATGGTTACGTCAATGTCCTCGTCGCTGTGCGCGAGCGAGACGAAACCGACCTCGAAGGCACTCGGGGCTAGGGCGACGTTGCGCGCAAGCATCGAGCGGAAGAAACGCGCGTACAGTCCACTGCTCGCGGCGCGTTTCGCCCCATCGAAGTTACGCACCGGAGTATCTATGAAAAAGATCGAGAAGAGCGTGCGCAGCCGGGGAACTTGCACCGAAAGCCCGGCCTCGCCGATCACCTTGGTGAGTCCGACCGTGAGTCGCTCGACGCGCGCCGAGAGTTCGTCATAGGCGGATTCGTCAAGCAGTGAAAGAACCTTCAACCCGGCCGCCGTGGCGAGCGGATTCCCCGACAACGTACCCGCCTGGTAGATCGGACCCGTTGGAGCAAGTTGGCTCATCAACGCGCGCCGGCCTCCGACGGCAGCGAGAGGAAGTCCGCCACCGATCACCTTGCCAAAGGTATAGAGGTCTGCCACGACCCCGAAGTGTTCTGTTGCTCCGCCCCTCGCGATCCGAAATCCCGTGATCACCTCGTCAAAGATCAGCAGGGCACCTGCGTCATCACACTCGCGCCTCAATCCCTCGAGAAATCCAGCATCGGGTGGCACGAGTCCCATATTCGCCGCGACCGGCTCGACGATCACGCAGGCAACGTCCTCGTTGATGACCGGGATCTCGTTGTAGTCGATGACCATCGTGTCGGCCACGGCATTCCTGGTCACGCCAAGTGAGTCGGGCAGTCCGAGCGTTGCCACACCGCTGCCTCCGGCGGCGAGTACCGCGTCGCTGTGACCGTGATAACAACCTGCGAATTTCACCACACGGTCCCGGCCGGTTGCGCCGCGCGCGAGCCTGATCGCGGTCATCACTGCCTCGGTACCCGACGAGACGAGTCGGACCATGTCAACTCCAGGCACTGCCATCGCAATGACTTCGGCGAGTTCGACCTCGTTCTCGGTCGGTGCTCCATAGGTTGTTCCACGACCTGCCGCCTCCGAGACCGTCGCAACAACCCTCGGGTCGGCGTGGCCGAGAATCGAGGCGCCCCAGGACTGGACGAAATCGAGATACGAGTTGCCATCGACATCGATGATCCGAGAGCCCCTCGCGTGATCGACGAAGAATGGAGTCAACCCGACTGAGCGGAACGCCCTTACCGGAGAGTTCACTCCTCCGGGAATGACCATCTCCGCACGCGCGAAGAGCTCCACGCTGCGCGTGGTATCTCGTTTTACATTCATCAAAACCCCGCGACTCTCACAAAAGACGCGCGATGTCGGTGGCAAAATAGGTGAGCACCAGATCGGCTCCGGCGCGCTTAATCGCGGTCACCGTCTCAAGCGCAGCTGCATCGCGATCGATCCATCCCCGCTCCGAGGCGGCGAGGATCATCGCGTACTCACCCGACACCTGATAGGCGGCGACTGGAACATCAACTGCCGCGCGCACATCACTCAGCACATCAAGATAGGCAAGCGCGGGCTTGACCATCACCATGTCCGCTCCCTCGTCAACGTCGAGCGCGACCTCTCTGAGCGCCTCGCGGCGATTCGCAAAGTCCTGCTGGTAACCACGTCGGTCGCCGTTGTTTTCGATCTTGACATTGACCGCCTCGCGGAACGGCCCATAGAAGGTGGATGCATATTTCGCGCTGTAGGCGAGGATCGCGGTGTCAAAATAGCCATGCTCATCGAGGGCGCGACGGATCCTCCCGACCTGGCCGTCCATCATTCCGCTCGGAGCGACGATGTCGGCACCTGCCTCGGCCTGGGCACAGGCAATTTCGCCATAGACCTCAATCGTCGCGTCATTGTCGACCTCGCCAGCGGCGGTCAGAAGACCACAGTGACCATGGTCAATGTACTCATCGAGACACAGATCACTGATCAGAACGAGCTCATCGCCGACCGCATCGCGAAGCGCGCGGAGCGCAACCTGAGTGATGCCATCCTTGTCATAGGCCCCACTTCCACTGGAATCTTTCACTAGGGGAACACCAAACAACACCATCGCGGGGACACCGAGCTCGACGAGCTGCCGGGCGCTTTTCACGAGCGAGGCGACCGTATGCTGGCTGACTCCTGGGAGCGATGCAATCTGGGCCGGCCCGTCAATTCCCTCGCGAACGAATGCCGGCAAAATAAGATCGTTGACCGAGAGGTTCGTCTCGGCGACCATACGTCGAAGTGACGCTGTCCTTCTCAGCCTGCGTGGCCTTAAAATGGGAAAATTCGCGCGCGTCACGTCGTCGGCCATATCCCTAAAGACTACGAGAGGAATTCGGGTGGTCAAAAATGGGCCTCCCCACAGGCTCAGCGATGCGATTGAGACGATGGCTGTTTCAACGAGTCGATCAGCGCCCCGACAAGCGATTCGGGCTGAGGCGACGATGCTTCAGCGCTCAGTACGAGCCCCGATGACCTCACCGCGGCGCTCGTCGAGGGACCGATAGAGACAATCCGGGGGGGGATATGGCGCATTCCAAACAGCGCGACGGAGCCGGACACCGTAGAGGGAGAGGTGAAGATGATTGCGTCAGCATCATGGGCGCGGTGTCGTACAAAAGGACTGACCGTGGCCCGAACGGTGGCATACGCCTCGATACGCTCGACGGTGTATCCGCGCTGCGTCAGACCCTCTTCGATCACCGGGCGCGCAATGTCACCCGCGAAGAAGATCGCCCGCCTGGATGGAATTGATTGAGGGGGAGGAAACTCCCGGACGAGCGTCTCTGCCTGCGCAACACTGGGAAGAAAGTCGACCCGGAGTCCGGCATCGACCAAGGCCGTCTTCGTTGCTAAGCCAATGCACGCGATCTGTGAACGCTCGAGAAGGGCGCGTCCCGACGGAGATGAGAGCACGGAGGCGACCGCGTTCCGTGAGCTGAACACAATCCACGACCCGTGCGGTTGGAGCCGTATCGACTGATCGAGCCTCGCCCGCGCTTCGTCAGTCACCACTATTTCAATCACAGGTATCACTATTGGTATTGCACCTTGATCGAGCAAAAGACTCGTGATGGAAGCGCTCTGGTGGCGCGCCCGAGTCACAACGACGCTGACGTCGACAAGAGAGCCCGTGCGGGGAAGCTGGATCGATCGCCCAAGATCGGCGGATTCACCTGCGTTGACCGATGAGACAACTTCGAAATCGATCCGTTCGCGTGACAAAAACCCCTTCTCGCGTGAAGGTGAGACTGAGCGAATGTGATCGCTGACCTGTGGGTCATCGCCGACGAGTCGGATGACGACAGCGTCTCGGTCACCCCGATGGCGAACGACGACATTTTGGAGTTCGCGTTCATATGCGACCTCCGCTTGAGGGGCGACGAAGGCGATCTTCTCCGCGTTCGGCCCGACGCACTGGTTGACGAGCGCAAGATTCTTTGCATCGCCGATCACCACATCGGCATTGGCGAGCAACGAGCCGGCGTAATGGGTCACCGATCGAGGCGCCGTACCAGACAGGGCGAGGAAATAGACCTTCATGACTCTCCTCTCAGGCGACGTCGGGCGCGAAGGCTGCAGACAGTTGCTCCGCAAGTGACCGACCGAGCTCCGCGGGATCATCGCCACTCGATCGGCGCCGAAGAATGCGACTGCCGTCTTCGGAGGCAAGCATCGCCTCGAGCGTGATCCCAAAGGTGTCCAGATCAACCTCAGCATAGGCTCCGACAGGAGCCTCGCATCCCCCACCCAGGCGCGCGAGATAGGCGCGTTCCGCAAGCAGCGCGCGATGTGCGATCGGATCGTCTATGCCAGTCAGCACCTCACGGAGCCGTCCGTCATCCGCACGACAGCGAAGCGCGATCGCCCCCTGTCCCACCTGTGGCAATAGACTCGCGATATCAAGCACCTCACTCGCGTGCTCAACAAGATCGAGTCGCTCGAGTGCAGCGAAGGCAAAGACTGCTGCTCCATCAGGTGGAACCTTGGTAAGACGCGTGGCGATATTGCCACGAAGCTCGACAAAACAAACTCCGGGCACAAGTGCCGCGAGTTGAACCCGGCGACGCGCCGAACCGGTCGCGATTGTTGCACCCGCTTTGAGTTCGGAGAGCTTCGCTCCAACAAGTGCATCGCGCGCATCGGCGCGCATCGGCACGCTCGCAAGCACGAGCTCAGTCGGGATATTCGACGACGGGAGATCCTTCGCGGAATGCACCGCAACGTCTGCCCTTCCGTCAAGCACCGCTAACTCCACCTCAGCAGTAAAGACACCTCGGCGAGCCATCTCCGCGATCGCAACATCGGTACGGATATCTCCCTCAGTCGATACGCAGAGGAGCTCGTAGGACGACACGAGCCCCGATTCAACGAGCCGTTTCCCGACCGCGTGAGACTGAAAGAGTGCGAGCGGACTTGAGCGCGTCGCAAGCCGCACCACCTCGAGTTTCATCTCCTTTGGGCCCGCGTCCGCGAACGCATCGAACGATGGGTGCTACAGGTCAAAGAGCGATCGCAGTGCCTCGGCAAGCCGCTCGCCACGACTCGAACCCGCTGCCTCTTTGAGCTGTACGGTCGGTTGGTGGAGAATCTTTTGCACAATACGGTGTGCGAGGTTCTCAACAAGAGCCCGGCCCTCTTGGCCGAGCTGATCGAGCTGCGCATCAAAATATTCAAGCTCGTGGGAGACGATCTCGTCTGCCTTCACGCGCATCGACGCAATAACAGGAGAGACTGCCCGTGAGCGGGCATTCACGCGGTAACGCTCGAGTTCGTCGTCGATGATCTCGATCACGCCTGCAACCTCGCTCCGCCTCGCCTGCATCTCTGACTCCGCATAACGACGCAGGTCGTCAAGGTCGAACAGCGTCACACCCTCGACGTCATGCACCTTTGGATCAACGTCCCTTGGCATGGCTGCATCAACAATCACGAGCGGCTGAGCACGTCGCGCCGCGAGCACCCGGGTGATCGACCCGAGATCAAAGATGACCTCATCACCGGAGGTGGCGGTCAGCACAACATCTGCCCTTGCTACCTCTTCAAAAAGATCCTTCAAGCCGATAGCACGACCCCCGACCCTGCCGGCGAGCGTCTCTGCCTTTGTCTTGGAGCGGTTGGCGATGACAATCTCGCTCGGTGATGTTCCCGACGCGAGAGGCGTGTCTGCGCCAAGGGCGTCAGCGATGCCCTCTCCCATCTCTCCTGCACCAACCACAACAATCCGCTTTCCCACCAGCGATCCACCGGTCGCCTTCGAGGCGATTGCAGTGGTCACATAGGCAAGCGAGGTGATTCCCCGTGCGATTGCCGTTTCAGAACGCGCCCGTTTGCCAACCTCGACCGCGTGACGAAAGAGTCCGTCAAGAACGGGCCCTAAGGCCCGTTCTGCTCGCGACCGATTCGCAGCATTTCGGACCTGGCGAAGAATCTCTCCCTCGCCGAGCACCGCCGAATCAATCCCGGAGGCGACCTCGAAGAGATGCCTCGCGGCTGCATCGTCATATTCGACGAAAAGGTACTCAGCGAGCGAACCAACATCGATGCGTTCGCCGCCCGCACGCTCGCTAAAGAGCGCATGGATATCGGCAACTCCATCATGAAAACGCTCGACAATCGCGTAGATCTCTGTACGCATGCAAGTCGAGAGAACGACCGCCTCGTCAAGATTTGAACTGTCACAGAGTCGCTGCAGAACCTTGGGAAGATCTCGGTCCGAGACGGCAATATTTCCAAGCAACTCGAGCGGGGCGTCCCGTTCGTTGATTCCGACGACGACTAACGACACGATGACACCTCCTGGTCCAAAGTTACGCTGCACACCCAGATATACGAACGCCGATCTCTGGGCTAGGTAGGTCGAGGCAAAATCTAGCGAGCCGGCACAGCCTAGTTGGCCGAGCACACCAACGAAGCTCGAGAGACCGGCCCACGCTTTGACGTTGAGGGCCCCGGAGGTCGCCAGCGCAGGCCCGTTGGCTCCTCAGCGACCAGATAAATTCAGCCGCCACGGGCCTTGAGCGCGGGAATTGTCACGCACGCTTGCCTGGAGGCCAAAATCCATCAGTCAGACGCCTCCTCACACGCCCGCGGAATCGGGAGTCTCCAAATCCTCCCCGATTGACTCTGCAAGCAGCCCGTGTGTCGTTACCACCTCGAGCATCTCCTTCGCGTCCCCGCTACGGAGCATGCGACCGTTGCCGACGAGACAGGCACGGTCGGCTATGCTGAGCGCCGCCTCGACCGCCTGTTCGACGATGACGATGCTTCTCCCCTCGACTGCGAGTGCCGGAACGAGTACGAACAAAAGCTCCTCGACGACATTTGGTGAGAGGTTCGAGGTCGGCTCGTCAAGAAGGATCAACGTCGGCTCGGTCATCAACGCTCGAGCCAACGCAAGCTGCTTGCGCTCTCCACCGCTCAGCTTGTGCGCAGAGGAGCCGTGTTTGGCGCGAAGCTGTGGGAATCGCTCAAGACAGCGCTCGATGCGCTCGTGCACAAGATGCCTTGGGAGGAGATAGCCACCCATTCTCAGATTTTCCGTAACAGACAATCCCGGAAAGACGTCATGGAGCTGGGGCACGTAGCCGATGCCGCGTTGCGCGAGTACGTCTGCCGATCGCGAGGTGATCTCCTCGCCATTGTGGAAGATGTGGCCAGCGTGCACGGTTGCCTCACCCATGATCGCCTTCAAGATGGTGCTTTTCCCTGCTCCGTTCACACCAACGATGACGACGATCTCACCCTCGTCGCTTGTGAGGTCGACTCCAGAGACCACGACCTCGCGATATCCAGCGTCGAGTCCTTCGACGCGAAGCACGGGTTTTGAATCACCCTCTTTGGTGTTTACCTCCATGGTCATCGAGCACCTACCACGCGACGGCCAAGGTAGGCCTGCTGGACGGTTTCATCCTTGGCGATCTCGTCAAATTCACCGCGAGCAATGATCTTTCCATTTGCCATTACGACAACCAGGTCACACACCTCGCGAATAAACGACATCTCATGACCAACGAGCAGAATGGAAACACCCTCAGAGCAGAGTCGCCGCAGATCCTCCTTGAGACGGGCGAGCAGCCAGGGAGCCATACCAACTGTCGGCTCATCGAGCAAAATTGCGCGCGGGCGCGCCATCAGGACGCGTAAATATTCAATGATGCGGCGTTGCCCACCACTCAGTTCCCCACAACGCGTTTCGGCTTTGTCGGCCATGCCGAACTCTGTCAGGTACGCGAATGCGCGATCTGTCGTCGCATCCTCTCGAGCTCTCCAGCTTCGGCGCTCCAAGATCGCCGACGTGAGTCCGCCTGGCTTTGCGTGTTTCTCTCCGGCCATCACATTCTCAAGCACACTCAGGCGACCAAACACCCTCGCCGTCTGAAATGTCCGAGCGAGCCCCATATCGGAACGCCTGTGTGGACTCAACGAGGTAATATCCTGATCGCCAAGGCAGATCAGCCCGTGGGTCGATTTCTGGGCTCCGGCGAACACACCGATCAGAGAACTCTTGCCGGCACCGTTCGGTCCGATGAGTCCAGTAACCATGCCAGGATCCGCGCGCAACGAGACACCATCAACGGCGCGCACGCCTCCGTAGGTGACGACGACATCTTCAGCGACAAGCGCAGCTGGTTCGTACCTCGGCGTTCGAACGTCCGAATTGGCATTCGACGCCATGTCAGGCTTCCTCATGGGTATCCGAAGCTCCGACGGGCGCCGTCGAAGGGCCGACGCCACTCACACGGGCGGCCGTGTTGAGTCCTAGTCGTCGAGAACGAGAGCCCAGTTTCAACGTCGCTCGTTCGCGGAATGTGCCTTGGGGGGCAAACCACAAGACGAGGAGATACACAAAGCCGATCACAATCCACTGCAGGGAGTCAATCAGCCCCGGGTAACCGATGGCTGGCAGGAACGAGGGCAGCTGGAACAGGATCACACCGACAACGAGCGCGCCAAAGACCGCTCCGAACTCGCTCCCAACTCCACCGAGAATGACCGCCTGCAACAACACGAAAGTCTCTTGGTAACTCCAGGCGCCCGGTGACCACGCGCCAATAAATTCGACCAAAAGGCCGCCGGTAAGTCCTGCGATCACGCCTCCCACGACAAAGAGTCGCATGCGCACCGTCCATGCATTGACCCCGAGCGATGAGGCCGCCTCTTCGTCGTCACGCAACATGCGGATCGTGCGACCAAAAGGTGAATAACTGATCCAGCGGCAGATCACAAATACCACGATGCCGAGCAAGAATGCCCATCCAACATAAACCCAGTGATACGAACTCAGCGAAAATCCCCCGAGTGAACGCAATGGCGCAGGAACGTTCGCAATACCGTTTCCTCCATTGAGAAATCCCGCGGTGTTACCGACGACCTGGTTGGCGATCAACGCGAATGAAAGCATTGCTGCCGCTTGATAGTCGCGTCGCATCTTGCGCATGGTCGCCGGTCCGATGACCAGAGCGAGCAGACCGCCGACAACTGCCGAAAGGATCAGCGGAATAGGAAATGGCAGGCTCGTACCCCAGAAATAGGTCTCGCTCTGTGCCGCCCCAACCGATGATGACCCAACGCTTGTCAGCGCCGCGGTGTAGGCGCCCGCGGCTTCAAAGACTATGAATCCGAAGTTGACAATTCCGCCGAGGCCAAATTGGAGGTTCAGCCCCAGCGCGCCAAGCGCATAGACGACGAAATAGACCGCAACCGTTGCTATATAGAAACTCATCAGCCCATCGCCTCGGATTTCTCCCAGAGTTCACCAAAGAATCCCCTCGGTCGGACGAGGAGCATCAACAACAGCACACCAACAGCGATCGCGACGTTGTAGGACCCTGCGCCGAACGATCCTGCAATCTCGATGACGAGCGCGAGGATCAATGAGGCGAGCGCCGCGTATCCCACGGCGCCGATACCGGCGACGACTACGGCAGCGAGGATGTAGGGAAGATAGTTCGTACCCTCGACGAACGAAACGCTCAGATACGTCACCGCAAGAAGAGCTCCACCAAGACCACACAGAACGCCGGAGACGAACCAGGTGAGTCGCACCACCCGGTTCGTCGGGATTCCCGAAGCGCGCGCGAGCGGCCCATTCGCGGCGCTTGCACGGATTGAAATGCCCAGGTTGGTCTTATGCAACACGAGTTCGAGACCAATGATCGTGACGATTGCGATCGCCATGATGTCGAGCTGCGTCGTCGTAAAGGTCATTCCGAGAATTTGGTGGTTCGACCCAAGGGGGAAGAGAAACTGGAAGATCGCGCTCTTGGTGATCGCCGCAATGATGTAGTCGATTATAAGAGCAAGCGCGACCGTCACGATTGCCATCTCAAACAGCCGCGAACCACGATTTGCGAATCGTCGGATGATCACGCGGCCAATGACGAGAGTGATAAATCCGACGGCGATCGCACCGACAAGGACACCAAGCCAGATGGAGATTCCCTGCTCGCTTATCAACAGTGTCAAGAATGCACCAATCGTCATGAGCGATCCGTAGCTCAAGTTCAATACATTTGTCATTCCGAACTGGAGAGAAAAACCCATAGCGCTGATACTCAGGATTGCAGCTTGAACGAGACCGAATCCGATACTCGTTATGAGGAGATGCACTCGATCCTCCGATCGACATGACAAAGCAGGTGGAAAAGCAGATACATGGCCAAATCGACTTTGCGTCGCAATATTACGCTCTACTCACTTATGTGAAAGCCAAAACGTCTGTGCCCGGAGTGCCTACGAAAACTCGGCAGCACTCCGGGCATCAGCTCGTTGAACTACTTAGTGAGCCTGGATCTCCTTGGCAGAGATCGTGCCCTTGATGACGTAGGTGCCTCCGACGGTGACACCTTCCGCAACCTGGCCACCATATGAGTTGTGGTACTGGTTGAACTTGTACGGACCCGCAGGACCGATGTACTGGATTTTCTTGTGCTGCGCGAGAAGCTTCACGCCCTGCGCGTAGGTGTAGACGACAGTCTTACCTTTGCCGGGGTTTGCGATCGACGCGATGTAGCTGTTGAAGACCGGACCACTGACCGAGTTCGCGGCAGTTGCGGCAAGTGCGACGAGGACCACCTGTGCGTAACCGATCGCTGTGTTAGGGCTGGTGAGGTACTTCGCTGGGTCTGGAACCTGACCGGCAGGACCAGTCGCGAGAAGCGACTTCTCAAAGACTGGAGTTGCTGGGTTCGGCTTTGCACCTGCATTGCTGATCGCGTAGAACTCTTTCGCGAAGAGCTTGGCACCAACAGCTGCACGGAATGGCGACATGTAGGTCTGGATCACCCCACCCTGGGTCGAGATGATCGGGAGCACGGAACTGTGCTGCTGAGTGAGCTCGCCAAAGAATGTTGCTGCGGTGGTGGGATCGGTCTCGGTGAAGATTACCTGTGGCTTGGTAGCGAGCACGCGGGCAACCTCGGATTGGTAGGAAGGCTGGTCCGCCGAGATATTGAGGTCGGACACCTGCTTGAGACCAAGCGACTTGATTCCCTCGATAATGCCGGGGAGGTCGCCCTGGGAACCTTGGTCAGAACCAAACACTGTGGCGACGCGCGTCCAGCCGTGACGCTTGGCAAAGATCGCCATCGCGATTCCGTTCGCGGCGTCGGGAGCAACGGCACGCCAGAAGTACGGCATCTTGTTCTTGTCAAACTCAGACTGACCAGCGGGAGACATCATGACGATCTTGTCATTGTTGATGACTGGCGCAAGCTCAGGACCAGAGTCCGAACCAGGACCATGAATGAAAAAGAGGTGCTGGGTCGTCGCGATGAACTGTGCGACTGCGGGCAACGCGTCAGCTGGGTCACCTTTGGTATCAACTGGCGTGACAAGGACATGGTGGCCAAGGACGCCGCCATCCTTGTTGATTTCGTCGACCGCAGAGTAGACCTGAGCAGTCACATGAGCGCCGATGAACCCCGAGGCTCCAGAGAACGGCTCAACGACGCCGATGGTGATCGGGTAATTCGAATTTGCCGCGTGCGCTCGCACCGACGCTGAAGAACTCGCGCTCAGCGTGAGAGGTGCAATGACTGAACAGGTCAGTGCCGCGACAGATAGACGACGGAAATATTTCATTTCGAACATGGATCCCCCCCGAAACTCACGGCAGTTTGCCGCTACGTTGCGAGCGGACTGTAACAAATCAGTAACGAAACGTCAAGAATGGCAGAAACTCCCTCCTAGGATGGGCCCTATGGCCGATTCCATCGCCGGTGTTGTCGCGGCTCTCATCGCATTTGCCTTCTGTCTTTCGACCTTTGAGCGGTTTCTGGACAGGGCAAAACCGCACGAACTTGCATGGTCGATTGCGCTGCTCATGTTCGCCATCGCCTCGAGCGCCCTCGCGGTTGGCGCGAGCGTCGGCTGGACCAGTGCGTCGTTTCGCACCTTCTATCTCTTTGGTGGCGTCACGAACGTGCCGTTTCTCGCTACAGGAACGATCTATCTACTCTTTGGAAGACGTTGGGGCAACACGACATTTCTTCTCGTCAGCCTCTATTCGATGTTTGCTGCCGGCATCGTACTTTCAACTCGTTTTCACGAACCACTCCCCCGACATGTGCTAGCCCAGGCGGCGAAGGTACTGCCAGGACTTCCCGAGATACTCGCAGGGGTGGCCTCCGGTCTCGGCTCGATCGTATTGATCGGTGGGGCCATCTACAGCGCACTCAGGATTCGACGCGGGCGGCTCGTCCTTGCCAACTGCCTCATTGCGGTCGGGACGCTCGTCACCGGAGCGAGCGGCTTGATGAACTCGGTGTTTGACAAGATGACTGCCTTCTCGGTCTCGTTGAGCATCGGCATCTCAATCATCTTTGTAGGATTCCTTGTCGCTGCCGATGGAACAACCACCCAAAACCATCCTGCCTGACGCGCGCAGCTGTTATTCTCCTCCGAGCTCTTGGGAGCGCATCGTTGCAGCCTCGACTGCCTCCGTAAAAGCCGCACGCAGAGCATGCGATTCAAGCACCCTCAATCCCTCCGCCGTCGTTCCCCCAGGGGAGGTCACTGCGGCACGCAGTACTTCGGGTGACTCTCCGCTTTCGGCGAGCATTCTCGCTGCGCCGAGAATCGTCTGCAGCGTCAAGACCCGCGCCACCTCGCGCTCGAGGCCGACAAGTACACCCGCATCGACCAGAGCCTCGGCAACCAAGAAGATATATGCAGGGCCCGAGCCCGATAGACCTGTCGCCGCATCGATGAGTTTCTCGGGCAGGCGCACGACAACACCAATCGCGGAGAGCACGCTCTCTGCCCAGATCACGTCTTCGTCGGTGGCATAACGGCCTGGAGCAACGACGGATGCTCCGACCCCGAGAAGGGCTGGAGTGTTCGGCATCGCGCGAAGCACACGCGCCCCGCGCCACAGCCAATTCTCAAGTGCCTTCGTGGTCAGTCCGGCGGCAATCGAAAGCACACGGTCAAAGCTGTTCGCTGGGAGCGCGCGGCACACCTGTTCGACATCTGACGGTTTGACCGCGATCACGACGGACTCGCCGGACTGAGCAACATCGGCAACCGAGACACCCGGAAAGCGCTTGACCAACGCGGTCCGCGTATTCTCGTGGCGTTCGACTACCGTACATTCGCGCGCCTCAGCCCACCCATTGGTGATAAGCCCAGCGAGAAGGGCCGAACCCATCCGACCACCACCGATAATTGTCAGACGGGCCATCACAACACGCTAGCGGCCAGACAAAGCACCCCGCGAACTGAGCAGCGCTAGCAGCTGACGAGTGAACGCTCCGTCAGGTATCCATAGAGCGAAAGCAGCCCCTCCGCGGCGATCGGCCAGGTATAACTCGAGGCCTTCGCGACGGCGTTCTTCGAAAACAGGGCCCGCTGGCCCGATTGGGTCCAAAGCCGGTGCAACGCGTCGGCGTAGTTCCTCGGGTTCCTGCTCTCGATGAGATAACCCGTCGACCCGTCATCGACAAGCGTCGTCAATCCCCCAACGGCGGCTGCAACAACGGGTGTGCCACACGACGCCGCCTCAAGCGCGACGAGCCCAAACGATTCGGACATCGAGGGAACGAGCACACAGTCCGCGGCGCGGTAATAGGTCGAGAGCATCTCGTGAGGCTGCGGAGGGACAAAGTGTACCGAACTGGAGAGACCAAGTCTTTTGACAAGCCGATGAAGCTGGTCGACTTCGTGCTCGCCCAATGGTCCACTCGGACCACCAACGACGACGAGGCGCGCGGTCGGTATCCCCCGATTGATCAGGTCCGAGAGGGCGTGCACCGCAATATCAACACCTTTGAGTGGCTGGATCCTTCCGACAAAGAGCAGCAACGGCCCGGCGCCTTGCAACGAGACGGCACGCTGGGCCTGAGTACGCACCCCGGGGGAAAAGAATGCATGATCAACCCCAGGGGGGATGATCACCACCCGCGCGCGGTCGGCTTCGTAGAGGTCGACAAGCTGGTCGGCCTCGACACTGCACGATGCAAGCACCGCATCGGAACAGCCGATCACCTCGGCCTCGGCGAATGCGCGGCGATTTGGGTCGTGTTCATCGATCTCTTCAGGGCTCGCCTCGGCCTTGACCCGGTCGAGTGTGTGGAAGGTGGAAACGAGCGGAAGCGATCTGCGGTGCTTCAGCGTATGTCCGACCACTCCCGAGAGCCAGTAGTTGGCATGAATCGCTTCAAAACCTAGGCCATCAATCTTCTCGAGCTGATCCATCTTCGCGTTGACTGCTTCGGTGAATGCATCGGTGAGCAGATGGAGCTGTCCCTTCTCGACGGGCGCAAGAGGGCCAACCCGAAGGTGGTGTACACGAAAACCGGGCTCGACGTCGACGGATGCAGGAAGGCCCATGGAGTCGGCCCGGGTGAAGACATCACAGGCCACATTCGAGCGCGCGAGTGCCGCGGTGAGTTCGCGAACGTAGACGTTCATTCCACCGCCGTCGCCCGTTCCCGGCTGGGCGAGCGGAGAGGTGTGCATCGAGAGGACCGCGAGCCGTCGCATCGGACAAAGAGCGTACCGGCGAGCAGCATGCCTCTGTTCCGCTGACCGATTTGCCTAGTGTCGCCTGAGCCTTTTGCGCGAATCGGGCGGGAAATACCGGTACCAGGCGCGGCCAACAAGCAGCGTCTTCGCCACTGGCCCGAATTCCGCACTGTCTCGGCTCGCACGAGGATTATCACCAACGACAAGCACTGCATCGTCGAGGACAGACGAGACGCGCTTGACAAGGGTCCTCGTCCTGTTGCTGGGATCGACAATCACGACGATGTCCCCACCACGCACCCGCTTCGTCCGATGCACGAGCAGCCGCTCACCCGGCGCGAGGGTCGGAAGCATGCTCGGTCCCTGCACCTCGACGCGCAGCAAGAGACCTGCTATCCACACGAGAACCCGGTTCGATCGCATCATCGCCTCCCCTCGAAGTCAATCATTGTCGTCGGGATCCCCGAACGAGGCGGTCGATGCCGTCTGCAACCGTAGGTGACAAGAGGGCTAGCATTGCAAGCGTCGTCAAACCTGGCGAACTTGCGCGCAACGCGACGCAGGAAAAGTTATCCAAGGAGCTCCGACATGGCCCTCACCTCCCGCCTGTTCGCTGCATTCGATGCAGCAAGTGCACCCCTGACCGTCCTCGCGCACTGTGACCTTCCCTGTGGCGTCTACGACCCAGCCCAGGCCCGCATTGAGGCGGAGTCGGTCAAGGCCTGCATGGAAAAGACCAATGCCTCCGATGACCACCTCTTTCGCGAGCGTGCCACGATCATCAAAGAAGAGCGTGCGGAGTTGGTCAAGCACCACCTCTGGGTTCTCTGGACCGACTATTTCAAACCAGAACACCTTGCGCGTTTTCCCGAACTGCACGAAGTCTTCTGGAAGACCACTAAGGCTGCCGGCGAAGCAAAGAAGACCAACGACGTTGCCGTTGCCGACGCGCTGCTCGAAGGCATCTCGAAGATCGACACGATCTTCTGGGAGTCAAAGAAGTAACCGGCTCGAGTCGACATGCCCGAGTCGACATGCCCGAAATTCCGGGCGCCACGTTTTCGGGTGTTGAATATCTGTGTTGAATATTTCGAGCGGCGACCGGCAGAATCCGGTTGCCGCTCGCTGTTTCGCCCCGTGCTGCCAAATGGTGCACACAGACGCGACACACTGGCGGTTAGGCGCGCGTCACGTTCTCGTTGTCATGCTCGGCACATCGGTCGAGGCTTGGGCGTTCGGCTAACAAAGACGCCGCGATCGGTGCGCCGCACACTTCGCAGCGTCCATAATTTCCAGCGTCGAGACGTGCGAGAGCACGTTCAACTCCGGCGAGCTTCGCCTCCGCGTCGGCGAGCATCTGCCGTCCTCGCTCGAGCACAGCATCATCTCCGGCGAGATCGTCAATCGATTCGCCGTCAGGATCTCCCACTTCGCCCTCGGATATCCGCGCAAGAGAAGCGCCCTCATCAATCTCGTTGATATTCCGGAAGTTCTGTTCGGTTGAATCGACGGCGTCCACCTCTTGAGCATAGGGCGAAGTCCAAGGACGAGGATCTTTCACCAAAAAGTTCTCCGTCTTTTACATAAAGTTGCCCGATACCATTGCGTGCAGCAGAAATGTCCACTACAGATGTTCCATGCAGCTAACCATTCTGAAAGAGCGCGCGCCCTTCGAGCGGCGAAGTGCAATGGTGCCCGACGTAGCCGACCGGCTCGTCCGGCAGAGCCACCACATCTCCGTAGAATCTGGCGTCGGCGCTGAGGCAAACTTCTCCGACGACGCATATCGCGCTCACGAGGTCAGTGTCTCGGGCAATGTCCGGGAACTTCTCGAAGGAACTGATGTGCTGTGCTGTGTGAGCGCTCCACCCCAAGAGCTGCTCGCCTACCTCCGCCCGGGTTCGGCGCTTGTCGGACTCCTTCAACCAAGTACAAACCTCGAGACGGTCGAATTTCTCCTGAGGCAGGAAATCACCTCCCTCAGCCTTGACCTGCTCCCGCGTATCTCGAGAGCCCAATCCATGGACGCTCTTTCTTCACAGGCAACCGTCTCGGGATACCGCGCCGTGCTGATCGGTGCGAGTCGTCTTGGAAAATTTCTGCCGATGTTCATGACTGCTGCAGGAACGATCCCGCCCGCGAAGGTCCTGGTTCTCGGAGCAGGGGTTGCGGGACTTCAAGCGATCGCGACGGCGAGGCGCCTCGGAGCGGTTGTGCGCGCCAACGATGTTCGTGCAAGTTCGAAAGACGAGGTTCAAAGCCTTGGAGCGACGTTTGTTGAACTTCCTCTTGAGACCCAGGAGGGCACGGGCGGGTATGCGCGCGAACAGAGCGAGGACTTCCTCAATCGTCAGCGCGAGATGATCGCCCGGGAGGTTGCGATGGCCGACATCGTCATCAGCACGGCGGCAATCCCAGGGAGGACCGCTCCTCGGCTTGTCACCACCGAGATGGTGGAGGCAATGGCACCCGGCAGTGTGATTGTGGATCTTGCCGCGGAGTCCGGCGGAAACTGCGAACTCTCGAGGCCCGGCGAAGAGGTTATCCATCGCGGGGTGATTGTGCACGGAGTGAGAAATCTGCCGAGTTCCATGCCGACACACGCGAGTTTTCTCTATGCCAGGAACATTGCCGAGTTTGTGGGATTGCTCTCAAAGGACGGCAAGCTGGAACTCGACTTTGACGACGAGATCGTTGCAGGTAGCTGCATCACCTACGCAGGAGAGATCCGACACGAGCCAACTGCGAATCTCTTGAAGGAGCAGAGGTCATGAGCGGATCCGACATCATCAACCTCATTACCGTCTTCGCGCTTGCGGTTTTTGTTGGAATCGAGGTGATCTCAAAGGTTCCGAGCGTCTTGCACACACCGCTGATGTCGGGAACAAACGCAATCCACGGAGTGATTCTTGTCGGATCAATGCTCGTGCTCGGTAACGCACAGGGAACCGCGCAGCTTGCGCTTGGAATCATCGCCGTGGTCTTCGCGACGATCAATGTCGTCGGCGGATTCGTCGTCACCGACCGAATGCTCGAGATGTTCAAGCAGAAACCTGAACCGAAGAGAAAATCCGAGGACGCAGGTGATCACCCATGAAGATTGACACGGTATTGCGTATCGTCGACCTCTTCGCGGCGATCTGTTTCATCCTCGCTCTCAAGGGGCTCTCAAACCCCAAGGGTGCGCGTCGCGGCAACATCATCGGCGCATTCGGCATGGTGGTTGCGATCGGATTCAACTTCGCGACACCAGGACTCCACCGGTTCGCGATCATCGTGGCGGCAATGGTGGTGGGTACCGCGATAGGTGTCCCGATCGCGCGTTATGTGAAAATGACCGCGGTTCCCCAGATGGTCGCGGGTTTCAACGGCGTTGGTGGAGGCGCCGCCGCGTTGGTGGCAATGAGTGACTTCCTCCAGTCGCATCCACACCAACTCGCGGTGTATCAGGTCGTTGAGGTGCTATTTGGGGTCATCGTCGGATCAGTGAGTTTCTCTGGATCCGTTGTCGCGTTTGCCAAGCTCCAAGAGCTGATGACCGGCCGTCCGATCACCTATCCAGGACAAAAGGTCATCAACGGCGCTGTTTTCGCGGCGATCATCGCAGGTGGCGGATGGGCCTGCGCCTCGCCACACACCGGGGTGATCGTAGGCATCGCCCTCCTGTCGCTCGCCTTTGGAGCAGCCTTCGTGCTTCCAATCGGCGGCGCTGATGTACCTGTACTGATTTCTCTGCTCAACTCCTTTACCGGCCTCGCGGTCGCGGCGAGCGGTTTCGTTCTCCACTCTGTCTTGCTCGTCGTCGCCGGAACACTCGTCGGCGCCTCGGGAACCCTGCTCACGAGAATGATGAGTAAGGCAATGGGTCGGTCGCTCGCGAACATTCTCTTCTCTGCGTTCGGTTCTGTCGTTGTAGCGACCGAGGAGCCGGGGGTCGAAGGAAGGATGGTCAAAAGCACGAGTGTGGAAGATGTCGCGATCCTCCTTGCGTATTCGCGAAAGGTCGCAATCGTCCCGGGGTACGGACTCGCAGTTGCCCAGGCCCAGCACGTCGTTCGCGAGCTCGCCGATCTGCTCGAGGCGCGCGGTGTCGATGTCTATTACGCAATTCATCCTGTCGCGGGACGCATGCCAGGCCACATGAATGTCCTTCTCGCCGAGGCAAATGTCCCCTATGACCAGCTGCTTGAAATGGAGCAGGCAAACGCGGCGTTCTCTACTACCGACGTCGCGCTAGTAATCGGAGCAAATGACGTCGTGAATCCGGCAGCAAAGTCATCCCCAGGGAGTCCAATCTATGGCATGCCGATCCTCAACGTTGACGAAGCAAAGAACGTAATCTTCCTCAAACGATCGATGCGGCCCGGTTTTGCCGGAATAGAAAACGAGTTGATGTACCAAGATGCGACGACGTTGCTCTTTGGTGACGCAAAGGATTCGCTCACCCAACTCGTCGCTGCGGTGAAAAATACCTAGATCTCTTCAGTGCGCGTGCTGCGATCTGATTCGCCTACACGCTCTTGCTCGACGAAACGGCGATGACACGCAGCGCATCGTCCGAGGACGGCAAAGTGATGCGGATCGATGATGAATCCGTGCTCGCCAAGCACGACTGCGGCAAGCTCGGCAAAGATCTCATCTGGGGCTTCGATCGTTATTCCGCAGTCCTCGCAGACGAGATGACCATGCACCTTGGTCGAAAGGTGATATGTCGCTGGCCCATGACCGAGGTGCGAGTGAGAAACAACCCCGATGCGCTCAAGTTCGTCAAGGTTCCGATAGATCGTCGAGAGGTGGATATCCGGAGCGCGTCGCGCGAGATCTTCCGCGATCTCCTCTGCAGTAAGGTGCCCCTTTGCCTCGACAAGACAGCCGATCAGCAGTCGACGGGAGGTGGTGACACGGTTTCCCTCGGAGCGAAGCATGTCGAGTACACCTTCGACGCCTCGATGGGAGGGGGCCTCTTGTCCGTCACCGGTCATCGGCCAAGTCTAGGTCTGGCGACAAATTACCGGGTACCGCTCGACAGTCATTGCAGCGCGATCGCTAGGGTAAGGAAATGGCGCGCTCCCGGCTCTTCTCGTGGCGGATCCTGCGCCTCCACCTCGCGCTGACCTTCTGTGTCGTCGCGTTCGTACTGCTCGCGAACTGGCAGTTCCGAAGGGCTCTCGGCGGGAACACGCTCTCCTGGGCCTACGCAATTGAGTGGCCACTTTTTACGGTATATGCGTTTGTACTTTGGCGCCGGCTGCTCCTCGACGAGCTCGGAGTCACACACGGAAAGGGTCCGCGCCAACGTCGCTTCCTTTTTCGCCCCTATGCCAGTTGGGCCAAGTCGCACTCCGAACGAACCCACCAACGCGATATCGAACAGGAGGCGGCGCGTCAGCGCTACAACGACTACCTCGGCTCAATCAGTGACAAAGAACGCGACAACAAACGGGACAAAATCCAATAGCGACGGCGGTCCTATCCGCGGCGCGGACTGAGAGGCACCTCTTGGGCAAGTCGAGCGAGAAAGTTTCCCGGCCTCTCGAGACTCATCCGCAGATGCAGCAGTTTCACGGGAAAACCGAGTACCTGCGCGTCGACCTTCTGATCAAGATCAAATCCGACGAGACCCCAGGCAGAGCCGTTCACCAGCCAGTTTCCACGCCAACCATGCACACCGACCCCACTGATCATCCCTGGCTCGGGCTTCGCGTTATAGATCGCACTGAAGGGAATCTCAGCACGAAATCCGTACCCAAAACGCACCTCCAGCACGCGTTCATGAAAGACCACCCGCGCCTGGCGCGATCCAAGTCCGATGAGCGTCAACAGAGGACGCAAGATTCCATATCGAAAGGCAAACTCCTCTTCGCTCATTGAGCCATTCTCGCGCACACGCGCCCAATCGAACCGTGTGGGTGATAACGATGACCGATCCACAGTTCGAGATCGTATACACGAACGACTCACCCACCACTCAGAGGGCCCAGATGTCAGACGAGATGAATAGCACGAAGCTCGGGGGGGAGGGCTCGAACCTCCAACATCCGGCTTCAAAGGCCGACGTTCTGCCGATTGAACTACCCCCGAAGGATGCATCCGCTGATTCCATGCAGGCGACGACCAAAGAGCACCTCGCGTACTGTCTAGTTCAGATAAGGCTCGAACATACAGCCTCCGGAATCAAAGTCCGGCGTTCCGCAGATCGATCCATCCCAGATTGTGCGACTCTGCCGGTGACGGTGATGCCGGCGCAATTGACCTTTCCGGTCCAATGATAGGCCGACAGCGAAATGGAGCCGTATCTGGTCCTCTACGCGTCGCGATGCACGAGAAGATACCCCGCGACACCGAGCGCCACCGCTGCATAGATCGCCAACACGACCAAGCCGATACCAGGTGAGAAGTTATGGGGATCTTGGATCCTCGAGACGACGGTGTGGCCGATCGAAGCGGGAAGAAATCGAGTTACATCATTCGAAACCGTCGAGGGCAAAAGCGCGATGATGATCGGGATCACGAGCAGCAGGCCGACATAGGCGCTGACCGCTGCCGCGGTGTGCCGGATGATGCCGCCAATGCCGAGCGCGATGAGGCCGAGAAGGCAGAGGTAGAGACCATCTCCGGTCACGGCGCGAAGTGCTCCCGGAGATGAGATGGTTGCGTGCGGGGCGGGTGCATGGAGCAACGTCTGGCCGACGAAGAACGAGGCGAAAGCGACGATCTCTCCGATGATGAGCGTCGCGACGCCAAAGACGATGATCTTTCCGAGCAGAAGGCGAAACCGTTTAGGAACTGCAGCAAGCGATGCCCGGATCGTGCCTGTGGTGTACTCCGCGCTGATCACGAGCACTCCGAGTACTCCGATTGCAAACTGCCCAAAGAATACCCCGATGAGGCTCTCTCGAATCGGGTCAAAGGTGAATCGCTCTCCAAACCCCGCCTGATTCCAGTGCGAGGTGGTGAGTGAAGTTGCAAGCGCGCTCAGTCCGACTGCCAGGACGACAAGGACGCCAAAACTCCACATTGTCGAGCGCACCGTGCGCAGCTTGGTGATCTCCGATGCGATCACGCCACGCAGCGACGAGTGGCCGACGAAAATCGGAGGTGGCGGGCGCGGGGCTGTCGTCTCACCGTTCATTGGGATCCTCCCGGGGCACCGTGGTATTCCACACTCTCTTCGGTGAGTTCCATGAAAACCTCTTCGAGTGAGGCGTTGACCGGCGCAAGCTCGTGCAGTGCAATGCCCGCCTCAAAGGCGAGATCGCCGACCATCTCCTCAGTAAGCCCAGAGACGCTGATCGATCCATCTGATTCGCGTGAGATTCTGGCGCCATTTGTCTCGAGGAGCACAACCAGTGGGTCGATCCCCGGCGAACGTACGCGCACGAAGCTCTGCTGGTTGCCAGCAAGAAGATCACTCATCAGCGCCTGGGTGATGAGCCGCCCGCGGCCAATCACCACAACATCGTCTGCCATCTGAGCCATTTCGCTCATCAGATGGCTTGACACAAAGAGGGTACGACCCTGTCTGGCGAGACCGATGAGCAGATTGCGAACCCATCGGATACCCTCTGCATCAAGCCCGTTGACCGGTTCGTCATAGAGCAAAACGCCCGGATCACCAAGGAGGGAGGCCGCGATGCCGAGTCGCTGGCTCATGCCAAGCGAGAACTTTCCCGTCAGCTGATTCGCGACCTCGGTAAGACCAACGATGTCGAGCACCTCGTCAACGCGAGAACGCGCGATCTGATTGGTCTGCGCGAGCATCCATAGATGAGATCTGGCAGTGCGACCAGGGTGAATCGCACGTGCCTCCAATAGTGCTCCGACCTCACGCAACGGCCAGTCAAGATCATGATAAGGACGACCATTGATCGTCGCCGTTCCGCCGTTCGGATGGTCGAGGCCCATGATCACACGCATTGTCGTTGACTTGCCGGAGCCATTCGGACCAAGGAACCCGGTCACGACCCCCGGGTAGGCATTGAATGAGAGATCTTCGACTGCGATCTTGTCGCCATAACGCTTGGTGAGACCTCGCACTTCGATCACATACGACCCCGTTCCCTCGGCAAAAATCCCGCAAATACGCCGCAAAGGTTTCCCCGTTACCCTAACGCGCCATCGAGAGGATCTGCCGACGCGCGCGGTCCACCATGGCGACCGGCAGAGTTCCTGGGTGCCACTCCCTGCGAGGCGTCCGGTTTTCCACTAGCCTCGTCCGAGCCATGGGATCACTGATTAAAAAACGACGAAAGCGCATGCGGAAAAAGAAGCACAAGAAGATGCTCAAGCGCACCCGCTGGCAACGCAGGGCGAAGTAACCGCCGCTGACCCTCAAGTACCGTCCTTCGTACTAGGCCCGCTCGTCCGCAGAGCGCACCGTCATCGCCGGTACAACCAATGCCCGATCGTTGCTCCGCCTGACGCGCTCGAGCACCCTCTGAGCAAGTTCGATTCGCTCATCATGCGCGCACTCGACAAACAGCGATGATCCGCTTCCCGCGAGCACAGGTTCCCTGCCGGTCACGTCCGCGAGCTGGTCACGCCAGTAATTGAGACGTGGCTCGACGCGAAAGGCCGCTCGCTCAAGGTCATTCTTTCCCGAAATCTCCTCACGTTTACCGAGCATGTCGTAGGTGCGATACACCTTTGAAGTCTCGATTCCAAACGGTGGAGTAACAATCACAAATGATTGCTCAACGTAAGGAAGCGACTCAACGATTTCACCGATTCCCGTGACGCGCGCACGACCACCTGAGATACAAAATGGTACATCTGCGCCGAGTTTTGCAGCTCGCTCAAGGTTATCGAATCCAAAATGACGCAGCACCGCAGCGGCGTCGGCGGAGCCTCCTCCGAGACCAGCCCCGGAGGGAATCGACTTTTCGAGCGTCACTGCAGACTCAATTGCAATCATGGCAAGGGCGCGCGCAACAAGATTAGAACCATCTCTCGGCACGACGAATCCCAGCCCCTCGGATCGCGCGCAATCCGACCACCTGACCCGATCGTGAACCTTCAAGCCAGAACCTGATGCAAATTCGAGTCGATCAGCGAGGTCCACAGTTACCATCTCCGCGTCGATGAGATGAAAACCATCGCTGCGGACCCCAGTGACCTTGAGCGTTCTCGTTAATTTTGCGTGGGCGAATTCGATCGTTTCCATCCCGCAAGCTTGCCCCATGCAGCGATGTCGATGGTCTCGGCCCGTGCAGTCGGTGTAATCCCGGCTGCGCGGAAATCGTCTTCTCCGACCAACCCTTTCAGTGCTCTGCGCAGCATCTTTCGTCGCGAGCTGAACCCTGCTCTGATCAAAGCTGCTATCTCCCCATAGGGCGCGATCTGTGGATCGACCGCGGGCTCTTCCAGCCGCACGATTTCGACCAGCGAAGAGGCCACATGAGGTTTCGGGATGAAGACCTCTGCAGAGACCTGCCCAACGATCTTTGCATCCGCAAAATAGGAGCGTCGCGCGGTGACGCCTGCAAATGCGCGCGAACCAGGCACCGCTGCGAGTCGCTCAGCTACCTCGCGTTGCACCATCACAATCATTCTGGTGATCGGCGGCACATGCTCGAGAAGCGTCATGACTAAAGGCGTGGCGACGTTATAGGGAAGATTTGCCACGAGTGTGTACTGTCTATCTCGTTCAAGCAATTTCGTGAAGTTGAGCACCAATGCGTCGGCGTGCACGACGGAGACGTTTTGGGGGACGAGCGATTCAAGTATGGGGATCAGATTACGATCGATCTCAACCGCAATGACCCGAGCGCCTGTCGCCGCAAGCGCGAGCGTCAGTGACCCGAGACCGGCGCCAATCTCAATCACATGGTCGCCCACCCCTACGCGAGCTAGCCGAGCGATCCTCTCGACGGTATTGGGATCTGCGACGAAGTTTTGACCGAGTGCCCTTGACGGAGATATTCCATGCTCATCAAGTAAACGGTGAAGTTCCGCTCGCCCGAGACGATGGCGATCAGCCACTGCTGATTCCGAAGGCCTTGACCGCATTGTTCGAGGTATGTCTGGCGAACTCATCAACGTCGATCCCCTTGCGTTTTGCAAGTGCAACGCCGACAAGAGAGACGAACGCTGGCTCATTCGGTGTTCCACGGTGGGGCACCGGAGCGAGATAGGGAGCGTCGGTCTCGATCAGGAGACGGTCGATGGGGCAAAGATCAACTGCACGTCGAATGTCTTCTGCATTCTTGAACGTCGCAATCCCCGAAAACGAAAGATATGCACCAAGGTCGAGGCAACGCCGCGCCTCGTCAGGGCCACCCGTAAAACAGTGGATCACGACGCGTTCGGGTTGCAACTCGGATTCGAGAAGATCAAATGTCTCCTGCCAAGCACTGCGAGTATGCACCACGAGCGCGAGATCGAAGAGGCGAGCGAGGGAGATCTGGAGGATGAAGGCCTCGCGCTGTGCATCAGGAGGCGAATAGTTGTAATGAAAATCCAGTCCGCATTCACCAACCGCGACGATCGAACCGGGTGGCTTCGGCCCACGTGGAAGGAGCACCTTGCTTCGTTCAAGGAGCTGGAGGAGCCATCCGCTATCGCTTGTCGCATCATGGGGGTGCTGACCAACCGTCGCCCACAGCATTGGCAAATGATCGCTTTCGCTCGAGCGTTTCGCGAGCGAGATTGCCGCATGTGAGGATTCCTCCGACGTTCCGATGCAGATCAACCGATCGACGTTCGCGGCGCGCGAGCGCTCAAGAAGCCCGGGAACGTCTTCGAGATCGTGGAGATGACAGTGGCTGTCTGTCCAGCTGCCCGGATCGATGATCCGCTCTCGGATCGCGCTCGATCGTTCGCTCAACTCAGTCCTCACGCTCATCGAGACGACGACGCGGAAAGAGCGGAGGGCCCTTGATAACTGGACCACTCGCCTGGTAAAGACCCCAGATCAGCTCTCCATCATCTGAGCGCGCCCGACCCGGATCATCGGGTCGACCTTCGAGACCGATTCTCGCAAAGATCTCCGCGCAGGTCTCGGGAAGCGCGGGCGAGGCGAGGATCGAAACGATCCGCAGGACCTCGAGCGCGTCGCCGAGAACGGCATCAACCGCCGGGCCCGGCTCCATCTTCCACGGCTCGGCCTTTTCGAGCGCTGCATTTGCCTCGTGCACGAGCCTCCACGTCAACTCAAGTGCATCGTGGGGTGCAAAACGTGTCCACGCCTCCCGCACCCGCCGGATCGTTTCATCGGCGACAGATGACAGGGGCGTCTCCGAAGCGGCGCGTGGAATTGGCCCAACACCATTGCATTTGGACCCGACAACGGTGCTCACGCGCTGCAGAAGATTTCCGAGATTGTTCGCCAGATCGGTGTTGTGACGGGCAAGGAGTCCCTCGTAGGTAAAATCTCCGTCGTTCCCGAGCGCTACATCACGCAGCAGGTGATATCGGAGAGTCTCGACGCCCACATCAGCTGCAATCTCGACTGGGTCCAGCTGGTTCGTGCGCGACTTGGACATTTTCTCCCCGCCGACCATGAGCCAGCCGTGCGCGACAATCTGAGCTGGTGGAGTAATACCCGCTGCCATGCACATCGCCGGCCACCAGACCGCATGGAAGCGGAGGATGTCTTTCCCGACAAGATGATGCACGGCCGGCCAGAGCCTCGCGAATCGCTCGTCGTCCACTCCGTAGCCCGCTGCTGTGACGTAGTTGATCAGCGCGTCGTACCAGACATAGACAACATGGCGCTCATCCCATGGCACCGGAATCCCCCAGTCAAAGGAGGTGCGCGTCACCGAGATGTCTTCAAGTCCCTGCTTGATGATGCCGAGTGCCTCGTTTTTGCGCGTCTCGGGAAATACAACGCCAGGATTCGCCCGGTACCACTCAAGAAGCTGATCGGCAAAACGCGAAAGTGCAAAGAAGTAGTTCTCCTCAACGAGCCACTCCACCTCACGCTCGTGTACCGGGCAGCGCTGCCCGTCTAGTAGTTCAGCATCCGAGTAATAGGCTTCGCAGGAAACGCAGTACCAGCCCGCGTACTCACCGAGATAGATGTAACCATTGTCATAGATGGCCTGCATGAATTTCTGCACCGCGTAGACATGACGCTCTTCGGTAGTCCTAATGAAATCATCATTGGTGATCTCAAGGGCATTCCATGCCTCTCCGAACCACGCACTCGCTTCGTCAACCCACGCGTTCGTGGATTTTCCCCGCTCCTCGGCAACACGGACAATCTTGAGACCATGTTCATCGGTGCCCGTGAGAAAGAACACATCATCGCCGATACTGCGGTGCCAACGGGCAAATGCATCTGCGGTCACGGTCGAATAAGCGGTGCCGAGGTGGGGTCGGTCGTTGACGTAATAGATCGGAGTGGTTTGAAAGAAAGAATCGGGCACTTTTGTAGCGTACCGACCCGAGGGCCGACCTTTTGCCGAAGCGGCGCTATTTCTCCTTCGGTTCAACATTCAGTGCCAACTGATAGGCAACACGATGTGGAATCCCGCGCAAGATCTCAAGCGCGCTCGCGGCGTCACGACGACTCAGGCCCGCGGCGAGAAGGAATCCGAGCTCTTCAGTCGCATCGCCTATCGGTTCCGCGGTTCCTGAGACGGCAGCTCCGAGCACGATCACATGCTCACCACGAGTCTCGGCATCCTGGCGGGCGACGGCTTGACCAAGAGTTCCGCGCCAAACCTCCTCGTGCATCTTTGTCAACTCCCTGACGATTGCGATGTTGCGATCGGGGCCACAGACTTCGAGCAGCTCCTCAAGCGTCTCCTTGACTCTCCTCGGAGCCTCGTAGACCACGCTGGTCACCCCTGCACCCGCAATTGCACGCAGCCTCATCTCGCGGCTACGACCCTTTCGGGGCAAGAAACCTTCGAACAGGAACCGATCGGCTGGAAGTCCCGAAATGCTCAGCGAGGCAACCACCGCCGAGGGGCCTGGAACCGTGGAGACCAATAGCCCGGCCGCAACGACACGCGAGACGAGACGCTCTCCAGGGTCAGATATCAAAGGTGTCCCGGCATCACTGACGAGCGCAACCATATCGCCTCGAATGATCCGGTCAACTATTTCGTCCCCCCTACGTGCCTCATTGTGTTCGTGCAGAGAGAGCAGCTGTTTGGGCCTAATTCCAAGCATCTTGAAGAGCTGACCGGTGTGTCTCGTATCCTCACAACAGACAAGATCGGCACGACCCAGAGTCTCCATCGCCCTGCGACTCATGTCGCCGGTGTTTCCTATCGGCGTTGCGACGAGCACCAGCGATCCGGCAACGCCAATCGTGCCGTGCATCGCCCCATCGAGTACAGCCTCCGGCGAATCCCCGGAGGCAACAGATCCCGCATCGGTCATCGAACCTCAAGTCGGTCACCGACAGTGAGTCCCCACCGGGCGAATGCTCCACGCTCCGCGACAACGAACATCTTGCCAGGATTCTTCGCCAGGATTGGTCTCCACGGGCGAAAAGACGAGATTGCGCGAACCACGCGTTCCGCATCGAGCGATGCGATATCTGCTCCCTTCGCGCCCGCTATATGGAGCCGCGTTATCGATAGAAGCTGCGCCCCGACCGGCGAACCGATGGGAATACGGGAAAGTGGACCTGCAGACGCATCATCGCAGCTTGCGAGTACCTCGCCGTCTTTGAGAAGCCACGCCATCTCACTCCTCCTCGCACCACCATGGTACCGATAGCCAGCCTTAGGGTAGTCAATACCTGAAGGGCCAGAGGCGGATCCAGTCTCGGGCCACTCATCGGCGTAGGACAACCTCTGGCATCTCGACTACACTTTGCCCTCCATGTCAAAGAGAACCTCAAAGCGAAAGCTCAGCAAGAAGAAGAAGGCCAATCACGGCAAGAAGCCAAACTGCGGCCGGGGCTAGTTCCGCGTCACCTCTGGGTTTGCCCGCGTTCTTGGTTGCATGTATCGCTCAACCGCCGCCTACTCTCATCGATTGTTCCGCATCGAGTGGAATCGCCTTCGAGTTCTAGATTCAAAATGGTAGGGCCGCGCACACTTCACCAATCGACGTAATCAAGGTCAAGGTCTGTCCAGCGGCGATCTATGTTCCCCAACAGAGGGTGCTCGATGATGCACTGGACGCGCGATACGTCGAGCAGCAAGGTTGACGCGAATCTCTCTGGCACACTCCACTAGAGGAGAATCCCCGCCCTATTTGCCAGCTCATACAGCGAGTGCTCCGGGCGAGCTCCGAGATGTGAAATAACCTCGGAGGCGGCGAGCGCGCCGAGCTTGGCGCCAATTTGGTAATCCCCATCTCGAATGCACCCATAGAGCATCCCTGCTGCAAAGAGATCTCCAGCTCCGGTGACATCGATGACGCGATCGACAGGCACCGCATCGATCTGGGCCATCCCCTCCTCCCAAACGACGACCGCGCCAAGCTCTGATCTCGTCACAACAACTGCCATGTCAGGATGTCGAAACCGTTCAGCTGCCCTGTAGATGTCATCGCTTTCACCAAGGCTCAGTATCTCGTCTTGGTTGGAAAAGAGCAGACTGATATCGGGCAAGAGCGCAATGAGCGTCTCGCGATGACGGTCAACGACGAATGGGTCCGCGAGACCAAGGGCGAGCGCTGTGCCGTGTCTTTTTGCGGAACTGACCAGTGATCGCACGATCCCTTCCGCGCCGGGAAAATCAAGCAGATACCCGTCGAAATAACACACCGCGCATTGTGCGAGAAGGCCCTCTGGAAGATGCTCGACACGAAGCTGTCCGGAGACTCCTAGATGTGTTGCCATGGTGCGCTGCTGATCCGGAGTGACCATCACATAGCAGGCGCCAGTCGCGGAGAGAGCATTCTCGTCGACGATTTCGACCAGCATCGTTTGAACCCCGACCGAACGTAGGTCATGGGCGTACCGTTCTCCGAACTCATCGGGCGCGACCGCTCCGACAAATGCTGGACGACCGGTAAACGAGGCAATCCCGGCGGCAGTGTTCGCAACGGTCCCGCCCGAAACGAGCTTCGCAGCACCAAGCGTTGTACGTGCACGCATCGCCGTCTCGTCGTCGATCAGTGTCATTGTTCCCGCCGCGAGACCAAGCTCTGCAACCGTAGAAAGATCCGCAAACGAGAGGTGGTCGATCAGCGCGGTACCGACACAGACCACGTCAAAGGTTCGCTCACTTGCCAATTGGGATACGAGATTCATTCGCGTCGTCACGAACTGACACGATAGTTCTAGAAGATTGAAAGCCGATGAAAATTAGATCGTATTTCAAAGGCGAGGTATACAAAATCTGGTTCAGGGAGGCAAGAAAACTCACTAACGTTGTCCCATGCCTGAACCGACACTCGCCGATGACTTCCGGCTTCCGCGCAACACCAAGCCTGTTCGCTATGTGCTCCGCCTGGCTCCGGACCTCGAACAAGAAGACTTCGAGGGCGCGGAATCGCTTGAACTCGAGGTATTCGAAGCCACACAGTCAATCGTGTTGAATGCCTGCGACCTGACGATCGAACACGCGACCATCGAACCCGGATGGGGTAATCCGAGCGGGAGCGCTGACAATGCATCCGCTGCAACCATCACGATGAACAGCAAATTTGAGCAGGTCACCTTTACGACGGCCAGCCCACTTGACCCGGGCCGTTACACACTTTCATGCAAATTTCGAGGCCGACTAAATGACAAGCTCTGTGGACTTTACAAGAGCACCTATGTGGACAACGGCGGCAAGCTCCAGACGATCGCGACGACGCAGTTCGAGCAGACCGATGCTCGAAAGGCTTTTCCGTGCTTTGACGAGCCTGACAGAAAAGCGATCTTCGACATCACGCTCGAAGTCCCAAGCACGATGACTGCGATATCAAATGGAGAAGAGCTGTCGAGTTCGGAGCTTGGGAACGGCAAACGACGTGTTCATTTTGCCGAGACAATTCCAATGTCGACCTATCTCGTCGCGCTTATTGTGGGCCCACTCGAGGCAACAGAGCCAATTGATGTCAACGGCGTTGCGCTACGCGTGTATACCGTGCCAGGAAGACTCCACCTCGCGGGCCATGCGCTCGAAGCGGGCGCTCATGCATTACGGTTTTTCACGAACTACTTCGATATCCCCTACCCCGGGACCAAGCTCGACCTTGTCGCTCTTCCTGATTTTGCCTCCGGCGCGATGGAGAATCTCGGGTGTGTGACATTTCGCGAGGCGATCTTGCTCGCCGACCCCGAGAACGTGTCGCGCACCGAAATGGAATCCCTCGTTGAGGTTGTGGAGCACGAAATCGCCCACATGTGGTTCGGCGATCTTGTCACCATGCGTTGGTGGAATGGAATCTGGCTCAATGAGGCTTTCGCGACCTTCATGTCTCGACTCTGCCAGGACGACCTCCATCCAGAGTGGAATACCTTTGTTTCGTTCAGCCGCTCGAAGTCGGCGGCTTTTCACGTCGATGCCCTGCACGCGACTCGGCCAGTTGAATTTCCGGTGAATCATCCCGATGAGGCAGCCGCGATGTTTGATGTGCTCACATACGAAAAGGGGGCGAGCATTCTGTGGATGATCGAACAATATCTTGGACCGGACAAATTCCGAGATGGCGTTCGAAGGTATCTCAAATCCCATATCTACGCGAATACCGAATCCGATGATCTCTGGGATGCGATCGAGTCTGCGTCCGATGATGCACCGGTTCGGGCAATCATGAACTCGTGGATTTTCCAGGGAGGATTTCCCTCGGTTGAACTCTGCCCCAAACCCGGTGAATCTCCTACGGTATTCGAACTCTCCCAGACACCCTTCTCTTACCTTCCGGCCATCGAAAATGGAGAATCCGCGATTGGACGTGACTGGCTTGTTCCGATCATTGCTGCCCCCCTCGGACAGCACGGTCAAGAGTCCCACGCACTCCTCGGCACGAACGCGTTTCACATCACCGTCGACAAGGGCCCTCTTCTCGTCAATGTCGGCGGTTCCGGATTCTTTCGCGTAAAATACGACCGCGCGAGCTACAGCGAACTGCTTCAAGATATCGCGCAATTACGCGACATTGAGCGATTCAATCTTGCAGATGACACCTGGGCCTACATCCTCGCTGGTCGGTCCGATCTCGTCCAGCTCGCGGAACTCGCCGCTGCGCTGCATGACGAGCGCGATCCGTTTGTCTGGTCTGTCATTATCGGAGCCATCGAGACAATCAACACGTTGATTGCACCGTCAAGAGGAGCCGAACTTGCCAGTTTCACCCGAGAGTTACTGGGACCGGTTCTGACGCAGACGGGCTGGAAGATCTCGACGGACGACAAGGAGTCGACCCCACTCCTGCGGTCATCGTTGATCGCCTCCCTCGGGGGAGCTGGACAAGATTTGACAGTCATCGCGCACTGCCGAGAACTCTTTGATCGAGAACACCTCGGTGGGGTGCCAATGGATGCGGATCTCGCTGGGTCAGTACTTGGCGTGGTCGCGGGCCATTCGGATGACACGGTATTCGAACAGATCCTCGCGCGCTTTCGCAATCCACAGAACCCAAGTGACCAGATTCGCCATCTGAGTGCTTTCGCCAAGCTCAGCGATCCTCTCCTTGCCCAGAAAATCCACGAACTGTGCCTCACCGAGATCAGATCCCAGGATGCTCCGTACCTTCTTCGACAGATGCTTCGGAATCGAAAGATCAACCTTCAGACCTGGAGATTCATCACCGATAATTTCGCAGAGTTGCGCAGGCGTTTTCCAGACAATTCAATTCAGCGGATGCTCGAAGGGTTGAGTGCTCTTGCCCAACTCGATGAATCAGGTGAGCCCTTACTTGCCGGTGAGGTTGAAGCTTTTGGCCTGAAGGTTGCCGATGTCTCCGAACTCAAACTCGTAGAACAGACCTTGGAGCGACGCGCGATCAACATCCGCCTTGCAAGGCGTCTTCAGAACGAACGGTTCACCGTCGCCGGGCAATTCAACCCAGGGGCGTGACCTGAGATTCAATTGCTGGGACGGAAAAATCATTCACAATCAGTGATGCCCGAGACCAAGCCCAATTGACTTTGTCAACAAGAGACCCACACCGATAACCAGATAGATAAAAAGTCCGAAGAGCACCGCACGTCGGCCGCGCGATAGCCGCGCTGGCTTCAGCAGCGCAGCGGCAGGCATCTGCCAACGTTCGCGCTCCGGGCGCGCGCGCAGCTGTGGATTCATCCGTTCATCGGCGATTGAACTTCGAGCCAGAAGAATCCCTACTGCCACTCCTCCCACTGCTGCAACGATGAGAACGACCAAGAGAATGCCAGCAGAAACGTTCGAGAAGACGGTTGTGATCATCAAGATCGCGGACATCCCAAGCAATATGGTGATGACTAGTCCCGCAACGACGTTCAGCCAGGGACGGTTTACCCACGGTCCAAGTACTTCACGATCGTTGCAGAGCAATAGGGCAAAGATCATTGTTGTCGGCAGGAGAATTCCCGCGAAAGCCTGTACCGCGAGCACAAATAAACCGAGTGGAGCGTGAGGGAGGAGCACGATTCCTGCCGCGAGCACGACGAGAATCGCGAAAATGACGTAGAACTGACGCGCATCGGAAAAACTCCTGTCAAGCGACGAACGCGCCCCTTTGATGTCCCCGAACGCATATGCGGTCGTCAATGTGACCGACGCCGCGCCAACCATCGATGCGTTCAACAGCACAAGTGCAAAGAGCGCTCCTGCGCTGTTGCCGAGCGTCTGGTCAAGGCCTTTGGCAACGGCCAATCCATTCACGAAATGTCCGAAGAGATCGACATGAGAAGAAAATGCAAACGCGGTTGTCGAGATAATGAGCGTCGCCGCGAGTACGGTCACCGCTGATCCGAGGATTGTGTCAACTCGCTCATAATTGATCCATCGCGGCGTGAGTTTTTTGTCCACAATATTGGACTGCTGAAAGAACAGCTGCCAGGGAGCGACCGTTGTTCCAACGATTCCAATCACAAACAGAACCGCAGTTGAATTCACACCACCAGCTACTTTCGGAGTGACAAAACCATGAAAGATTGGGCCCGCATGTGGGTGCGCAAAGATGACAAGCGGAATAACCAGGAAATTCGCAAAGACAAAGACGAACATGAAGCGCTCCCAGCGCCGAAAGCTCCCCGAAGCCGTGATCGCGACAAGAAGTACGGCCGCGATTGGTACACAGAGATACTTGCTCACGTTGAAATATCCGAGCGAGAGTGTCACTCCCGCAAACTCGGTGGCAACGGTGAGAAAGTTCAAGAGAAACAACCCAATGACAGAAACGCGACCCCACAGGCGCCCGAATCGCTCGGAGATGAGTCTCGCGTATCCAATTCCGGTGACCGCGCCAAGCCTGACAACCATCTCCTGATTCACAATCAGAACCGGGATGATGAGTGGAAGGGTCCAGAGAAGACTCAGTCCGTAGTTCTGACCCGCCTGAGCGTACGTCGAAACACCGCCGGCATCGTTGTCTCCGACCATGACGATGATCCCGGGACCGACGACTGCGAGCAATGTAAAAATGGTCTTTTTAAATGAACGCGATGAAGTTGCATCCGAATCTCGGATCGTTCCAAAGGCTCCCCGGATCTCGGCGTTCGCATGCGAGGTGTGGTTGCGCATGACCTTTCGGTCGCTCCGGTCTGGCATGAACAGTTCACCTCCCCTCCGCGTCTGCGCGGCGCTGACCCTTCACGACGCGCCTCACCCGGCTAAAGAGAGGACCGCCCTAGTGGCTCCTTATCAAGGGGCGCGCGCAAAGTTGGATCGATAACCAATAGTCGGTGGTCAGCACTCCTCCTTCATCGGGCCCGTTGAAGCCACACGCATGAGAGGAAGGACTTCCGGTGGGCGCCGGAATCGCCGCTGCGCCCGGGAACTATCCAAGCGCCTCGGCGCACCTCTCTCGTCAGAGCTTTGGCACCCGCCGGCGTAAGTCGATTCGACCAGCCACTTTGGTCCTCCCCTTAATCCGGAGAGGACTGGTCTGACCCGGAGTGTCTTTCGACAGGTGGGGTCAGTGGCCTTTGTCCAACGAGCCGCCTCACCGAACGAGGTGCGACTGCTTTCGCCCACATGGTAGCGGATTCGCCCCACGCGTACCACCCATCACCGACATGAACAAGATCCGGAGGCGTTGCGGACGCTTTCCTGAAACGATAGGGCAGTCGGTATCTCACCGACATACGGACAATTCAGCACGAGCATCGGCCGCGCTCAGTCTTCGAGCGTCGTCATCCCAAATTCTCGGCGCCACCCTGTCGGAATCATCTCTTCGAGCACATCATCAAAGGTGATCACACCAATAATTCGTAGTTCGTTATCAACGACAGGCAGATTGGAGAGGTTGAAGTCTGCCATCTTTCGGACAATCTCGTGAATATCCGCGTCCGCCGAGATTGACACCGGATCGCGCTCGGCAATGTCCTCGAGTTTCGCGGAAGGATTCGCCTTCAGGAGCCGCACAACCGACACCGTCCCAGTGAGTCGATCTTCTCCATCGAGTTCATAGATCGTCACGAGAATCTCGTCGGCGACCGCACTCGTACGCAACGCCTCAAGTGATTGCGATACCAGTGTCTCTCGGTTGAGCGCTAGAAAATCTGGACTCATTAATCCGCCCGCAGTCTCCGGGTTGTAATTCAATAGGCGCCTAAGCTTCGCCTGCTGAGGCGCAGGCATCGCCTCGAGAATCGGAATACGCCGCTCCTGATCGAGATCATTGAGCAGGTCCACGGCATCGTCTGGCTCCATCCTCGCGAGCAGACGCCCCGCCTCTTCATTGGTGCGTGCATCAAGGAATTCAACCTGGTGTTCCTCATCAAGCTCCTCGAAGACGTCGGCTTCGAGTTCACTATTGAGGCCGACCGCCTCGATGATCTCTCTCCCCTCGTCATGCGAAGCTGCCTCGACAAGGTCAGCTATCTGCGCAGCACGCAACTTTGCAAGCTTGCGATACGGAATCCGCATCCGGGCTGAGGGGATGTGAGAGACGAACGGTTCAATGCTCTCCCAGTCGACTATGCCTCCCGGAGCAATCTTGTTTCCCAATGACCGGGGCAGGATGCGCCGGATCGCGCCGCGACTACTTGGGTCAACGCCCACCACCTGCCAGGTATTGTCAACTAGCGCGAGTTCGATCTCGTTTGCGCGGATGAGTCGCGCTCCAACAACGTTGATGAGGTGGCGCGCCGATAGGTCCCGCGCAAGGAGAAGTTCACCAGCGCGGCGTTCGAATCGGGAGAGATTGAGCTTTTGGCCCTGAAGCTGGACCTGATGTGGCCGGATCTCCCAGACGAGTTCAATCGGAACAAACAGCTCCCGGCCACCAATTCTCACCACGAGTCCTCCAACGGGTGGATGCGCCGCACCAGTCGCGCGCACGACGAGGTCTTCGACACGTCCGATCCGCTCGCCCTTGCGATCGAGAAGCGGACTGCCAGTAACACTCGATAGATGAAGGATCTCCGGAGCCACTAGCCGCCCGCTCGCTCGGCCCAGCTCCTTGGTTTATGCACGCTGCTCATCGTAGTAAACCCCAGAAACCCCCGTATCAAATGATTTTCGTGCCAGAAAGAAACTGAAAGCTCTGCTTGTATCTAGCGAAGGCTTGTAACCGAGATGTTCTCAAACAGATCTTCTTCATGTACATCGAGCGCGGAGACGTTGCTTTTTGCGAGCACGTAAAGATCGTAGCTAAAGATCTCCTGTTCGACTTCGGCAGGAAGACCGAACCAGAAATTTGAGGCCGGGTCAATCTGCGTTTCGTGGGCGAGCAACGCGCGGGTGCGGACCTCGGTAAAACCGTCGAGATCGATCCGCGTCGTCGAAGCAATCTCCTCGCGATCGAACCAGGCGGTGAACATCCCCGCGCTGTAGGGCGACTCTATACCGGTCTCGACAAACTTTCCGTGGCGAGCAAGAAACTGGTCCTTTGCCCATACCGAGTAATACAGCTTGCTTGGGACAAATGGGGCTCCGGCAAGAGGAAACTGCTCTGGGTCCCCGGCTGCATCAAAGGCTTGCCGGGAGATCTCGTGCACACGCAGATGATCTGGGTGACGATATCCTCTCTGCTCCTCCGGATAGGTAATGACGACTTGAGGATGAACTCGCCTGATGACCTTGACGAGGCGCTCCACTGCCTCCTCAAAGGGAGCTTGGACAAAACTCTCGGGATGGAGGTTTGCCTCCGAGTCGGCCATGCCCGAATCTCGATATCCGAGCATCACCAGCTCGTCATACCCGATTATCTGCGCAGCTCGCTCAAGTTCTTGCCGACGGACAGCCGCGAGGTCAGCTTGATATTCAGGCAGATTGACCGCAGGGTTCAAGATCTCACCCTCTTCGCCCCCGGTGCAGGTCACAAGCACGGTATGCACGCCTAAGGCGTGATAGCGGGCCACAGTACCGGCACCCTTCGAGGCCTCGTCATCGGGGTGAGCATGGACGCTGAGCAGACACAGTGATTCGGTCATCGCAACGACGCTAGCGGCCAGATCACGTCGCAATGTCGGACATCATTTGAACAATCACGGAAAACAGTGGCTTTTTTGGTCACTCAGTTCGCGTATCGCCAAGCGGCTGAAATGCGTAAACTCGGACGGCAAGAGATCAAATCTGGTCTTGTCACACCTTGATGGGCACGCGATATCCACCGGCTTAGCCAGAAAGAGGGTAGGACCCAATGGCCTTTATGAAGCGCCTCACTCAGGTCGTCCAGGCCAAAGCAAACAAGGCTCTCAACCGCGTCGAAGATCCGCGCGAGACGCTCGACCTCTCGTACGAGAAGCAGCTCGAGCAGTTGCAGCAGGTCCGACGTGGCCTCGCCGACATCGCGACCGCAAGAAAGCGCATTGAGTTACAGGCAACACAGCTAAAAACAAGCGCGGAAAAGCTCAAGCAACAGGCGGCAACTGCACTCAGCCAAAACAACGAAGACCTCGCCCGAGAGGCGCTCTCGCGGCGATCGGCGATCGCCACGCAACTCGAAGGTATGAAGGGCCAGCATGATCAGCTCGTCGAACAAGAGGAACACCTCGTCACCACCTCCCAGACGTTGCAGAGCCGGGTCGAATCGTTCCGCACCCAAAAGGAGACGATGAAGGCGGCCTATACCGCGGCCGAGGCGCAGACCAAGATCGGAGAGGCCGTATCAGGAATCTCGAAATCGATGGGCGATACCGGGCTTGCGATGCAACGCGCTCAGGACAAGATTGGAGAGATGCAGGCTCGCGCTGGGGCGATCGATGAACTCCTTGCATCGGGTGCCCTTACCGACCTGAGCGGATCCTCGGACTCAATCCAGGCACAGCTTGACGCCGTGTCGCAGACCGACTCCGTTGAGGCCGAACTCGCCCAATTGAAATCTCAGGTTGCCACTGTCCCCCCCGTTGCAGGAGAGATCGCAGCGACGACCGAATCGGGCAACAGCGAGAGCGTTGACGACAACTCGAACCAAGATCCCTTTAGTCTCGAAGACAAGTAACGAAACAGGAGTTCCACCTCATGGCAACGCAACATCGCTTCCCCGCCGACCATCAGCTCAGCGCGCGCATGACCATCACCATCTTTTTCATTGGACTTCTCTACGCGGTCTTCGTCGCAGGTCTCTTCGCTGCTCACATATCCGTTGGAATCATCGTCATTTTTGCAGGAGGCTTCCTGGTCGTCCAGCTCTTCTACTCAGATCGGATAGCGCTTTTCTCCATGGGTGGCAAACTCGTCACAGAACAGCAGGCACCCCAGCTCTATGGCGTGGTCAGCCGACTGACTTCAATGGCCGACATGGCGATGCCAAAGATCGCAGTTGCTGAAACCGACATTCCGAACGCGTTCGCAACTGGGCGAAACCAGAAGCACTCGGTCGTTTGCGTTACTACCGGACTATTGCGCAGGCTCACCGAACCGGAACTCGAGGCAGTGCTCGCACATGAACTCTCCCATGTCGCACACCGCGATGTCGCAGTCATGACGATTGCCAGCTTTCTCGGAATCATGGCGGGCATGTTGACGCGGGTGCTGATGTGGTCCGGAATGTTCGGGGGTATGGGCGGCAACAGCCGGAACAACCAGAACAACAGCGGCGGAAACATATTCGCGATCGAGATGGCTTTGATGGCGTTTTCCGCGCTTATCTACGCGATCAGTTTCGTCCTTATCCGGACGCTATCGCGTTATCGAGAGCTTGCAGCTGATCGAGCGGGGGCAATCCTGATCGGAAATCCCAATATGCTTGCGACTGCTCTGCAGAAGGTGAGCGGAGAGATGGCGCGCATTCCGAGTCGCGATCTTCGCGCCGCTGAGCACTTCAACGCCTTTTACTTCGCGCCGGCACTTGCACCCGGGGTAAGCCTCTCGACACTCTTTTCGACGCACCCTTCGCTCCAAAAGCGTCTCGATGCCCTGGCAAAACTGGATGCGCAGATGCGCCAACAGATCTCATAGCAACGGATCCTCACGATGGGTCTCTTTGACGCTCTGCTCGGAAAGAGCAAGGTCGCCCAGCCCGACCTCGGACACCTTTTTGCTCTTTCGAGTGCCGCCGTGAGCCTCCAGGCGACGGAGAATCTCATTTCGACCCTTCGGGCCGGAGTGTGTTTCAAGTCACTCGATGCGCAGTCATTTTCGGCGGCACGGAGCGAGATAACTGGACTCCTCACTCTTGAAGATGGAAGCAACGCGGCTGCGACTGCAGATTCAGGGGTGACGCTGCGTGAGACAACCGACAGGTACAACTACAACTGGATGGTACTGAACGGCACAGATTTCGACACCCTTGTGACGCGTACGCACTTCGTCAACTCGACGCTTGACGATCACGGATTCGGGCCACTGCTCCTTTGTTCGGTGTTTGGTTTCCGTCCACTCGATGCAAAAAAGGATGGCGCTGCCTCGACCTACCTGGTCTATCTCTTTAAACAAGGTACCTTTTATCCGTTCGTACCCCAGGCGGGCGAACGACGAAACAACGAAATCGAACTACGCATCAAGAATGAACTTGGAAACGAACTCCCGATTGAGCCTCAACTTGATCGCTGGTTTCCGATGTGGGATCTTCCGCTCTAGGTCCGCTGCGACCCCGGATCAACTTGTCGCAAAAGCTCCGCCGTGAGACTCGAAGGGATTCCATGCAACCGGTGACTGGCTCAGAAAATCAAGGAGCGTTTTCACAAGACAATCCTGAGTCAGTGAACTTGCGTTCTCACCATGGTGCAAGACCGGTGCGAGCGTGGAGGGGTGTCCAGCGACCCACTGAACGTTATCGATCGCATTGAGCTGAAGCGCGAGCTTCTGGAGATCTCGTCGGAGCAGGTGACGCTGCGAGACATATCGCACCCAAGTCTCATACCGGTCGTAATAAACGAACCGTTGACCGTGACAGACGAGGATGCGCGATGCTGACGTGGCGCTGTGAATCGCATAGCGGTCGACTCCGATGGGTACTCCTTCGACAATATTCGACCCCTCATCGATTGAAACAGTTCGATCCACATGCGCTATGCACAGATCGCTCTCCAGATGTTCCTCGAGCGCGACTCTCCCCGCTGCGAGGTCAACCATCGTCGCCTGGAAACGTTCGCGCGGTCCTCTCACGATCGATTCGTAGCGCTCCGGAGATTCGATAATCCTTTCAAGCAGGGCCAACAGTGCTCGATACATGACCGTCGTTGCGCGCCCAGGCGTCACGGCCGAGTCAACGAGGTCGACAATTGCGAGGTCTGGATCTTGCATCAGAGCTTCGAGAATCCAGGCGATCTCTGCCGCTTGAGTCGAACGGACGACCCCGAAATCGCCGACACGCGCTACCTCAATGAGCAGTTCCGCTTTTTCGACAGCTCGGTCGGGATTGATCAGAAAATAAAGGCTGATCAATCCATCGACATCGAGGTGGTCATTGGTTACGACCTCCACTGAACGATCCCACGCGTCCGGATCGAGGAGATAGGCATAGACGATCTCCGCAGAGAGATCGCGCCAGAGGCCGGTGGGCGTGGGACTGATAGGCCAATGCGAAAGCACAGTCGTCGTGTTGGGCCTCGGTGCTCCGTCAACGACGAGATGGCGTTGATCTCCGAGTTCATCGAGACCGAGGTAGCGATAGCTCGGAAACCGCGAATCTGTCACCATTTCACATGTTCAGCAGATGACATCGAGCTCTCTGGCAAGCGCGAGATCTGCGTCAGTCACTCCGCCCAGGGAATGCGTCGAGAGCCTTAGCGTCACCACATTCCAACGGATATCAACATCGGGATGGTGACCCGCGCGCCGTGCAATCGCTCCAACCGAGTTCACGAACTCGAGAGCGGCATCAAAATCATCGCACCGCACGACTCGGACGAGTTCCTTGCCCTGATGGATCCAAAGACCGCCAACAATCGCCGAAGAGATGGCACTTTGATCGAGTAACTCCACGCGCTCAAAGCTAGTCCACGGGACTAGACAGCGGACTCGAGGTCGATCTCAACGACGAGCGGGGCATGATCAGAGGGTTGAGGTCCTTTTCGGGCATCGCGGTCAATTCCCGCGAAGCGCAACCGCTCGAGCAACGGGGCACTTATTAAACCGAGATCAATTCTCATTCCCCATCCTCGGTGAAACGATCCCCCTCGGTAATCCCACCATGTGTAGAGGGCGTCCTCGTTGGGGTGCAGCTCGCGAACTGCGTCATAAAGACCCCAAGCGCAAAGTTCTCGAACCGCTGCTCGCTCCTCCTCTGTGACATGGGTGACGCCGACAAACTGGTCAATATCCCAAACATCGCGATCTTCGGGAGCGACATTGAAATCCCCGAAAACTCCCACCATCTGCGCGGCAGAACACGTAGCGTCGAGATCTGCTCGAAGATGTCCGAGCCAGGCAAGCTTCGATGTGTAGTGCTCAGATTCGATTGTTCGCCCATTCGGGACATAAACCGAATAGAGCCGAATTCCGCTGCACGTCGCGGAGATAACCCGACACTCGCTCACCTCGGTGGAATCTTCATCGAAAAATGCTGGCCGAGGTTGTTCGAGACCGATGCGCGAGATGATGGCCACACCATTCCACTGGGAATTGCCAAAGTGCACACTCTCGTAACCAAGGTCCTCAAACGCGCGCGATGGGAAAGCTCCGTCTTTGCACTTGGTCTCTTGGAGCATGAGCACGTCTGGCTGTACCTGCACTACCCAGTCCGTGACACGGTCAATTCTTGCCCGAAGCGAATTCACATTCCAGGTCGCGAGCTTTACCATCTTCAGGCGGGCGCGAGGAAGAACAGCATGTCCAGTTCACAACAGATCTCGCCGCCAACCGAGGCAATGCCATGGCCGGTACCGGCTCGAGTCGAGATTCGGCCCATGGCCATCTCGAGATCAAGTCGTTCTCCGGGAGTCACCTGACGGCGGAACCGCGCTCGGTCAATTCCACCAAAAAGAGGGATGCGACCGCGAAAGCGTTCGTCGGCGAGCACCGAGGCTGCCCCGAGTTGGGCGAGTGACTCAACCATCAGAACCCCTGGGAGCGTTGGTCTTCCCGGAAAGTGTCCTTCGAAAAACGACTCTTCCCCCGTCACGAGCCAATAACCCTTCGCTCGCTCGCCAGCAACAAGTTCCGTAATCTCGTCGACGAGCAGGAATGGCTTGCGGTGCGGGATGAGATCCTCAATATTCCATGATGAGGTCACAGTGACCCCCTCTTCCTTGCACCAACGACCCGGGAAGCGCTCTTTTTGGCACCTGGAGATTTACCGACGGCCTTCTTCGCGTCGGGTCGGCGCTCGACTGCCTTTTTCGCAACCGCTCGCTTGGCTACCCTTTTCACGCCGGATACGGGTCTCGCGGCTGTTGTCTTTTGCGGAGCCTTCTTCGGTGATGCGCTCTTCGTCGGCACTGTCCCTTTCGTTAATGACTTAGCCGGCGGGTTTGCAGACTCCGACTTCGCATCTGTTCGCGTCTTTGTCGCCACCCTCTTCGCGGCGGCCTTTTTCGCAGGCGCCTTTTTCGCTGAAGGCTCGACGGGTTTCGCGCCGTCGCTCGTCACCGCGGCCATTTTTGTCACCCGTGAAGGCTTTCGACGCGCATTGTCCTCGGCTCCCTGGCGAGCTGGAGCGACCTCGACCCCTTGAACCACCGCCTCAGGAAGTGCCAATTCGATTCCGCGCCGCTGAGAATCGAGTCCGCGGATCACGAACTTGCGAATTTCTCCGCGCTCAAGGATCTCGCGCGGACTTCGCGGAGCCGGAGTACCGAGCCCCGAGAGCGGTGCGTAACACTGCACATTCTGATAACGGATGATCGCTCCGTGGGAGGTAAAGCTCTCGACCTCCGCCTCGATGACCTCACCAAGCGGGTGCGCCGCGATGAAGGTGATAAACGTTGTGGGATCGTTCACCGCAGCGACCGAAGTAGCGACACGACGATGTGGTCGCTCCATCGACTCAGCTCTTACCTCATCCTTGTCTTTCTTCTCGACCCGCCCCGCGGCGGGCGCCGCCCTTTTCACCCTGCTCGGCGGTGGTGTTTTTGGCTTTGGCATGGGAGGAAGGTTCCGCACCCCAAGTACTGAAGCCCGACTCTTGGCCCCGCGCACCGGTGTCCTTAAGATGAAGATCCAGCCAACTCCGGGGACCGGAGAGGCGCCAAGCAACCGGTCACTATCGAACAGCCAGGAATGCTCGCCATGAAACTCCTGAAACGAGTCGTTTGAGAGCACGATCGCCTTTGACTTTTCAGCGATCTTGAGCACGAAGGCGTCTCCGCGCCCGATCGCTCCGGCCGGCGGGGAGATGTACTTTCCCTTGGCGAGCGCGTCCTCAAACCGGCGCAGCTCCGAGGGCGCGATACGGTGGGCAAAGGTCGCGTCGACCACAACGGTGACCTCTGCCTTTGGATACTCCTTACGGAGTTCTGCGAGGGCGCCTTCGAGCTGATCAAGGCTCGGCACGCTTCGCCCTTCGGTCGCAATATTTGATCCATCTACAACGATGCGAGATTTTGCCATGATCGTTCAGTCAATCACCTCAAGAGAGGGTTTCGGTGGTATTCCAAGATATGTCGAAATGGGCTCGGTCAAAGTCGCGTTCGTCGCCCCAACGCAGCAGCCTAGCCCTGATCTTTCACGAGAATGTCTGAGCGGGACCTCCGCTCATTGTCCGACCCGTCGTGGTCGGTGATCCGTTGATTTTCATTTCGCACCGGTCGTCTCGAGC
>DATKRV010000104.1:0-48426 GCA_035532075.1 Acidimicrobiales bacterium | reverse complement strand
GTGGCCACACCCTTCGAATGGAAGTTCACCCGTGACGACCTCGCTCTGCTCATGAAGAAGCTGGCCGAAAAGGACGACTACCTTCTGGCCGCGTGATCTGCCAGGAATACGTGATCGAAATTACGTTCCAGAGCACTAAGGGCCCCAACGCTGCCAATGTCCGTGTGATCGGCTAAGCAGAATAGAGAGGTGACGTCCGCACCGTCACGAAATCTGCGAGGAAGACACGAGAGCCCTGCTCGGAAATCGATCCGAGCAGGGCTCTCGTGTCTATTGGCTGAAGAGATTATGCAGGCACTGCGGTGGCGAGCGCATCGATCGCGACGCGCATCTGGGCAAAGACGCTGTTGAGTTCGTCTGCACTGACGAGTGCCCGATGTGGCAGAACCGAAAGAAGGTTCTGTACCGGGAGCGCAATCGAGGGGTCTATCTCGTTCGCAATCGACCATATGTTCAAGAGTGGGTTGATCACTCGGCTGGCCGAATTCACTCCATCACCGTGGAGGGCGAGGAGGGCTGCAATCTCCCGGTCAAGGCGCTCAATCTCTTCTGTCATGTAATTCACATCCTTCATGTGGGCAATCGCAATTTCGCAGTTGCTCAGTACTATCACGATAGAGGTGTTTCGCGGTGGCTCCGCCGTTTCATCAGTATTAAGTCTTTTCCTGCTGATCGTCCCAGCTAGAGCGGTTGCGCCTGGTTGCTTCGGATTGCCTCGCACTGGCCGTCTACGATGTCGATGCGACAAAAAGTGTCTCTGCCTGCAGGTACGGTGAGAGGTCACGGTCTTGATGTCCGCCCGGGTAGCTCAGTGGTAGAGCAACGCACTCGTAATGCGTAGGTCAGGGGTTCAAATCCCCTCTCGGGCTCATCCGTTACTTCACAAGGGCTCGTCCGATCCGCGACGCGACGATTTTTGGCTCATCGGCGCGCTCCGTCGGCAGGTGTCTGGTCGGTCGAGATGCCGAGGCGCATTGCGGCCAAATGCATCGGGGTCACAAGTATCTGTGAAATGCCTGTGTAACATCGCGCGACCAGTATGAGCCCGAACGACATTGAAATGCCGACTCAGGGACGAGCTGGATTAGTGCGCATTGAGCACCTTTTCGAGATTGATTCGAGCGCGCTTCCCGATTCTTCGCACGGGGAGGTACAAAAGTCCATTGAATATTGCGCCGAACCCGCGCCTTCGCAGGATGAGCTCGTAGTCCATCACCGATGAGGACTCGTCGATTTTTTGCACCATCAGCGTGATCCGAGAATAAAAAGCTCGCGTAATCGCCTCGAGGACGGCGCTCTGTGGAGAATCGAACTCCACAATCTTGAAGGCGAACGCTCGCGCGTGCGTGCGTGCACGGATCTCGAGATCAAAGCCGCTCCCGATTCCAATCGCTCCCGGCCGCTCTGCGCGGGCTCGCGTAACGCTCGGCTCCCACTGCGTCGTATTGGTAAGCGTGACAAGGTAGGTGAACAGCTCTCCCTGGGGTATGTCTACCTTGAGCGCGATCCGGTAATTGGCCATTACCTTGACAACTTAGTGAGTGTCAGAGCTTCGGGGTTATTTCTCTCTGATGGCAGGCGCAACATCAATTGATTTGGCAGACGACTGCGTGGGGATGGTCGCACCAGACACGTTGCCGGCGCAAACGTTGATGTTCTCGCGAGAATCGCACGGCGTGCTTGTCTTGTGCTCTTGTGCTCAGGTGACCCTGGTACTCGATATCGACAAGATGAATGGGGGCGCAACGTGAAGGGTTGGAGGGCGGGTCATCTCGGCCAGCTGGGCGGTGCCTGATCTCAGAGAAATCTCAGGAACGAGGCTCTCTCGATGGGAGAGTTCGATCGCCGGATGTTTGTGTCTGCAAACGAACGACCTAGCAATGTTAAGACTTCTTAATCCCATTTTTCACCCCCGTGGCCAACGACTATCGTTACGCAACTGTTGGGTCGAATCCTCGTTATTTGAAAGTGGGGGAGCAGCGCATCAATGTATTCGAATCTCATTAATGGCCTTTCTGCTCTGCGCAGTGTCGAAGGGATTCTCTATCTTCTCGGTGGCTCCGTTCTTGGCGTGGTCTTCGGGGTTATCCCCGGATTGAGTGGGGCGGTCGTTCTCAGTATCATCCTCGCGTTCATCTACCACATCAGCCTGACCGGAACGATCATCCTCTTCCTCGCGGTCCTCGCGGCAAGTTACTACAGCGCATCGGTGACTTCGATTCTTCTGAATACCCCAGCCCACCCCGAAGCATTCGCCGTGACCTTTGACGGGTTCCCGATGGCTCAGCGCGGTGAGGCGGGACGCGCGTTGGGAATCTCCGCGACGGCAACCTGTATCGGTGGTCTTATTGGCTGTGCGATTCTCGTCGGATTCATTCAGATCGTGAATTACCTTCCGACAGTCTTTCATCCGCCGGAATTCATTGCCCTTGTGATGATCTCGCTTCTGCTTGTCGGTACGCTCGGTACTGACCGGGTGTCCAAGGCGCTTGTCTCGGCGGGTGTCGGGATCATGCTCTCTTCGATAGGTACGGATCCGGTCACCGCGGTTCAGCGGTTCACCTTCAATACTGTCGGGCTGATCGGCGGAATTTCGATCATCGGTCTTGTGCTCGGCCTGTTTGCCATTCCCCAGATGGTGTTGATTTACGGGACAGCGACAACCATCGCGCGTCAGGACATGATGGGCAATGAGGTCGCTGCCTCGCAGGCGGTTGAACTCCAAAAGGGATTCGGGAAGCAGATCATCCAGGGAATGGGCGAGGCAATGGCCCACCCGATTGCACTTTTGCGATCAGGAATCATCGGAGCTGTCACCGGGATTATCCCCGGTATCGGCGGCTTTGCTGCGAACTTCCTCTCTTATGGCATCGCGCAGCAGATGAGCAAGAAGCGTGAGCTCTTTGGGACGGGTATTCCCGAAGGGATCATTGCCCCCGAAGGTTCCTCACTCTCCAAAGAGGCCGGAGGAATGATTCCAATTATTGGCCTTGGGATTCCCGGCAGCATCGGTGGAGCGTTGTTCCTCGCTGCGCTTGTGGTCAAGGGTGTCAAGGTTGGTTACGGGTTCACCCAGCAGTACCCATCGCTTCCCTACGAGATGATGTGGGTTATCGCGCTGAGCGGAATCATCGGTACGGCGATCGGACTTCTTGCCTCACCGTGGCTTGCCAAGGTGACTCGGGTGCCTGGCCCGCTGCTTGTCCCGATCATCATGGTCCTGACTGCGATTGGTCCATTCATTTCCGACGTTGCGTTCTTCTCTGTTGTTGAGACCGTGGTCTTCAGCTTCGTCGGATTCTTGCTGAGACGGTTACGATATTCGCTGGCGGCCTTCGCGATTGGTCTGGTTCTTGGCCCAACACTCGAGGACAACATCTACCTCACCCATCAGGTCTTCCCAGGATGGTCTTTCTTGCATCGCACCCTCGCCGACGTTTTGTTTGCGATCGCGATTGGGATTCTGGTGCTGAAGGTGATTCAGATTCGCGCAGACCAACGCAAGAACAATCCACCGATCGATGAGGAAGATCCCGTCAAGCGCGCCGAGATCGAAGCGGAGCGCTTTCGCAAGCAGAACCCCTATCCCCAGCTTGCATTTTTCACCTCGCTTGTCATGTTGGCCTTTTGCGTCGCGTTCACGATCTACGCGATCACGAACTATCTGTGGAACTCGGCGATGTTCCCGGTCCTCGGAGGGGTCATGGCCGCGCTTGGTGCGGCGTTTCGTGTTCCGGTTGACTTCAAGGCGTATCTGCACTTCCTCAAACTTCGCCGCGAGCGTCGGCGCTCCCAGGTCGTCGCGGAGCCGGTCGAGGAGTTTGATCCAAAGACAGGGAAGCTGAGACTTCCAGTGATCCGGGACAAGGAGTGGGGGTACAACGGCACGTATACGAGAGAGACGTTTGGACTCCTGATGTACTCTTCGCTCGTCGGCGTCATGTATATCTTCGGGTTCCTCGTGACGATCCCGGTCTTCGTTGGTGTCTATGGTGTATTCGCGACGCGCCGTGTGTACCCTGGGATAGTCAAGCGGTTGATCTTTGCCGGAGTGGGTGCGGCGGTTATGTGGCTGATGACCTATGAGATTCTGAATCTCTTACACATCACCTTTCTCCCGATGGTCAAGCTTTAGCGAGGCAGGGCGCGCTGAAGGCCAATGCTCATCGGGTACAAGAGCGCAAGCGCGGAGGAACCCTCACATTTGGGTCGGCGGCAACCCGAACTGCTCAGGACGAATGAACCAGTACTCCGAGCAGCTCCACGTGCTCGGTCATCGGGAACAGGTCGTAGGCGATGATCGATTGAAGGGACCATCCAAGGTCACGCGCGACGCGCAGATCGCGCGAGAAGGTTGCAGGATCACAAGAGACATAGACAATCCGCTCGAGATTCGGAGCGAATTGGCACAGTGCGTACATCACCTGCTTTCCGGCTCCTTCTCGCGATGGATCGAGGACCACGGTCGATGGAGGTCTTCCGAGACCGGTCAGAACCTTCGCATTGACAGCGTGTTCGATGATCGACACCTGGGGGAGATCGGCGGTGTTGTGTCGGGCATCGAGACAGGCTCGGTGGTCCCGTTCGATCCCGATGACCTCGCCGGTCGGCCCTGCTGCTCTCGCGAGCAGCGCGCTGAACAGTCCCGCGCCACAGTAGAGATCGAGAATCCGTTGTCCGGTGACATCGCCCACCGCGTCGAGAACTGCCCGGCCGAGAAGGTGGGGAGCCCCGGGGTGAACCTGCCAGAACACGCCTGCGCTGACCGAATAGTTCCGTCCGAGCACCGAGTAGTGCATCCTTGCCCTGCCGATACGGGCCCGCCCGTTGATGACGAGGTCAGCTTCAAGCATCGGGACAGAATCGATCGGATTCTTCCCAGTGTCGAGGACGATGACCCGTGAGCTGCCATCAACCGAACAGCTCACGTCGATCGAACGTACGCCGGGCCAGAGGTGCTTCGCGACTCCAAGATGATTGACGGCCGCGGTACCGATTGGGCACTGTTCAAAGGTCTCGATGTCGTGGGAGCGATACCGGTGAAAGCCGACATGTCCACTCGCGTCGACGCTGTATCCAATCCTGGTGCGCCATCCGTATCCTGCCATATCACCTTTGACAGCGACGACACTGACGTCGACCGACTCCCCGGCCATACGAGAGAGCTGTTCCTCGATGCGTCGAGCCTTGAATCGCCTCTGTTGCTCGAGACCGATGTGTTGGTAGTCACAGCCACCGCACCGGCCTGGGCCAGCGTGTGCGCATAGGGGAGTGACACGATCGGTGGAGGGCTCGAGAACTTCGATCGCGTCGGCGCGGAGGTAGCTGCCGGTTACCTCGGTGACGATCGCGCGGACCAGCTCCCCCTCGATTGCGTGCCGGACGAAGACGACACGTTCATCGGGGGCATGCGCAACAAATCCGCCGCCAGCGGCGGGCGCGCCAATCCTGAGTTCGAGGATTTCGTCGACCAGATCCTCCGGGCCCGATGGGAGGTTCATCTGTTGTGCCGCGTTGTGACCATGAGCGGGATCCGCACGTGTTATCCGGGGCTGCAGATCGATCGGGGCGTGTGCGTAGCATCGGGACGCGCAAAGCCCTCAGGCCAGTATTCACCGCTCATCGGATCGAGACGGTAGGGCACCGGTGTCGTGGAGCTTCTGGTGATCTCATTCACAGCGCGCAGCAGAATGTCGATCTGCTCATGGGTGTTTGAAATCCCTGTTGAGGCTCGGACAGCACCGGGGAGCGAGGTGTGGATGTGGTTTCTCGCATCTGCACGAAAGCGATCGATCTCATCCCGAGAGAGCCCAAGGAGCCGGACAAGATAGGGATGCGCGCAAAAGCAGCCGTTCCGGACTCCAATGCCGTATTCTGCGCTGAGTCTCGCTGCGACGAGCGCGTGTGGCATGTTGTCGACCACGAAAGACGCGACCGGAAGGGTTGTCGTGGAGGGCGCGGGACCAAGAAGCCGGACGCCCTTGATGCCTGTGATCCCCTCGCGAAGGTGCCGACCGATCTCGTTGTCATGTCTGATAAGCGCATCGAACCCGATTGAGGAGAGTTCGTCCGCTGCGGCTCCAAGCGCAATAGCGCCGATGACGTTGGGGGACCCTGCCTCTTCGCGCTCTGGTGGCTCGCTCCACACCACCTCGTTGAGGTCGACGAGCTCGACGGCACCGCCTCCGGCGAGGAATGGGTCCCCCTCCCGGAAGAACCCGCGCGGCCCAATGAGTGCTCCCGCACCAAATGGTGCATACATCTTGTGTCCGCTAAAGACAATGAAGTCCGCGGTTGACGGCAATGGACGGTGCGGCGCGAGCTGGGCCGCGTCAACGAGCACCGGAATGTCGCGCCGGTGCGACTCTGCAATGATCTCCTCGAGCGGAGGGAGCCAACCCGAGACATTCGACCCACCGGTGATCGAGAGCAGCTTTGGTCGAGGTTGCATATCGAGTGCGACGCAGACATCTTGTATCTGGAAGGTTCCATTGGGAGCGCATTCTATGAACCGTCGCGTCGCAACTCTGCCCCACGGAAGGAGGTTTGCGTGATGTTCAACCACACTGGTCACGACCACGTCGGTTTGATCGAATCGCATGCGATATGCGAGGTGGTTGATCGCCTCGGTGGTGTTGCGACAGATGATCGCGATGTCGTCACCGTCTGTTCGATTTGCGAAGGCGAGAATCGAGGCTCTTGCCTGCTCGTAGGCCCAGGTGGCGTTCTGTGACTTGTATCCGCTGCCTCGATGGATGCTTGAATACCAGGGAAGGAAATCGGTTACTGCCTGTGCAACGACGGGGAGTGCGCCGGTCGAGGCCGCCGCATCAAGGTTGATGTACGGTCGGTCGCTGCCGTCGAGGCAGGGAACCAGAAGACCATCGCCTACCAGTGAGATGTCGAGCGTCATCGGAACCTTTCGGAAAAGAACAGAGATACCTCTCCGGTGAATCATGTCAGCTGGGTGACGGTGCGTCAGAACGGGAGGAGCCAGATCGAAGCCGTGAACCTAGAAAGCAACGCTGGGAGACCCTGTTCATGACCGCCGTTCGCGACAGTGACGATGCTTTTGCGGCTGTGGGAGAGGCGATGGCACTTTCACCTCTATGCTTGTGCTCTGGGAGTACAGCAGGAAGCTTGATTGCGCCAAGCTGGACTTTGGAGATCGCGAGCCCGCGAACCTGCCCACTGCAACGCCATTGCGTCGAAAGCTGTGTCGCGCCGTGACATTTCAACCGTAGAGAGAACGTAGGAGATCTGATGGCAAAAAGCCCCGATTTCAAGGTGGCAGACCTTTCCCTTTCAGCGTTTGGGCGCAAGGAGATTGAGCTCGCGGAGAACGAGATGCCTGGTCTTATGGCGATGCGTGCGGAGTATGGCGCGACCAAACCACTCAGTGGTGCGCGCATCACCGGATCGCTGCACATGACGATCCAGACTGCGGTGCTGATCGAGACGTTGGTTGCACTCGGTGCGGAGATACGTTGGGCGAGCTGCAATATTTTCTCAACTCAAGATCACGCGGCCGCGGCCGTGGTTGTTGGAGATGGGAGTCCCGAGTCGCCGAGCGGAGTCCCCGTCTTCGCCTGGAAGGGAGAGACGCTTGAGGAGTACTGGTGGTGCACCGAGCAGGCGTTGAGCTGGCCCAACGGACTAGGTCCGAACATGATTCTCGACGACGGTGGGGACGCAACCATGTTGGTTCACAAGGGCGTCGAGTTTGAAAAGAAGGGCGTCGTGCCAGAGCCTGGCCAAGATGACACCGAGGAGTACGCGGTGGTGCTCAAGGTCCTTGCCCGCTCTTTGCAAACGGACGGTCGTCGTTGGTCAGAGATCGCCAATGGAATACTCGGAGTGACCGAAGAGACGACAACCGGAGTGCATCGCCTGTATGACATGTTCAGACGCAACGAGCTGCTCTTCCCGGCAATCAACGTGAACGACTCGGTGACCAAGTCCAAGTTCGACAATCTCTACGGTTGTCGTCATTCGCTGATCGATGGCATCAACCGGGCGACGGACGTGATGATCGGTGGAAAGGTCGCTCTGGTCGTCGGATTCGGCGATGTCGGAAAGGGTTGCGCTGATTCGCTGAGGGGCCAGGGCGCCCGGGTGATCGTTGCCGAGATCGACCCGATTTGCGCACTCCAGGCAGCGATGGAGGGCTTTGAAGTACGGACAGTCGATTCGGTCGTCTCGATTGCGGACATCTTTGTCACCGCGACCGGGAACTGCGACATCATCACCGCCGCACACATGGCGAAGATGAAGAACCAGGCGATCGTCGGGAACATCGGCCATTTCGACAACGAGATCGACATGGCGGGTCTCATGGCAATTTCTGGCATCGTTCGGATCAATATCAAGCCCCAGGTCGACAAGTGGATCTTCCCCGACGGTCACGCGGTGATCGTATTGTCCGAGGGTCGTCTGCTCAATCTCGGGAACGCGACGGGTCATCCGAGTTTTGTCATGTCGAACTCGTTCACCAATCAGACGATTGCCCAGATTGAGCTGTTCACCAAACGCGAGGAGTATCCCGTCGGTGTCTACACGCTTCCCAAGTTTCTCGATGAGAAGGTCGCGCGTCTTCACCTCGATGCTCTTGGCGTTGAGCTGACAATGTTGAGCAAACGCCAGGCCGAATATATCGGCGTCCCGGTCGAGGGGCCCTATAAGTCCGACATGTATCGCTACTGATCAGGCAGGGGTTGATGCGTTTGACGGCTCAGCGGAGACGGTGGCAAGAATTTGCACTGCGTCGGGCTGGCTCTGGTTGCCGACCCAGGCGAGGAACTGGTCGGGACGGACGAGAAGCAGCGGTGATTCGAATTCAAGACGGCGGTCGGCGTAGCTGTCGCGGATCACCGTGAGTGGGATGTTCAGCTGCTGCGCCGCGAGCTCGAATGATTCGACGACATTGTCTGAAATGTCGAGCGCAACAAGCGTGTAGCCGGTTCCGAGCTCCTCGAAGACGTTTTTACCTGAGCTGAGCATGAGCGGAGCGAGGTGGTGTCCCGCTCTTGCCTTGAGCAGGTGTTCGCCATGGACGCCCGATTCACCGCCAGCAAGATTGATGACGATCGACGATCCCTGGTAATTGACCTCGTAGTCCGACGGCTCTTCAGAGGCCTCGACCCGCTCTGCCCATGCGCCCTCGAAGTCCGCGCGGTCGACCGAGGGGTTGTGTGCGTTGAGCCATTCGGCATCTCTTCGGATGCCGCCGACGATGACGTCCTCTCCGGTCTGGAGGAAGATCGGCCGTCGCTCTTCGGTGTAGGTATCGAGCAGTGCTTCGGAGCCCCACCCGTGGAGTTTTGCCGCGAGCTTCCAGCCGAGATTCGTGACATCCTCGAGGCCGCTGTTGAGGCCATGCCCGCCGTAGGGGGGATGGCTGTGCGCAGCGTCGCCGGCGATGAAGACTCGACCTTTGCGGTAGGTGTCGGCGACCTCGATCCCGAAATTCCAGAATCCGACGTGTTGGAACTCGGCATCGAAAGCGAATCCCGCAGCCTCTTGCATTACGGAGAGAATGTGGTCGGTGTCGGTGGGTTTAGTGTCTTTGTCAACCGGTGCGTGGAAGAAGAATGTCGAGGTCTCCACGCCGACGCGTCCGAAGAACTGCCAGGCGCCGTCATTTTTCGGATTGAGCATCAAGAACGTCGTCTTGTCGCCGAAGCGTTCAAAGCCCTTGTTGAGCTCGGGTGCGGAAAAGACGGTGAGCACCATGCGCTTCCCCATGTCGGTTCCGTGCCGCTCGATACCGACCTTTGCGTTGGTGATCGAGCGGGTGCCGTCACAACCGATGGCATAGTCGCCCTCGAGCTCCATGTCCTCGTAGGGCCACTGCTCCGAGGTAGCGCCGACCCTCACTCCGTTCTCATCCTGGTCGACGGACTTGACGGTGTGTTCCCAGTAAAAGGTGATGTTCGGAAGCTGTGCGGCCCGGGCCCGCATGACCTCTTCGGTGAGGTACTGAGGAAGTCGCTCATTGCGCTGGAAGAAGTAAGGATGGAGCTTGTTGCGCGCTTTGCCATTGTCATACCAATACCCGCTCATCGCATTGTCATAGGCAATGATGCCGCCGATGTGGTATCCCTCGGGCAGGAGACGGGCCTTTCGGATCTCGTCGACACAATTCCAGAAATAGAAATGCTCCAGGGAGCGGTGGGTGAGCCCCTGACCCTTCGGGATGCGTCCGACCTCTCGGTGGCGTTCGATGACGGCGACATTGATACCTCGCTGGCCGAGTTCGACCGCGAGCGACACACCAACGGGTCCACCGCCAATGATGACTACCTGATACCGCTCTCCCACGTGTGCCCTCCTTGTTGGTACCGCATCGACCTTGACGACGGAAACGACGTGAGGTCCCTGCGCGATATGGCGCAATTGACGTCCGAAATGGTCAGGTTAGCGGTCTTTAGGTAGGGTAACAAAGTGAACAATCCCCACCTCCTAGGCTCTTCGCGACAATTTGTCAGCCCCGCGTAGGGAAAATGTGTATCCGCGCTGCTAGCCAGCGTCTTCGCGAACTACAGAGTCGGGAGTCATCGATCGATGGCATCTGAGACCGGTCTGGAACCGATCAAAGCGGCGCGTCCACCGTTTCGTCACCGGCCACGAAGACCAGCGCTGATGCGAGACGATGACCAAGAGGGTTCCTCTCGAGCCGTCGTCTTCGGGGTGTGTTCCATCGGCCTGTTCATGGGGGCGATCGATGGGACGATCGTCGCGACGGTCTTGCACACCATCGATTCCGATCTGCACGCGAGAATCAACTGGGCAGGATGGACCATCACGATTTACCAGCTCGGCGCGGTTCTCGCGATGCCACTTGCCGGAAAGATCTCGGATCAGTTTGGGCGTCGCAGGGTGTTTCTTTACGCAGTCGCGCTCTTTACGGTCTCGTCGCTCGTGTGCGGATTCTCGAACAATATCTACATGCTCGTTGGCATGCGCGCCGTTCAATCCATCGGTGGTGGCGCGTTCATGCCCGCGGCGACGGGAATCGTGGCGGATCGATTCGGAAAGGACCGCGACCGCGCGCTCGGGATGTTTACGAGCATCTTCCCCCTTGGGAGCATTCTCGGCCCTATCTTTGGTGGACTGTTCGTCACCTACTGGACATGGCGGGGGATCTTCTTCATCAACGTCCCGATTGGCATTACCCTGTTCGCGCTTACCTTGAAATACATTCCCGATTCGCGTTCAACTTCGGAACACAAGACCGATCTTGGCGGCGTCGCTCTGCTCGGTCTCGTCATACTCAGCGCGATGTTCGGCATCACCTCGCTGGGCACAGCTGGGGCGAGCTGGTTCGATCCGTCCTTTGTCGTACCCGAGATCGCGGCGGCTGGACTTCTCTTGCTCTTCTTACGGCACACAAATCGGGTCGCAGCTCCTTTCATCCCGATGCGATTGCTGCGCGGCAAGGGATTTGCGGTGATGAATGCGCTCAACTTCCTCTATGGAACCGCCGCACTCGGATTTGCCGCGCTGGTGCCGCTCTATGCAATCGATCGATACCATGTCACGCGTCTCGATGCGGGAACTCTGTTGACCGCGCGTGGAGTGGGCATGATCATGGTTGCGGCCATCGCGACGATGATGCTCCGCAAGACCGGGTATCGATTACCGATGACCACCGGTTTCTTGATGCTTGCCGTCGGGATGACGCTGATGTCGATCGCACCGCGTCTTGGTATCAGTGTCTACCTCTGGCTGAGTGTAACGGCGGGCATCACCGGTCTCGGGATGGGGGTTTCGGCGCCGGCGTCGAACAACGCCTCTTTGCAGCTCGCTCCGGATCAGGTCGCCGCGATTGCCGGACTGAGAGGCATGTTCCGACAGTCGGGGGGAATCTTCGCCGTGTCGATCTCGACTGCGCTTTTGAACCGGAGCCTCGATCCCGGCATGGCGATGGCGCATGTTTTCTGGGTTCTCGCGCTGGTTCTGGTGTTTATTGCCGTGCCACTCGTATATACAATTCCTGATTTCAAGGGGAGTTGGTAGGCGTGCAGCGGGTAGGCCCTTGAGTCTGTAGTCTCACCCTATGGCAGATCCGAAGCACTTCAGCGAAGACGCGATGATTCATGCGGACTCGCTCTATGCCGCGGCTCTAAGGATGACGAGGAACCGCTCGGATGCCGAGGATCTCCTGCAGGAGACCTATCTGAAGGCGTTCAGAGCCTATGACCGTTTTGAGGAGGGTACATACATCAAGGCGTGGTTGTATCGCATTCTCACCAACACTTACATCAACTCCTATCGCGCCAAGAAGCGCCGGCCGGAAGAGACCGATGTCGAAGACGTCGGTGAGCTGTACCTCTACCGTCAGATCAACGCACTCGAACGCTCCGGATTGGCGAGAAGCGCCGAAGATGTTGCCCTCGACCTTTTTACCGACGATCAGATCAAAGAGTCTCTCGAGTCGCTTCCGGAGAACTATCGCTATGCGGTTTTGCTTGCAGATGTCGAAGGATTTTCTTACAAGGAGATTGCCGAGATCACCGGGGTGCCGGTCGGAACCGTGATGAGCAGGCTCTCCCGGGGACGTGCCGCGCTGCAGAAGTCGCTTGCCGGTTATGTTCAAGAGCGGGCTCTCGTCAAGGCGGAGAAATGATTCGTCGGACCGACGTTGGCCACGAGATCGCCAGGTGGGGCTGGTTCCAGTCGGACGTTGCAGAGGGTGGGCTGTCATGAGCGAGCAAAAGATGCCATCGATGGATCCGTTTGATCGAGGTGCCTGTGAGGAGACGATTCACGAGCTTTATCACTTCCTCGACGGCGAACTCACCGAGACGAGACGCAAGGAGATCGAATACCATCTCGATCACTGCGAGCCGTGTGTCCACATCGTCAGTTTTGAGTCCGAACTGCGACGGGTCATCGCGGATCGGTGTCGGGAGAAGGTTCCACAAAAACTGAGAGACAAAATCGCGCAGCTGATCAATCACGAACTGGATGCAAGCGAATCTGGATCCTAGGTGTTGCGGCCTTTGTATCGCAGTCGGCATAGGCTCAGCCTGTGAGTGAGACAAGAGGCGGATCGGCAGCGGATTTGGTTGATTTCTCCCTCGCCTCCCGTATCTGCGCGCGGGCACTCGGAAGATCCGTTCCACTCCCTGCTGACGTTGCGAAACGACTTGAGATTGATGCTCTCTCGCTGACGCGTTCTGCCTACGAACGCGTCAGTGCCGCGACCGGGCTTGTGTCGCCGGAGGGTTCGCCGAGGGCACTCGTACTTGACAGAATGGGTTGGGCCGAGGCAAACATCAGCTCGTTGGGTGAGCTGCTCACCAAGGTGGATCAGCCGGCGCAGAGGGGGGTCGCGACAACACACGCGACAACACACGCGATCACCCGAGCAAGTTCGGGCACCCAGGTCGGCCTCATGTTCGCCTGGTTGTCGCGTCATGTACTTGGTCAATATGACATGGTCACCGGAGATCCCGAACGAGACGGGATCTATTACGTAGGGTCAAACATCTATGGGCTCGAGCGCAGACATGGCTTTGCTCCCTCAGAGTTCCGTCTCTGGATTGCGCTGCATGAGGTAACCCATCATCTGCAGTTCAGTGGTGTGCCGTGGATGCGCGCCTACTTCTTCGACCTTATCAAGCGCGCGAGTGCAATTGGAGCGACGAACTCTCAGACCTTCGCTGAGGCGAGGTCGCGGGCAATGGAGATCATTCGTCGAGGAGAGAACCCACTGCACGAGGGTGGAATCGCGGCGCTTCTCGCGGGGACGAAATTGTTTGAGACGATGCGCGAGGCGCAGGCACTGATGAGCCTTCTCGAGGGTCATGCCGAATACGTGATGTCCGTCACCGCGCCCGACTCGATTCCTGGTGCAAAGCGATTCGCAAGTGTGTTGCGCGAACGACGAGAGCAGGGTTCTCCGGTTGCGAAGTTTGTTCAGCAGGCGCTTGGTTTCGAGGCAAAGCTCCGGCAGTATCACGAAGGTCACGCGTTTATTGATTTCATCGTCGATGCGGGTGGACCAGAGTTGATTGCATTGCTCTGGCAGGCGCGCGAGAACATACCCGACATCGAAGAGATACGTGAGCCAAGTCGATGGATTGCGCGCATCGACGGGGGATCAAGTCGTGCGGACAATCCTCATGCTCTTTCCTGAAAAGACAGCCGAGCTGCTTGCGCGGTGCAATTTTCCTCCTTCAGGGAGTCCCCTCGACTGCGCGGTATCTGGCGGCGCGGATTCTCTGACGCTGATGGCGCTCGCGGTTGCGCACGGCTGTGATGTGACCGCCTACCACGTTGATCATGGAATCCGACCTGAGAGTGTGCGAGAGACGGAGATGGTTGCAAATGCCTCTAAGCGGGTCGGAGCAAAGTTCGTCGCGCTTTCTATCTCGTGTCCTCTTGGTCCGAATCTCGAAGCGCGTGCGAGGGTTCTTCGTTATTCAGTACTTCCGGCGCTGGTTGCTACCGGTCATACCGCGGATGACCAGGTGGAGACGATTTTGCTCAATCTCCTGCGAGGATCTGGACGCGATGGATTGAGTGGGATGCGAAGGGGATTTCGTCATCCGATCCTCGCGCTGCGAAGGTCTGAGACTTGGGCCTTCGCCGAGGCGCTAGGAGTCGAGGTGGTGCATGATCCATCGAACTTCGATTCGAGATACCGCCGCAATCGCGTCCGCAACGAACTTGTTCCATTGCTCGATGACATCGCGGGACGCGACCTCGTGCCGGTGATAGCGCGCCAGGGAGCCCTGCTTCGCGACGAGTCGACCCTCCTTGATGAACTCGCGGGTCCTCTCGACCCGACGGATGTCCATTCATTACGCGCCGCACCGATTGCGCTCGCGCGACGCGCGCTGCGGATGTGGTTGCGGGACCATTCGAAAGACGGCTATGTTCCGGATTCCTTTATGATCGAGCGCGTCCTGCGGGTCGTCAATGGAGAGGTGGTTGCCTGCGAGATCGCTGGAGGCCTGCGGATCAAACGTTCCCAGGGCAGACTCTCGATCGAGGACCGTGAATAGATGCAAGCGACACTCATGGTCGACTTTCTTGGACGACTAAGGTCGAGAGGGTGACTGAAACGGACTATCAGCGGCTCTCAGATTCAAACAAGCACCCTTCGGACGAACTCGCTCTCGGGGAAGTGCTGATCCCGAGAGAGAGGATTCGCGAACGCGTCGTCGCGCTTGGCGCACAGATCACCCAAGACTACGCGGGGAGGGCACCGCTGCTTGTTGGAGTGCTCAAGGGCGCCTTCATGTTCATGTCCGATCTCGCCCGGGCGATTGATCTTTCTGTGGAACTCGATTTCATGGCGGTCTCCTCCTATGGCGCGGCGACCAAGACAAGTGGAATCGTGCGGATCGTGAAGGATCTTGATATTGACCTTGGTGGAAGAGATGTCATCATTGTTGAAGACATCGTCGACAGTGGACTGACCCTCTCGTATTTGCGCAAGGGACTCCTTGCGCGTCGTCCCGCAAGTCTCGAGATCTGCGCGTTGTTGGTCAAGAAAGAGCAACAACGCGCACATATTGACGTCGCCTATGTCGGTTTTGAGATACCTGCTGGGTTTGTCGTGGGTTACGGTCTTGATGTCGCAGAGCGCCTTCGAAACCTTCCCGACATCTGGGTTGCAAGCGGGAGAGGAACCTCGTGACGGATGAAGGGCTGAGGCGCCCTACGGTCGATCTCGAGCGCGCGACAGAGGCGGTTCGCGAGTTACTCATCGCGGTCGGCGAGGATCCTGATCGCGACGGCCTGGTCGAGACTCCGCTCCGCGTCGCCCGCATGTACGTGGAACTGCTCCAAGGGATCGGAGATGACCCGGACCGGTACCTCGAGAAGATGTTTCCGCTCGAACATGACGAGATGGTGATGGTGAGAGACATTCCCTTCACCTCCCTGTGCGAACATCACATGGTTCCGTTCATCGGAGTTGCCCACGTCGCCTATATCCCGAACGCGAGTGGGACGATCACCGGACTCTCGAAGCTCGCGCGACTCGTCGAAGGATACGCCCAGAGACTCCAGTTGCAAGAACGCCTCACCACCGACATCGCGAACGCGCTCGAGAAATCACTCGATCCGCGAGGAGTCGTCGTGGTCATCGAGGCGGAGCATCTCTGCATGACCATGCGTGGAGTGAAAAAGCCCGGAACCTCCACGGTCACCTCCGCCGTTCGCGGGATCTTTCGAACAGATATCTCGGCTCGCGCCGAGGCAATGGCGTTTGTCCAGGGTCGCCGTCAGAAACTTTAGGAAACTTCGGGAAACACCCGACTCAACAAGCACAAAGGGTCGTAATCTTGCAATTGTGCAAACCCTAGTCATGGGCGTCGTCAACGTCACGCCGGACTCGTTTTACGACGGTGGAAATCACTTTGATACCGATGAAGCGATCGCGTTCGGTCACCAACTGATCAACGACGGCGCGGACATTCTCGATATCGGAGGAGAGTCAAGCCGCCCCGGTGCAACACCGGTAGACGAGGTCGAAGAGTTCCGTCGCGTCCTTCCGGTCATTCGCGGCCTGTCTCCGTACTGCCGCGTTTCGATCGACACGATGAAGCTGAACGTTGCGCGCGCCGCAGTTGAGGCGGGCGCAACAATGATCAATGACATCACCAGCACGCTCCACGAAGTCGCCGCGGAGACGGGCGCGGCGATCAGCCTGATGCACATGCAGGGTTCTCCGCAATCGATGCAGGACCGGCCGCACTATGACGATGTCGTTGGCGAGGTGCTCGATTATCTCGTTCGCGCCGCGACGCGAGCGATCCACCTTGGGATCAAAGAGATCTATATCGATCCGGGAATCGGGTTTGGCAAGACCACTTCGCACAACGTTGCGTTGCTGCACGCCCTTCCGCGTTTTGTCGCGACGGGATTTTCCGTGCTGGTCGGGACGAGCAGGAAGCGCTTCATCGGACAGATTGCAGCACCTGCGGGATCATCGCCGCTTGAACTGGATGAGCGCTTCGAGGGATCTCTCGCGAGTGCTACGTGGGCGATGTCGTGTGGAGTCTCTATGGTGAGGGTCCATGACGTGAAGGCAACTGCGCAGGCTGCGCGCATCGTCGGCGAACTCTCTGGAGACATGGGCGACGAGGAGGTCGCGTGAGGGGACGCTGGGCGGCGGGCATTGTTCCGCGCAACTTCACCTGGGTGATCGAGGAGCGTTTCGCGGTCTGCGAGCGCCCCGGTGGATACTCGCCGAACCATCGCAAGGTCCGTCGTCAGGAAGAGATCCTCTGGATCAACAGTCAGCGTTTTTCGCGCATCATCTCCCTCCTTCCTTCGAACCACAACCTGCACGCGTATGAAGAGCGCAATCTTCCGTGTGCGCATTTTCCGCTCGCGAGCAATATCGACGTAAGCGAGATCCTCGCGGAGCTCTATCCCGCATTGCTGTACTGGTTGCGTAGCGGCGAGCGCCTCTTGATGCATCAAGAAGAACTCGGTGAACGCGTTGCCGGTGTCGTAGCGGGTTTCCTCTGCTGGAGTGGAGTGCTCCCAGAGCCTCCGCGTGCGATCTCTGCAACCGAACAGCTGTTCAAGCGACAGATGGGATCTGCGGGGAGAACGATCGTGGCGCTCTCCGTTGTACTACCACCCCCTCCAGAGCCAATGCTTGCCTTCAAGAGCATGGGTGATTCCATCGAGACCGAACAGGGCGAGAGAGCTGCCTCGTTGTCTGGCGTCGAGGTGAAAAGCACCATCGCCGAGCCCTTTATCGAGGACGAACCTGTCGTTGTGCCACCGGTCGAGCTTCAGGTTGCGAAGAAGAAGACACCTGCGAAAAGTGTCACCTTGGCATGAGTTCTGGCGACCATATAGAGGTTCGCCGGATCAGGGTGGATGGACAACATGGTGCCCTTGAGGGGGAACAGGATCTGGCTCAGCCCTTCGAGGTCGATCTTGACATCTATCTCGACCTCTCCCTCGCGCAGCTGACCGATGATCTCTCCTCGACGGTTGATTATGGAGAGATCACATTGGCGGTGATCCAGATCGTCACCACGACGCGGTTTGTCCTTCTCGAAGCTCTCGCCGGAGCGATCGCCGACGCGATTCTTCTTGACTCGCGAATTGAGCGCGTCGAGGTTTCGTTGCGGAAGATGGCACCGCCGATTCCTGCAGATCTGCACAGCGTGGGAGTGCGAATTGCGCGGGCGAAGAGTCCGAGATGACCCGGGGGATCCTCGGGTTCGGATCAAACCTCGGTGACCGGTGGGAGACGCTTGCCCGGGCGATGGGCGCGCTTGGTTCAATTGTTCCGGACCTCGTCGTCTCGTCGGTGTTCGAGTCTGCTCCTGTCGGAGGACCTGAGGCTCAGGGTCCCTACCTGAACTGCGTCGCAGTCTTTAGCTGGGCAGGTACGCCAGGAGAGCTGCTTAACCTGTGCCATCGTCTTGAACAAGAGGCCGGAAGGGTTCGTCGGGAACGTTGGGGCGCGCGCACCCTCGATGTCGATGTCCTTGTCATCGATGGGTACTCGAGCGCCGATCCAGAGCTCACGGTTCCACACCCGAGGATGTTCGACCGAGCTTTCGTGCTGATGCCGCTCGAAGAGGTTGCGCCCGATGCCGTCGATGTCGGTTGGCGCTCGCGCCTTGGAACGATCGAGACCGGCGAACGGGCGATCCGGTGCGTTGGCGTGCTGCTCTCTCCGGTGAAAGAGTGAGTCCGATGATCAGGTCCCTGAGTGCGATTGACGAGATGGTTCTCGCGCGAAGAGGATTTGCGGAACGTGCGCAGTCGGTTGGGCTTGTGGCGACGATGGGCGCTCTCCATGACGGACATCTCTCGCTCATTGCCCGCGCCGCGAGGACGAGTGACGAGGTCGTCATCTCGATCTTTGTCAATCCCTTGCAGTTCGCGAACCCGGACGATTTCAGCCACTACCCCCGCCAGCTCGAGCGCGATCTCGAGATCGCGAGCAACGCCGGAGCGAGTGTGGTCTTTGCGCCAAGCGAGGAGCAGATGTTCCCGTTCGGCAGGCCCTTGGTGACGATTGATCCAGGCCCCTATGGGGCGCTTCTCGAGGGAGCCTCCCGGCCAGGACATATGCGCGGTGTGGCGACGATCGTGACCAAGCTGTTCAACATCGTCTGCCCGGATCGCGCGTTCTTCGGAGAGAAGGACTTTGAACAGCTGATCCTTGTGCGCCAACTTGTGCGTGATCTTGGTCTTGACATCGAGGTCGCCGCGGTGCCGATCGTGCGCGAGGCAGACGGACTGGCAATGTCGAGCAGGAACCAACGCCTGAACGAACTGGAGCGGGTTCAGGCGTCGGTTCTCTACCGGGCGATCAGTCGCGGGGCGCAGGTCATCGACGAGGGCTGCGACTCGCTAGAGGACCTTGAACGCGAGATGGCGGATGTGGTTGCCAAAGAACCCGGTGTTGTCCTCGATTATGCGACCGCCCGGATGAGTGACGACCTCTCAGTGCCGACCCGGCTCAAGGGGTCGCTCCGACTGCTCATCGCGGCCAAGGTCGGTCCCGTACGATTGATCGACAATCTCGCGATCGAGTGCTGAGGGTGCCGCTGGCAAGTCGGAGTTCTCCTGTCCCCGGCTGGTCTGCGATGATTGATTCCCAGACAGCTACCGGCTTGGTGCCAGAGGTGAACTGATGGAGTCCTGGAGTGACAATGACCCGCCGCTCGCGGCCATCCGTCCGATCGTGGCGCTTGCCCTTGCCGAGGACATCCTCCCACTCGGGGATCTGACCGTCTCTCTGCTCGACCGGGGGCAGATGGGGATTGCCCATTTCGTCTCCCGGAGGCCGGGTGTCCTCGCCGGACTCGCGACGGTGGCCGAGGTGTTCTATCAGGTCGACCGTGAGTTGACACTCACGCTTGATCGCCGTGACGGAGATGAGGTCGCCGCTCGAGAGAAGTTCGCCACCGTGAGTGGTCCATTCGGCTCGCTACTCAGTGCCGAGCGCACCGCGCTCAATTTTCTCTGTCATCTCTCGGGGATTGCGACGATGACGCGTCGCTACGTCGAGATCGTCAGGATGACGAACCCAAATGCGCGCGTCTGGGATACGAGAAAGACAACTCCTGGAATGCGGTCGCTCGAAAAGGCCGCGGTGCGAGCGGGTGGTGCAGTCAATCACCGGGGCAACCTCTCTGACGGAATCTTGATCAAGGACAACCACCTTGGGGGAGTGGGCATCACCGAGGGTGTCGCTCGCGCACTCGCTCGCTGGCCTGGGCGCATGGTCGAGGTAGAGTGCGATCGCCTCGAGCAGGTTCACGAGGCGGTAGCTGCCGGAGCTTCGCTGGTGATGTGTGACAATATGACGCCAGATGAGGTGGCCAAGGCCGTCGAGATCGTCCATTCACATCCGCGTGGTGCCGCCAGCGCCTGTCTTGTCGAAGCATCGGGCGGAGTGACGATTGACAACATCGAACTCTTCGCACGCGCGGGTGCCGACCTGATCAGCTCGGGTGCCTTGACGCATTCGGCGCCGATCCTCGACATCGGACTAGATCTTGAACTGTAGGGGAGTCTGGGCCGCGTTGGGCATGACCTCACCTGTAAAGCGGGTCTGACCATGCTGCTCGCGATCGATGTCGGGAACACCCAGACGGTCATCGGCGTGTTTGACGATACTCCCGCCGCTCGGATCGAGAGAGAGCCCGGGACGATGCATGGATTGGTGCATCACTGGCGGATCACCACGGTCAGGGACCGGACCGCGGACGAATGGGAACTCGAGCTGGCACAGCTTCTTGGTCTTGCCGGGTTCGAACTGACACAACAGCGCGACGCGGTGCATGGGCACGAGCGAAGATTGATCACCGGGATGTCGCTTTCATCGTCGGTGCCATCAGTGACGAGCGCGTTGCGAACGATGTTCGAAGCGAGGACCGCTATCTCGCTTGTGGTTGTCGAACCGGGGATCAGGACAGGTATGCCAATCCTCTATGACAGTCCCAAGGAGGTTGGCGCCGATCGCATCGTCAACTCGGTCGCCGCCCTCGACCTGTACGATGCACCGATCATTGTCGTCGATCTCGGGACTGCGACGACATTCGATGCCATTTCGGCATCTGGAGAATATCTCGGTGGGGCGATCGTTCCTGGCATCGAGATCTCCATGGACGCGCTCTTTGCGCGCGCCGCCGCGCTTCGCAGGGTTGAGTTGGTTGCACCAAAACGCGCCATCGGCCGCACAACGGTCGAAGCGATGCAGTCGGGGGCAATCTTTGGATATGCCGCGCTTGTCGAGGGTCTTGTCGCTCGGTTCGCACAAGAGCTGGGCGAATCGACGGCGATTGCGACCGGCGGACTCGGTGGTCTGATTGCTCCTCATGCACCATCCATCTGTGCATACGAGCCGTGGCTTACCCTGCATGGGTTGCGACTGATCTACGCGCGCAACCACGATGAAGGCGGCGCGCCAAGATGAGCAAGGATGGATCCGCCGGGATGGAAGAAGAAAATGGACCGCAGCCGCGACCCACAACCGCTCGCGTTCCCTATCGTTTTGGCGAGACGGTCGGTTGTGGTGTCGCCACAATTGACTATGAACATCTCGAACCCGATGAGGGTTCAGGCGTCGTTGTGCGCGTTGCCGGTCGCGTCATGCGGTCGCGACGCCATGGAGGGGTCTCTTTTGCGGAGCTACGCGATTGGACCGGAGCGGTGCAGCTGTTCGCTCTCGCACAAAAGACGGCTGATTTCGATACATTCGTGAGGCTCTCGCTCGGTGACTGGGTCGGTGTCGAGGGCGAGATTGTCCGCACCAAGCGCGGAGAGATGTCCGTCCTCGTCGGGTCGTGGGTTGTACTCGCAGAGGCACATCGCGGCTTTGGTGACAAATGGCGTGGCGTCAACGACGTCGAGATTCGCCACCGCCAGCGCGAGGTCGATCTGTGGGCAAATGACGGTGTGCGCGAGGTGTTCATGGCGCGTACGAAGGTCGTCTCTTCGTTACGGCGCACGCTCGATGCCAAAGGTTTCCTTGAGGTCGAGACGCCAATCCTCCAGCCGCTCGCCGGTGGAGCGAATGCGCGACCGTTTACGACCCATTACAACGCGTTGCATGCAGATTTCTTTCTCCGGATAGCGCCTGAGCTGTATCTCAAGCGGTTGGTGATCGGAGGTATCGAACGCGTCTATGAGATCGGCAAGGACTTCCGAAATGAAGGACTGTCACCGAGGCACAATCCTGAGTTTACGATGCTCGAGGCATACCAGGCCCATGCCGATTACCTCGACATGACTGGGCTGGTCGAGTCTCTGGTCGCAGAGGCCGCGCGCGCGATCCATGGCACAACGCTGATCACCTTTGGCGGTCAGCCGCTCGATCTCACGCCGCCATGGCGTCGCGCGTCAATGTCCGAGTTGATTGAAGAGGTAACTGGAGTCACGGTTACCCTCGGGATGGAACGCGACGAGATCTACGCGCGCGCGATGTCACTTGGGGTCGAGGTTGCCGATGATGAGAGCGTCGGCAAGATCATCTTTGAGATCTATGAGAAGACGACAGAGACCAGGCTCTGGGGGCCTGTCCATGTCATGGACTATCCCATCGAGGTCTCACCGTTGACGCGGGTCCATCGGGATCATCGAGAGCTCGCTGAGCGCATCACCCCGGTCATCACCGGTCGTGAGATCGCCGAGATATACAGCGAACTGGTCGATCCTGTCGAGCAGCGCCAACGCCTCATGGATCAGGCAGCGGCGCGCGAAGCAGGCGACGAAGAGGCGATGGTGGTTGACGAGGATTTTCTACGCGCGCTTGAGCACGGGATGCCTCCAACCGGAGGTATCGGGCTTGGAGTCGATCGGCTGACAATGATCCTTACCGATACGGCAAATATTCGCGAGGTGCTTTTTTTCCCGGCGCTTCGACCGCTTGGCAGCCAGAATGAGCAGGAGTTCGGGCCCACCAACGAAGTCGACGATGCTGGTGGGTCGAGTTAGCTGGCGAGCGCCTCGGTGGAGCGTTCGAGTTCGTCGATCAGACCAAGTGCGTAACCCGAGAGTGACTCAACGATCGGGTACGGTCCGAGCGCAGCCGCTGCCTCGCAGGCCTGTTTCGCAAACTTGCGAGCGACATCGGTAGCGGCAACGATTCCGTGCGAGTGACCGATCAAAAGGCGTGCCTGGATGATTTCGGTGGAACCGAGCGGCCCTCCGAGAAGCGCGCGGAGCTCGGGGCCGAATACGGGATCTTCAAGAGCGCGCAGCACCGGTAGCGTGTATACCCCCTCGGCGAGGTCCTGCGCCGGCATCTTACCGAGTTCGTTATCGCTCGCAATCACGTCAAACACGTCGTCGCGGATTTGAAAGACCATTCCAAGCGACTCGCCATAGGACGTCAGGAGGTCGATCTGCTCGCGGTCGAGTCCTGCAGTGATTCCTCCAATTCGACAGGCCGTCGCCATCAGGGCTGCCGTCTTGTTTGCGATCGCGCCGAGGTAGTCGGCTTCGCTTCGATCGATCCGGTAGGCATCCCGAACCTCGGTGATCTGGCCCTGACACAGCCGCGCAAGGGTTGCGGCGAGCAGGCTCGCAACCTCGGTACCGAGTGATGCAGCGAGTTCAGCAGATCGCGCGAGGAGAAAGTCCCCGGCGACGATCGCGAGGAGGTTTCCCCACTTGGCATTGACGCTGATCACGTTCCGCCGACGCTCGGCCTCGTCCATGACGTCGTCGTGATAGAGCGAGGCGAGGTGGACGAGTTCGACACTGACGGCGCCGAGCAAGGTCTCCTCGCTGAGCGGAGCGCCCAAAAGCGATGCGGAGGCGAGGCTGAGAACAGGCCGGAGACGTTTGCCGCCGGCGTCGATCAGGTGTGTCGCCAGCTCGTCGAGGAAGGGGTCGTCGCGAAGAACGACGCGGCGAAGTCGCTGCTCGAGTCGGTTGAGCTCCTCGTCGGGGATCGGGATTGCAAAGGTGGCCAGCGCTTTCACTGCCATCACGATAGGGCAAGTTGGACAGGTTACGAGAATGGTCTCGAAAACACCTACCCGAGCAGGCCAAATCTCCTTTTGGGTACTAGCGTGAGCGCGAAGCGGAAGTCTCCGGACTCACCGGTAGAATGGGACGAAGCACAGCGGACAGGTAAGGGAGTTCAAGTTGTTCGAGCGTTTTACTGACCGAGCACGACGCGTGTTGGTTTTAGCTCAAGAGGAGGCGCGCCTGCTCAACCATAGCTTCATCGGCACCGAACACATTCTCCTCGGCTTGATCCACGAGGGTGAGGGACTCGCGGCAAAGGCGCTCGAGGCTCTTGGGATCTCTCTCGAAGCCGTGCGCGAGAAGGTCGAAGAGACGATTGGGCCGGCCGGATCCGCTCCGACGGGTTCTCCGCCTTTCACCCCCCGGGCCAAGAAGGTGCTTGAGCTTTCGTTGCGCGAGGCGCTTCAACTTGGACACAACTACATCGGTACGGAGCACATGCTGCTGGGTCTTGTCCGCGAGGGCGAGGGCGTAGCTGCCCAGGTCCTGCAAAGTCTCGGAGCTGACCTCCCCCGCGTCCGCCAGCAGGTTATTCAGCTTCTCTCTGGCTATCAGGGTCGCGAGGGGGCAGGTGTCGGTGCGGGATCTGGCGAGACCCAGGCCCCGGCAGGATCGCCGGTCCTCGATCAGTTCGGCAGGAATCTCACGCAGCTCGCGCGCGAGCACAAACTTGACCCGGTGATCGGCCGCGAACGCGAGATGGAACGCCTGATGCAGGTTCTCTCGCGTCGCACGAAGAACAACCCGGTCCTGATTGGTGAGCCCGGTGTCGGTAAGACGGCGATTGTCGAGGGGCTCGCGCAGAAGATCATCAATGACGACGTTCCCGATACGCTCCGCGCAAAACAGCTCTATACACTCGACCTCGGAGCGCTCGTCGCTGGGTCGCGTTATCGCGGTGATTTTGAAGAGCGCCTCAAGAAGGTTCTGAAAGAGATCCGTACGCGCGGCGATACGATCTTGTTTATCGACGAGATTCACACGCTTGTCGGAGCGGGCGCTGCGGAGGGAGCGATCGATGCGGCCTCGATCCTCAAGCCGATGCTCGCGCGTGGCGAATTGCAGACGATCGGTGCAACGACGCTCGATGAGTATCGCAAGCACCTCGAGAAGGACGCGGCACTTGAGCGCCGGTTCCAGCCGGTCAAGGTCGAGGAGCCGACGCTCTCACACACGATCGAGATCCTCAAGGGGTTGCGCGACAGATATGAGCAGCATCACCAGGTGACGATCACCGACCAGGCGCTCGTTGCCGCAGCCAATCTCGCGGATCGCTACATCTCCGACCGGTTCCTTCCGGACAAGGCGATTGACCTGATCGACGAGGCCGGAAGTCGCCTGAGGATCCGCCGGATGGTCTCTCCTCCGGAGTATCGCCAGATCGAGGACGACCTCATTCGCATCCGTGCGGAGAAGGAGATCGCGCTCGAGAAGCAGAACATGGCGCAGGCGAAGGACCTTGCCGACAAGGAGCAGGGCCTCATGGACCGCAAGCTGTCCATGGAGAACCACTGGCGAGCTGAGGGTGTAGAGCTGTTCGACATCGTCGACGAGGACGTCGTCGCCGAGGTGCTGGCGAACTGGACCGGTATTCCGGTCTACAAGCTGACCGAGGAGGAGACTGCGAAGCTGCTTCGCATGGAAGATGAGCTGCACAAGAGGATCATCGGACAAGACGACGCGATCTCTGCCCTGTCACGCGCGATTCGGCGCACCAGGGCGGGACTCAAAGACCCGAAGCGCCCGTCGGGATCGTTCATCTTCCTCGGCCCGACCGGTGTCGGCAAGACCGAACTCGCCAAGACGCTCGCAGAGCTGCTCTTTGGAGACGAGGATGCGTTGATTCAGCTCGACATGAGCGAGTACATGGAAAAGCACACCGTGTCGCGTCTCGTCGGATCCCCTCCGGGATATGTCGGTTACGACGAGGGCGGTCAGCTGACCGAGGCCGTACGTCGCAAGCCGTTCTCGGTCGTGCTCTTCGATGAGGTCGAGAAGGCACACCCCGATGTGTTCAACACGTTGTTGCAGATTCTCGAAGATGGACGCCTCACCGACGCGCAGGGCCGCAGCGTGGACTTCAAGAACACGGTGTTGATCATGACCTCCAATCTTGGAACAGCCGATCTTCGAAAGTCTGCGGTCGGGTTCTCCAAGGCCGATGAGGCCGTCACGCATGAGCGGATGAAGATCAAGGTGCAAGAGGCGCTCAAGGATCACTTCCGTCCCGAGTTCTTGAACCGCATCGACGAGGTGATCGTCTTCCACGAGCTGCAGCTCAGCGAGGTGGTGCAGATCGTTGACCTATTGATCCGCCGGGTTGCGGATCAGCTCGAGGCGCAGGGCATCTCGCTTGAGCTGACCCAGGCCGCCAAGGAGCTGTGTGCCAAGCACGGATATGACCCATCGCTCGGTGCCAGACCATTGCGCCGTGCGATCCAGCAGCTCATTGAAGATCCACTTTCAGAGAAGATTCTCTGGAAGGAATTCCGGGTTGGAGAGACGATTGTCGTTGACGTGGAAGGCGATGTGATCGTTTTCCACGCGATCGAGGGAGTAGAGCCGCCTCCGGTCGCACTCGCAGGAGCTGGCGCAGAGTAGCCGGCCGACATGACCGGCTGACATAACCGGCCGACGTGACCGACCGACATGACTGGGTGGCGCGGCGCACGACCGGCACGACAGCATGTGAGAGGGTGGGCCGACGGCCCGCCCTCTCTGTTTTGATACGACGAGTTGGGCGACTGTGCCAAACCATGTCACACCGTGCAGGTAGGTTCGAGCGATGGCGAAGACGAGAATTGAACATCGCTGTGGGGAATGTGGTGCAACCACTCCGCGCTGGGAGGGGAGATGTCCGACCTGTGGGGTCTGGAATGCTCTCGTTGAACAGACTGTTGCACCCACGCGCCACGCGCCCGCTCGAGGGGTGAGTCATGTGGTGGCTCTCGGCGATGTCGACCCCCTGCTGGGGAATGTCTGCGCGACAGGGATCGTCGAGTTCGACCGGGCACTTGGCGGCGGTCTGGTTCCAGGTTCGGTCACCCTTGTTGGCGGCGAACCCGGCATCGGCAAGTCAACGCTGTTGCTGCAGGTTGCCTCTGCGCTTTCGCGTGCCTCGCGAACTGTCGTGATCTGTTCCGCAGAAGAGTCTGCGGAACAGATTGGCCGGCGCGCCTTTCGTCTTGGGGTTGACACCGGACAGATCACGCTGTGTACGACTTCGTCGCTTCCCGAGGTGCTCAGGGTCGCCGAGGCGAGCCGACCCGATCTGCTGGTGGTCGATTCGATCCAGACCTTTGGCGATCCCGAAGTCGTCGGTGCGCCAGGTTCTGTCTCCCAGGTGCGAGAGTGCGCGGCGCAGCTGATTGGTTTTGCCAAGCGCAGCGGAGTGGCCATCGTACTCATCGGACATGTCACGAAAGAGGGATCGCTGGCAGGGCCGCGTCTGCTGGAACACCTCGTCGATACGGTCTGCAGTTTCGAGGGTGACCGACACCACGCGCTCCGGGTGTTGAGTGTCATGAAGCACCGGTTCGGCGCATCCGGCGAACTTGGCGTCTTCGAGATGACCGCGGATGGCTTGAAGGGAGTTGCGGATCCAAGCGCGCTGTTTCTCGCGGACCGCCAGCCCGGCATCGCCGGTTCGATCGTAGTTCCGATCCTTGAAGGGCACCGCGCGCTACTCATCGAACTGCAGACGCTCGTCACGCCAACGGTGTTTGGTACCCCACGCCGTTCGGCCGAGGGTGTCGCCTCAGGACGTCTTGCGCTCATCCTTGCCGTCTTGGAACAAAGAGTCGGGCTTTTCGCCGCAGCTCTTGATGTCTTTGCCTCCGCTGTCGGAGGAGTTCATATCCAAGAGCCCGGTGCGGATCTAGCCCTCGGGTTGGCGCTCGCATCGGCGGTGACTGGGGTACCGATCGATCCGCTCACAGTTGCCTGCGGCGAGGTCGGCCTTGCGGGAGAGGTACGCCAGGTGGTGCACACTGAACGAAGGCTGCAGGAGGCGACGCGTCGGGGATTTCGCCGGGCGATCGTCCCAGTGACGAGTCCGCGCGCCCCCGAGGGGATGGAATTGATCCCTGTTGCGACGTTGCTCGAGGCGGTTCAACATCTCGGACTTGTTGGCGTTGTTCGGCCCTTTGAGCTGGGATGACGGGTGGTCTGAGGAGAGAGCGAAAACCGGTACAATGGGGGCACCCCAAAATGTTGCCTGAAACATTTCGCGGACCATGTCGCGTAGGGCAGCGTATCTGTGTTCATCTCATCCCTAAGGAGTCGCGCAGTGTTCGATGTCGGTGACAAGGTTGTCTACCCCCACCATGGCGCGGCAGTCGTCGAAAAACGCGAGGTTCGCGAGGCCTTCGGCGAAAAGCGGGAGTACCTCATTCTCCGCCTCGCCTATGGCGAATTGACGCTGATGGTTCCTTCGGACAGGACCGACGAGGTTGGGCTCCGAGAGGTGATCAATGACGAAGAGGTCGAGGAGGTCTTTTCGGTGCTTCGCGCGAAAGAGGCGCGCATGCCGACGAACTGGTCACGGCGCTACAAAAACCACGTTGAAATGCTCAAGTCTGGCGACGTGTATCAGGTTGCCACCGTCGTTCGGAACCTTTCGATCCGCGACAAGGACAAGGGTCTTTCGGCGGGCGAGAAGCGCATGCTCGGCCGGGCGCGCGAGGTTCTCGTCTCCGAGCTCACCTTTGCACTTGGCGTAGACAAGGATGAGGCAGAGGCCCGCCTCGCCGCGGCGCTTCCCTAAGCACCTCGAGCCGGAATCGATACGGTGCCCGAATCGGCGTTCTCGAGAGGCGAGATCTGGGCAATCGTCGTCGCAGGCGGAGATGGTCGTCGCTTTGGCTCCCAGAAGCAGTTCCTCGATCTCATGGGGATCAATGTCCTCGAACGTTCTGTCTCGCTGGCCCGCGCGGTAGCGGATCACGTCGTCGCTGTTGTACCCCATTCGGCCGTGAATGACAAGAACCGTCACGGCGGTGCAGACATTGTGGTTGCAGGCGGGATCGATCGGTCGGCGAGCGTGCGGGAGGGTCTTGCCGTCGTCGCCGATTCTGCCTTGGTCATCATTGTGCACGATGCTGCGAGACCACTCGCGAGTCCGGAATTGTTCTCACAGGTGGTTGCTTCTCTTGGTGAGGGCGTCGATGGAGTTGTTCCTGGTATCGCAGTGGTTGACACCGTAAAACGCGTGAGTGAAGGATTCGTACTCGAAACACTCGATCGCAACTCGCTCATTGCGGTTCAGACACCCCAGGCCTTTCGGGCAGATGTACTTCGTGCGGCTCATGCGAGTGGTGCGAGCGCGACCGATGATGCTGCACTCGTGGAGGTCAACGGCGGTGTAATCGCGGTCGTCGAGGGCGATGTGCGTAACATCAAGTTGACCGAACCATCCGATGTCGATATCGCGCTTAGTTATATTCTTGAGTCCCCGCAGGAGGACGCGTTATGAACGAGCATCGCATCGGACTTGGTGTCGACCTGCATCGCTTCGCGACCGATGCGTCTTCACCGGATAACGGTCCGTTGACGCTTGGAGGTGTGATCTTTCCGGGCGAGCTTGCACTCATTGGGCACAGCGACGCGGACGCGGTGGCGCACGCGATCGGTGACGCGATCCTCGGAGCGGCCGGTCTCGGTGATCTCGGTACCCACTTTCCCGATACCGATCCCAGATGGCGCGGAGCGAACTCTCTCGATCTGCTCGGGCGATGTGTCGTCCTTGTCGCGGAGAACGGCTGGGCACTCGTGAATGCTGACTGCACAATCATTACGGAAGAACCGAAGATCGCTCCGATGCGCGACAAGATGATCGAGCGATTGAGCAACGCTGCGGGAGGCCCCGTGCATGTCAAGGCGACGCGTCCGGAGGGTCTTGGAACACTTGGTCGAGTTGAGGGGGTGGCATGTCTCGCGGTCGTTCTTCTCGGTCGGTAGGTCTCCGGCAGGCGAGATCGGGCCGATCAGAGGCAGGTCCTGCGCGACGTCCGAGGGGAAATGCTCCAGTCCTTGCAGGTGGTCTCGGGGGAGATCAGATCGAGGGTCGACAGGCCGTGCGAGAACTCCTGCGAAGTCGTGCACGGGCAATCGACGTGGTCTATGTTGTCGCCGATCGAGCGCCGTCGCCGACCCTCTCGGAGGTCATTGAACTTGCCGACGAACGCGGAGTTCTCCGGATGGTCAGCTCCTATGAGATCGACGCGATGGCCAGAAGCGATGCGCCGCAGGGGGTGATCGCACGGGCAGAGCCACTCCGGGCCGCGACACTCGAAGAACTCGTCGAGCCGGCCGGAGGACACCTGCCGTTCCTCGTGGTGTTTGATGGCGTGACCGATCCGCACAATCTCGGGGCAGTGTTGCGCAGCGCCCTCTCGGCGGGAGCGACCGGTGCGGTACTCGCCCGCCGCCGCTCGGTGCATGTCACTCCCGTCGTCGCCAAGGTAGCCGCGGGTGCGATTGAATATATGCCGATCGCGCTCGTTGCGGGTATTCCGAGCGCGCTCTCAGATCTCAAGACCTCTGGCATCTGGACCGTCGGGCTCGACGCCGACGGAGAGAGGAGCGTCGACGAACTTCCCGTATCGACCGAGCCGATCGCGCTTGTCTTTGGAGCAGAGGGCCGGGGACTCTCACCTCTGACGCGCAACCGCTGCGAGATCCGTGCCCGGATTGATCTGTTTGGACCGCTTGAGTCAATCAACGTCTCCGCGGCGGCGGCGATCTCCTGTTTCGCGGTTGCCCGCCAGAGGTCCGCGGGCTCCTGAATACCTCCGGCAAAGGTCATCTTCAAGTCCTGGGAGACGAATGCGGGCCCGTCGACATCGCCGACGGGCCCAGCGTTCCCTCCCAGTCGTGGGCCAAGGCGCCACGTTCATCTGCCTAGCACATGGTCTCTATCGTTACAAATGATACGAGGACGTGTGGTTCTAGCTGCGGTCGTGCATCGGAACGTAGGGACGCTCAGGTGAACCGGTATAGATCTGGCGCGGGCGGGCAATGCGGGTCTTGTTCTCGAGTGCCTCGGTCCAGTGGGCGAGCCAACCCGCGGTGCGGGCGATCGCGAAAAGCACGGGAAACATCTCCTCCGGGAAGCCCATCGCCTGATAGATGATCCCGGAGTAGAAGTCGACATTCGGATAGAGCTTTCTGCTGATGAAGTATTCATCGGCTAGCGCAACCTCTTCGAGCTTGAGGGCGATGTCGAGCAGGGGATTTTTTCCGGTGACCTCGAAGACGTCATACGCGACGCGCTGGATGATCTTCGCGCGCGGGTCGTAGTTCTTGTAGACGCGGTGACCAAACCCGAACAGAAGACTCTTTCCCTCCTTGACCGATTTGATGAAATCCGGAACGTTCTCGATCGTCCCGATCTCGTTCAACATGCGGAGCACCTCTTCGTTCGCGCCGCCGTGCCGTGGGCCATAGAGGGCGGCAATCGCCGCGGCAGCCGACGAATAGGGGTCAGAATGGCTCGATCCGACGACGCGCATTGTCGTGGTTGAACAGTTCTGCTCGTGGTCTGCATGCAAGATGAACAGCACCTCGATCGCATGCGCGAGGCGTGGATCGGCCACGTAGTGTGGTTCAGCGATCTTCCACATCATCGAGAGGAAGTTCTCGGCGAAGCTCAGGTCATTGTCGGGATAGACGAAGGGCATTCCAATACTGAATCGATGCGCAGCGGCCGAGAGTGTCGGCATCTTTGCAATCAGACGGACGGTCTGGAGATAACGCGAGGTGGGATCGAAGATCTCCTTGGCATCGGGGTAGAAGGTCGAAAGCGCAGCGATTGCGGAGACGAGCATTCCCATTGGGTGAGCGTCGTAGTGGAAACCTTCGAGGAACCGCTTGCGGACGTTTTCGTGGATGAATGAATGTTGTGTGATGTCCTTGGTCCACGTCGCGAGCTGCATCTGGTTTGGCAGTTCGCCATGCAAGAGGAGGTATGCAACCTCCAGGTAGCTCGAGTGTTCGGCGAGCTGTTCGATCGGAATACCCCGGTATCGCAAGATGCCCGCGTCGCCGTCGATGTAGGTGATCGAGCTTTCGCACTCTGCGGTCGCCCCGAATGCCGGGTCGTAGAACCAGACCCCCGGAAGAAGCTTGGACCATTCGGCGCCGCTGACGCCGCCATCCCTGATCGGAATCTCAAGTGATTTACCGTTGCGGTTATCCGTGATGGTGACGCTTTCAGCCACTTTTTTGCGGTCTCCTCGTGCTCGGTGTTTCGCCACAGAGTTGGCGGTCCCGATCCTAGGTCCGATTGGTTAAAAATGACGAGTCGGGGGTCGGCCACGGGGCGCTCGACCCGACCGGGCAGTCACTCCTATCTGGCGGCGAATACCGCTGAGACGATCCCGAGCGCAAGGAGGACCAGTGCGGTGACAATTCTGATGACTCGGGGATTCATCCAGCGCATCAGGCTCCTCCCACCGATGACAGCAATCCCCGCGACGCTCACGAGCGCGAGCATTGCACCGAGACCAACGGACAGCGGAGAGTGGTACCTTGCTGCGAGGTTTGCCGTCAGAACCTGGGTGAGATCTCCCCACTCGGCGAGGAAGATCACGATGAACGCGGTGACGAACGTCTGACGGTGCGTCCTCGCCTCCTTGAACGCAAGCTCCTCTTCCTGTTCCTCGTGCCGCTCTTCGTTCCGCGCCTCTCGGAGAGCCAGGGCTGCTCCGATGATGAACATCGCCGAGACTACTGCGTCGACGGTCCGTGGTGATAGCAGATGGAACAAGACAATGCCGGCACTGACGGCAATCGCGACGTGGATGGCGAAGGCAACGGTGGCTCCGAGCCAGACGGCGCTCGGCCGTCCCTTTGTCGCGAGGACCAGCGAGGCGAACATCGTTTTGTCGGGAAGTTCGCCAAAAAAAATGATCGGAAAGACGCTCGCAACGATGGAGAGATGCAATGGATCTCTTCGGACCGGACGATCAACGGTTCGCGTCGGGTGTCTTGAGGTGGCACCGACGCTGTGAAACCAATGAGGGATGGCCAAAGATGGGATCAGGATGCACGCTCAACCCTGGCATATTGCCACTCTAGAGCGCTGGCAATCATCGAGCAGGAGAGATCGATCCCGGGGCGCGTGGCTCGTCAGAGGCGGGCGAATGCGAGATGTTGGAAGGCGATTGTCGCGACCAGCGCTGAGAGAGGCGTGACGATCAAGCCAAGGAGCGTGAATGTCTTCACGGATGGTTTCGCTCCCGCCGCACGACTGATGCGGAGCCACAGGAGCGAGGACATGGCACCGATGACGCAGAGGTTCGGACCAAGGTTGAGTCCGATGAGCAACGCCTCGGGACGGGGTGGGCGCTGGGATGCGAGGAGCATCGTCGCGGGGAGATTGTTGAGTAGGTTCGCCAGACCCGCGCTGAGGCCGACGGTCGCGAGAGGAGAGAGCGAGCCGAGCAGCCGATGTGGGACGTTCCAGATCCTTCCGATTACGCCGGCAGCGACGGCAACGAGAAAGAGTCCGAGCAGAAGTTCAAAGTTGGTGGCGCGGAGCGTGGTGCGAAGGCTCATGCGACCGATAACAGACATCTGTGCGAGGACAAGGACGACCCCAAGGAGAAATATCAAGGGTGCGGGATTGGAGAGGACAAGGACGAGGATCGTCGAAATGACGATGCCCACGATCCCAAAGCCAGCATGAAACGGCATCACATCGATCTCCGTCTCGCGCCGGTCGCCGAGCTGTCGCCACTGCCAGATCGCAATGACCGTTGCGGTGATGGTTACTGCGACAATCCAGGGTGGGAGCATCGCAGCGGCGAATCGAACTCCCGTCACGTGGATCGACGAGACAACGAGAAGGTTGGTCAGATTCGAGCCAGGGAGAAGTAACGAGGCAGCATTCGCCATAAAGATTGATCCGTAGAGAAAGGCGTGGTCGTCAAGTTTTCGTCGTCGAGCGACATGGAGGATGATTGGTGTCAAAAAGACAATCGAGGTATCAAGGTTGAGGAACACCGTGACAGTGGCAACGAGCGCCATCATCGCAAAATAGAGTACTCGCGCACTTCCAGGAATCAGAGCGAGACGGGATCCTGCCCAGGCAAAGAGACCATCTGAGGCCGCGACGCGCCCGATGAGCAGAAGTCCGCTCACGAAGACAAACGGGGGCCAAGTCTGTGAGATGGAGCGAATGAGTATCGCCATCATGTGACCCGCGCACTGTTGTCATACGGCGCAATGGGCTCGCGTCGCATGGGCATTGTTCGATTGTAACGACTGGTTACGTTCTCGCGTCCGGGGCATCCAGCGCGGATGTCAGGGCGCCCGCCGCGGAGACACGCTTCGTATACTGGCCGTGTGTCCTTACAGTGGGAATCGACCTACCAATCGAAAGCTGACTCCGAACGGTCGTGGACCCAGAAGGTTCCTCGGGAATCTCTTCAACTGATCGATCAACTAGCGCTCAAACTCGACGATCCGATCATCGACATCGGGGCCGGCTCGTCGGCGCTCGTCGACTCTCTGATCTCCCGGCTTCATACCGATATCACGGTTCTTGATATCTCATCGACTGCGATCGCGGAGTCACGTGCCCGTATTGAGACAACTTATGGGAAGAATACCGCCGTCCACTGGATCATCGCCGACATTGCGATCTTCTCGCCTGACCGTTCCTACGCGCTCTGGCACGACCGCGCCGTGTTCCATTTTCTCATCGACCGCTCCGACCAGCAGCGCTACGTACAGTGCGCGACGCGCGCGGTTCGACCGGGAGGGTCACTCATCATTGCCACGTTCTCTCCTGAGGGTCCCGAAATGTGCTCGGGCTTTCCCGTCCATCGCTGGTCGGCTGGTGAACTCGGGGGGCTGTTCGCCCCAGATTTCGGAGTGATCGAGAGTTTCGAGCGCGACCATCAGACTCCCTGGGGCTCGATGCAGCCTTTTACCTGGGTGTTGATGAGGCGCAACTGATCCACTCGCTCAATGCCGAGTCGTTTTGTTCTGTGAATCATCGTATTTGCGTACCCGTGCGCGTCGGTGCGACCGACCTCGGGAACGAGACATCGAGCGCGGGGGCCAAGTCCCTTGCATCGAGGCGCGAGGTGAGTATCGGGCAAGGAAAGCATGACGAATCCAGAGCTTACGGCTCTGTCGATCTTTGAAATGCAATGGTCGGACGCAAACCAAGAGTTCGGTTGCGATTGAACAAATGAGACTGGCGCGCCGAAAGATCAAGATCGTGCACCTCGACTGACCGTACATCGCCGACAGCCCCCGGTCTCTGCGAAAGGCCGGTTGTCACTCGAGAGGAGATCGTTCGTGGATCGATGGTCCCGCTTGCCAAAAGCGCTATTGCCGGTTCTATATTCCAAGATGTCGCGCGGAGACTTGGAGTCTCACTCCCAACAGTTCAGCGACATGTTGTGAACAAGGATGATCTCTCGCGCGCTTGCGTTGAAGAGGTATTGGATCAGGTTCTCATTTGCGTTGGTCTTGATCGGACCGAGGTGGGCGATATCGACGATCCAGTGTCATCTGTTTTTCTGCCACCTCATCTGACGTGCGGCGCCTGGGCTCCATGTCTCACCCGCACCGGAGAACGACTCTGATGCGAAGAGATGCGCGTCTAAGGATCTTTGGCATTCTTTTGGATGTCAGGTTTTTGTGACTCGGCAACGCGGCACGCAGCGGTAGCGCCGGGAAGCCGATGTCGGTTGCGCGCGACCAGCCGATAGATGAGTGGACCGATCCAGCGAAACGGGGCGAGATCCATCAGCATTCCTAACGGTCGCCAACACCAGTGACAGCTCTTGAGCGCGGCACTGATCGCAGCGTGGCCATTTCGGCGGATCTCTCCGTCAATCCACCACACCGAAGCGCTTGCCTCGATCTGATCCAGTCCGAGTGCGGCGAAATCCTCAGAGCTCATGGCCTGCGAGGCGCACAACACGATCGAGTCGGCCGCGACGTGGCGCGAGAGCCATATTGCCGAGCGTGTGCAAAAGCCACATGATCCGTCGTAGACGAGTACAGGTGGGGTTGCACGTTGCATTGGATAGCGCTCCTTGGTCATGGAGAAGTTGCTATTGGGTGATCTTGGCACCGTTGAAGATCTCTTGAAAGAATGCATCTTGCTCGTTCCCGCGGAAAAACGAGTGCCCTCCCGTAAAGCTGACAAGACGTGATCGTGCGGCCGCGTGGGCAATCTCCTCGGCTCCTTGATGCGATGCTGTGCGGTCGCGTCGACCGTGCAGGATCAGGGTGGGAACTTCGATCTCGGCCGCACATCCGACACTGTCGTAGTCAAGCGCGGCTGCGTGCTGGTTGACGAAGGCGTACCAGGGTTGACGGAACCGGGGGCGAAATCCGGGGAGCCATCGAGCAATGAAGGAAAGCCGTAGGGGCAAGGATATTCGTTGCCCGACGACCCGACGGGCGAGCACACTGACGAGAATCAGATCCTTGACCCGATTCGGGTAGCGCACTGCCAGATCGACAGCGATGCGACTCCCGAGTGAGATGCCAAGGATCCGAGCCGGATCGATCGCGAGTTCCTCGAGAAGGCCAGCGAGGTCATCGGTCATCTGCGTAATGGAGTAGCTCTGCGTCGGCATACCCGTGCGGCCAGCGCCCCGGTTGTCAAAGGCAATCGTCCGATAGTGCCGGGCGAGCTCTTCGATCATCCACGAGTATTGCGAGACATCTGACCCGAGGCCAAGCACCAGGACAAGGGGTTCTCCCGTTCCGTGGATCTCGTAATACATCGCGAGGTCATGCACAGCGATATACGGCACGCTGGGAAGCTACTGGTTTTTTGGAGAGGCCAACCGTATTTTCCAGTGTTCCGAACGACAGACACCCTCACACGGAGCCCAGCTGTGCGGACGGACAGCGTCCCATTCGTGTGGTTGGCGAGGAGCTCCAACGCGCTCGGAGTCAATGGTGGTCGTCATTGAGATGGGGTGTCCGACACGGGCGCGATACTCGGGTCAGCGCAAGTGTTGCCCGGTGGATTGCCCGGAGCACGCTCCAGTGCAGGCTCGTCTGTGCACATCAGAGGAGACAGGTCATCGCGCGGTGGGAGGGGGAAAATGTGCCAGCCAGGGTCATCTGAGCCCTCATCTGCGGCGCCATTTTGAAGCTGTCCCAGCCGTGCGCGGTCTCGGGAGGACTCGGGAAGACACTTCAATCGCGTCGGCCGGGTCGGAGGGGCTGCAGAGGTGTTCGGCGGTAACCGAGAAACAGGCTCGTTCGAGAGGAGTCTTCCTACAGCAGACGGAACTCGACTCGCTCGCCCTCCTTCGTGCCCTCTCCGTCTCGCAGCATGACCAGCGCATTCGAATGTGCCATCGCGAGGAGCATATGGGCTCCCTGCCCACGAGAGGGGGAGACATGCCATGTCCCGGACTGATCGATATGGGCATTCGCGCGAACAAAATGCACCTTCCCGTCTTGGCTCCGAGGAAAATCCGACTCGGCGACGCCCGCCATCGCCCGGTCGATGAACTCACGCTGACCGGCCAATTTGCGCAGCGCGGGCTTGACGAAAATCTCAAAGGCAACAAGTGCGGAGACCGGATTTCCGGGCAGCCCAAAGACCGGCAATCCGGGTTCGCCGAGCATCGCAAAGACAAGCGGCTTTGCGGGTCGGATTGCGGCGCGAATCGAATGGACGCGCCTTGCGCCCGAGACCTTTTCCAGTGCTGAGGCGATCGAGTCACGATCCCCACCGCTTGCGCCACCGCTGGTGATGAGTAGATCGCAGCCAGTCCTCACGCTATCAATGCGATCGATCAACGCAGGCTCGTCGTCGCCGGCAATTCCAAGATCAACCGCAAGTGCACCAAATGTCGCGACCACCGCGAGGAGCGCCGGGCGATTGGCGTCACGAATCTGGCCGGGACCTGGAGTCACATCCGCATGGACGAGCTCGTCTCCACAGGAGAGGACCCCGACGACCGGTCGGCGGTGGACCCGGACACTGGTGACTCCAATGCTGGCAAGCACGCCAAGATGTGTCGGGCCAAGCGTCGTCGCCTTCGAGAACACCTCCATACCCGCGAGGATGTCCTCGCCGGGAAGACGGATGTTGGTACCGGGTGCGAGTGCTCTTGGGATATGGACGCGGCCGTCCAGTTCAGAGGTCTCCTCGAACATGCAGACCGCATCCGCGCCCTCGGGGATGGGCGCACCGGTCATGATCCGCACCGCCTGATTCGAGGTGAGGGCGTTCGCGCCCTTGTCGCCCGCCATTGTCGCACCCACAATGTGGAGAAATACGCCATCTTCGCAGGTATCTTTCGATCGCATTGCGTAGCCATCCATCGCCGAATTGGCAAAGCGCGGAACTGACTCGTCCGAGATAATCGGCTGAGCCAGCACGAGGCCGAGAGCATCTCGCGGTGCGAGCGCGATCATTTCGAGGGGCGCAAGGTCTTCGAGCACGATCGCCAGGATCTCGTCGAGCGACATCGTCGTGTTCACGAAGGATTCTCCATCTCGGTCGAAGTGGCTGATGAGTCCATGGAGAGGCTGTCGCTCGCGGGCATGATCATCTCGGGGGGAGATCCGGAATTGAAATGTGTTCATGACTGTGAAGATTCAGCCGGACTAGGTCCTCGGGACGGTCGACATCTTCGAAGGCGATGCTCTCACCCCCCCATGTCCTTTCGTCGAGAAGAATCGCCCCCTCCCTGTCTGGCAAAGACTGCAGTGAGCTCTCGCCCCTCTGCAGTGCGTGGACCACCTGGTGGAGATCGTGGGATGACCACCGCGCGCAGAGCGGCTGGGCGAAGTTGCCAATCACCGGGAGGACTGATTGGTCACCTGGCCATCTGGCGATTCGACCGAGCACCGAAGAGTTCAGATGGGGCAGGTCGCAGGCGAGGACAAGACACGCAACGTCGGGGCTCAGGCCCATGTTGAGGAGCTCGGTGTAGCCCGCACCGATCGCAGCCAATGGTCCTGCTCCCGAGGGAGCCTCCCGAACAGCCCTGAGCTCCGAGGCTCCCTCACCTACCTCAACCGCGAGATCAACGAGTGGAACAAGCAGGCGGCCCAATCGCCGCGAGAGCGGAGTCCCGCCGACCGTGAGTCTTGCCTTGTCCGCTCCCATCCTGGTGCTTGAACCACCAGTGAGGAGGATCCCGCCGAGCCGACACATGCTCATCTGCGGGTGATGCCAGATCTCAGAGCTCGTGCTCGATCAAGGGCGAGGTGCGGAGAATCAAGAAAAGAGGGCATCGGTAGTATGGTACGAGATCGATGACACTGTCGGGTTCTGAGTGGATCGGGCGTTACGCCGAGCGCCTCGGACTCGATATGCCGGCTGTTGAAGAGGCCGCAATGCTGCTTAATCTCGCGGGGATCGCGGCGCACTGCTCCGAGCGAACAGCTGCACCAATCTCCTGCTGGTTGGCGGCACGGGCAGGGATCTCCGCGGCGGAGGCGCTCGCGATCGCCGAGAAGATTCGTGACGAACTCGTTGTCGAGGCTGAGCGTTGACCGAACGGTTTCCGGAGGCCGGTCGAAGGCATCGGTGTCCGTGACGGGTAGGCGGACTCCGACCTCGGCGGCAACGGTCCATGCTCTAAGAGATGGCGAACTTGTCCACAAGAGCGACCGGCTGGCAATCGAAGAGCCACTCGAGATCCGCCTCGCGCATTTCGATCAGGAGACGACGCTTTCGATCACGATGAGGACTCCGGGACATGACTTTGAACTCGTCGCAGGATTCTTGCTCTCCGAGGGAGTGATCGACTCAAAGGCACAGATCCGCGATATCGCCTATTGCCTGAGTGAGGATCCCGATGCGATACAGCGGTTCAATGTTGTGACCGTCCGACTTCTTGGTTTGCCGGGACGCGCGAGCATCGAGCGACTGGTAATGACCTCTTCGTCTTGCGGTATCTGTGGTTCCGCCTCAATCGACGCGGTTCACCTCGCCGGTCATCCGGAGCTTGGAGCGGGGCCGATAATCCCGTTTCACGTTCTCTCGACCCTTCCGGACCTTCTCCAGTCCAGGCAAGAGGCGTTCCGTGAGACGGGAGGAGTGCACGGGATCGCGCTGTTCGATTCGAGCGGCGCGCTGCTTTGTATCCGTGAGGACGTCGGTCGGCACAACGCCGTGGACAAGGTGCTGGGCTGGGCAATGCTCGAGGGAAGGCTTCCACTCTCTGAGTCCGTGCTCATGGTCTCGGGGCGCGTATCGTTTGAGATTGTCCAGAAGGCGCTTCGAGCCGGGGTGCCAGTCATCGCAGCTGTCTCTGCCGCCACGAGCCTCGCCGTTGAACTTGCCAAAGACGCGGGAATGACGCTCGTCGGGTTTCTGCGTGGCGCGAACTGCGTCATTTATTCTGGCAGACAACGGATCGAGATCGAAAACCACGGGTAAGTTCGCGCAAGTTGCAACGGGCGCGGTTCGTAACTGATTAGTGTGCGTCGAGGTGAGATTTGCTAGAGAGACACAACACTCGGGCGAAGCGACGGTTCGAGGCGAACGACCACCGATTTGGAGGCGGGGGTATTGCTTAGCTCCGCCGTGCTGTCAAGTGGTACGAGAACGTTTGCCTCGGGAAAGTATGCAGCCGCGCAGCCGCGTGTAATTGGATATTTGACCGCGCGGAAGTTGCGTACTCGTCGTTCTTTGTCGGAGAAGACACTGACGACATCGACGTAATCTCCGTCACTCAGGCCGTATGACCGGAGGTCCTCGTCGTTGACGAAGACGACCTGTCGCCCTCCCTTGATTCCCCGATATCGATCATCCAGTCCGTATACGGACGTGTTGAACTGGTCGTGCGACCGGACGGTCTGCAAGAGCAAATATCCCTTCGGAACCTCAACGGCGCTTGGGTGATTGACCGTAAAGCGCTTTTCCGGTCGCGGTTGCAAAGGTGCGAGAGTCGTGCGGTCCGCGGGGCAACATGAAGCCACCGGCACGCGAGACCCGCTCTTCGAAGGATTGGAAACCCGGTATCACGTTGGCGATGTGCTGCCGGATCGTTCGATAGTCGTCGCCCATCTCGCGCCACCCGATATCTTCCCCAAAGAGCTCGAGACCAAGATTCGCGATGATGGATATTCCGCTTCGCAACTGCGCAGATCCGGGTGCGAGTGTCCCGCGGGAGGCATGCACCATGCTCATTGTGTCTTCGACCGTCACAAACTGGGGCCCACTTGCCTGGACATCGATCTCTGTTCGGCCGAGGCAGGGGAGGATAAGTGCTTCGGTTCCGTGGCACAGATGTGATCGATTCAGTTTTGTCGCGACATGGACGGTGAGTTTGCGCTTCGCCATCGAAGTCTCGGTGACCTCGCTGTCTGGTGCGGCCGCCACGAAATTCCCTCCGAGCGCGAAGAATACGTCGACTTTTCCATCGCGCATCGCGCGGATCGTATTGACCGTATCCCAACCGTGATCGCGCGGCGGATTGAATTCGAATTCATCGCGCAAGGCGTTGAGGAATGTCTCGGGCATTTTCTCCCAGATACCCATCGTTCGGTCACCTTGCACGTTGGAATGCCCGCGGATTGGAGCAGGCCCCGCTCCCGGGTGTCCAATATTTCCGCGCAGCAAGAGAAAATTCACGATCTCCCGGATGGTTGCGACGGCGCTGCGGTGCTGTGTAAGGCCCATCGCCCAGCAGACGACAACACTTTTTGCAGCAATTACCTCGGAGGCACATCGTTCAATCGTCTGTCGGTCCACACCGCTGAGTGACTCGAGGGAGGCCCAGTCAAGCGCCCGCGATGCCTCCGCCATCGCCTCGAAGCCATCGCAATAGGTGTCGATGAAATCGTGGTCGAGTACGGTTCCTGGGCGCGCATCTTCGCGTTCGATCAAGATGCGGTTGATCGCTGTGAAGAGTGCGAGATCTCCGTTGACACGTACCGGGACGAGCCGATCGGCAAGGACGGTTCCGGGTCCAACCAGGCCTCGTGGAGTCTGTGGGTTGCGAAATCGGCCAAATCCCGCCTCGGGAAGCGGATTGATGGCAATGATCCGCGCGCCGCGTCGCTTGGCGGTTTCGAGCGCACTCAACATTCGGGGATGATTGGTTCCGGGATTCTGGCCGACGATCATGATCAATTCGGCATGGTCGGTGATGTCGTCGAGTGTGACGGCTCCTTTTCCGATACCGATTGTCTCATTGAGCGCCGCACCACTCGACTCGTGGCACATGTTCGAACAGTCGGGCAGATTGTTCGTACCGACACGACGCGCCAGCAACTGGTAGACAAAAGCCGCCTCGTTGCTTGCCCGGCCGCTCGTGTAAAAGACCGCCCGGTTGGGATCAGCCAGCTCCTTCAGGTGACGTGCCGTGAGCGCGAATGCGTCCCCCCACGAGATTGGCGTGTAGTGCGTCGCGCCGGGGGCAAGATACATCGGTTCAGTGAGCCTGCCGAAGTGTTCGAGTGAGTGATTGTCCATCGCGCGCAAGGCAGAGACCGCGTTGGCCGCGAAAAATTCGGCATTGGCCTCACGTCGCGTTGTCTCCCATGTGACGGCCTTCGCCCCGTTCTCACAGAACTCTGCCGTCTTTCGCTGGTCTGCACTGGGATCGGCCCACGCACAGCTCGGGCAGTCACAGCCGTCGGCCTGGTTCACCTTGAGGAGCGTCTGCAGGCTTCGCTTTGGACCCATCTCGGCGAGCGCAATACGTACGGACTCCCAAATGCCGTGCACTCCCGCGCTTGTCGATTTTGGGCGGCTCACGCTGAGCTGTTTCTCCGACCGTGGCTGACCCATAATGGCCTCCCCTCGTCTGCCGAAACGGGCAACTGAGCACAACTCCAGACATCTCGGCGATGTCTTCAGTCCACCTGTCGTCCTAAACACCCCTCGGCTTGTTTTCCCGAAGTGTGCAATCTGCCGCTCCTCCGTGGAATTCACCGGGTCCAAATACCACAAAAAGCGGAGATTGGCGGGTTTTTAGAGTCGATTGAAACGGACGGTTACATCTTCTGATAGATGAAGTTGCGGTGATAGGTCTCTTCGGAGACCGAGATGTCGTACCACGAATAGAATTCGTCGCGGCCCTTTTGCTGCGCCTTTAGGTGGTCGGGCTGCTCGGCCCAGGCGCGATGGCTCTCTCGATCGGCAAATCGGACAACCGTGACGCGTTCGCCATCTGTCGAGGTATAGAACCTCTCGTCGATGAAGCCAGGCATGGCATGTGCTATTTGGCTCATCTCGCCCGCGACGCGTTGGTAGGAGTCTTCGACCCCTGGTCGTAAACGGCTCCGGAAGACGGTCACCATCGTCATGATCGAAACCTACACTTCTCTCAAACGATCAGTTTCGATCTCGTTGACTTCGCATGATGGTTCCAACGAAGAATTTCCAAATCATCTCGGGCATCAGGGCCAATCCAGCCTGCAAGCGATGGCCCAACCGAGGGTCAAGACCGGGGAAGGTTTCTTCCGAGTTCGTTTCGTACTGCCTGCTCGATGACCGTACCGTTGAAAAAGTCTGCATTCATGCCGGTGTACAGCTCAACCGCATTGGTAAAGGTGAACTCCCGGAACTCAGAGCTGTTCAGGTGCTCATGATCAACGAGCTCGTAGGCCTCTTCGAGTACCGAGGTCATGTCGGGTACGTCAAAATGTCCCACATCGGAGCTGAATATCGGTTTGAGCCGTGCGGACATCCTTGTGTCATACGCCCACGCAGTCATCGGGTCATCGGCCTCGCAACCAAAGTAGAAGTTCTTCGTGAACCGTTCGCGTATGTCATCGACGCTCTCAACGTGTGCAGCCGCAAAGTCGTCGAGCTCGTGTCCGCATTCTTGTTGGGAGAGCTGATCCGCCGAGAATTGCGGGTAGTAGGGATCGAGATTCTCCAGCATCTCTTCCGCCCGGTCCTCGAACCAGCGGCCTCCGTAGGTCTTGAATAACTGCACCAGCTTGTCGTTGTCGAGGTTGCGAGGGTCGAGATTTCGCTGCATCGGTTCTCTTGACCGTTTCTCCCAGTGCGCGACAAGGTCATGGAACAGGTTCACGGCCCACCCGCAACCTCCTTCAAGAAAGGCGAAATTCAGCGTCGGAAATCGGTAGGTGACGCCGCTGAGCAAGAGTGCCCGGGCAAACACATGGTTTGCCTGCGCGAAGTGGCCGATGTGGTTGAAGCAGTAGTTGTTCGGCGACGTTCGGTCTCCCCACCCCATGCTCCCCGCGTGGGTCGATACTGCAACCTCGAGGTCGACAAATTCCTTCCAGAGCGGGTCATAGCTCGCCGCGTTATCGAGGACAAGATTGTCAATGAATGTGGGGCATTCCGCGGACTCGCTGTCGCGCAAGAACGCGGGAACCGGCCGGCGGATAGCGCCGTGCAGCCACGCGGTCTTGAGGTGCAATTCGTTGACACAGAAGCGGAGTTCCTCGATTGCCTCCTGCGGGCTGAATGCAGGGATCGTCGCCACCGGTGTCAATCGGTCAGCATAGGGGGCGAACATCTCCGCGGACATCGTGTTCAGAGCGCGGACAACCGTACGGCGCAGGTCGGGATCACCGATCGTCTGGATACCGAGCCCGAGCGTCGGATATACCACCGCGTAATCGATTCCGAACTCATCGAGTCGTTGATAGAGCAGCTCTGGCATCATCTCGGTCGCACGGTCGAGTGTGTTCGTTGGAAATGTCCACCAGCTCGAGCGAAGTCGCCTCGTCCTCAGCATCTGTTCGGTTGAATCGGTGTACCAGGCGTCCCACCGCTCATGCCGGTAGGTAAGGAAGGATTCGACGCTCGACGCACCACCGATATCGCGGAGAAAGTCGAGAAATATTGGGACGGCCTCCAACCAGTGGCCATCGGCGTCGATGACCGGATGTTCGAGTCCGTCATGAATCTGACGGGATTGCGACGTGCTGTCCGAATGCGTCACGACTTGCTCTCCTCCCGCGTTGCCCCGCGTTTTGAAGACCGTAGTCCCACCACGCTGTCGAGTCGTCACGCGCCGAGGCCGGGCGGAACGACATTCACCATGGAATCTGCCAAGGGCAAAGTCCGATAAATATCTAGCAGAGCCGGCCAGAAGAGACAATGCGGATCGTGACAACGTCCTGGTCAATACCTTCTGTTCTCGCCGGAACCCTAGCGCCGACGCCCATGCTCGATCCAAGGAGACCTGGGCGGACCCGACCAGAGAGGTCCTTCGAATGAAACGCCGAGAGCGTTACCGAAGAGTGATTTTCGAGCGGGTCTCACACAGACGCCGGGCACGCGTCGATCATGTATCTCGTCTCTTTCCTTCGCGATTTTGGCGAGCGGGAGATCCATCGGAACCAAGTGAAGATCCGCGCGATGAGTATCATCCTTGAGGTGATTAGCGTCGAAGGTCGAATTCGATCTAGACCATCAGGATGTGTCCTCACGCGCAGCCACAGCTCGCATTCGGAGAGCCATACCTTGTCTCGGTGATTCAGTGAGGATGTCGGTCCGCCCGGAAGCTGGCATGGCAAGAGGGACACTCGGGAACCGAACGTGAGATCGAGCCAGCCACAACCAGCAGGTGTGTCAACGACGAGGCAGGAAAATCTCACCCTTCTCGTCTGTTGCACATCGCTTTTCATGTCGACCCTTGACAATACGGTGCTGAACGTGGCGCTCCCCTCGATCCAGCGCGGATTTCATGCATCCCTTCCGGCGCTTCAGTGGGCCGCAGACGCCTATGTCCTCGGGCGCGCCTGCACGCTTTTTCTCGCAGGTTCAATTAGTGATCGCTACGGCCGACTCCGCTATTTCAATGTGGGACAGATAGTCTTCGTCGCCGGTTCAATTGCGTGTGCACTCTCGCCAAATATCAATGCATTGATATACTTTCGCGTGTTCCAGGCTTTCGGTTCTGCGCTGATGACGCCTGCGAGCCTTGCGATTATCGCAAACACATTTACTGAACGCGTGCGCCGGGCTCGGGCGATTGGGGTGTGGAACGCGACGACAGGTATCTCAGTCGCAGCGGGACCGCTCGTCGGGGGAGCGCTTGTCGTCGCCTTTGGCTGGCGGAGCGTGTTCTGGATCAATGTTCCCATCGGCATACTGGCCCTGATTGGTTCGCGTCTTTACCTGCAAGAGTCAAAGGCATCAGCCGTTCGTCGATTCGATAAAGCAGGTCAGTTTGCAATCGGGTTGACGCTCCTCTCGCTTACCTATGGTTTCATTACCGTCTCTGGCAGCGGTTGGTTTGCCCCAGTGGTGCTCGTCGCGTTCGCGGTTGCAATCGTGAGCGCGATCGGATTCGTCTCGATCGAACGGCGGATCCGGTCGCCGTTGCTCGAATTCTCGGATTTCAAGAACCGGGCGTTGTCGGGAGCGGTGATCCTCGCGATCATCAGCTTTATGGTTAGCGGTGGATTTATCTTTTTGAATACGCTGTATCTGCAGGAGGGAAGGGGGTTTTCTCCTCTCGCCGCTGGGCTCAGCGTTCTTCCCCTCGCTGCGTTTACCGTCGTGCTGGCACCGTTGTCTGGAAAGATGACTGGTACGCGTGGGCCGTTGCTCCCGACATTATTGGCGACTTCATTCGCCGTTGCGTCGATGATTCTGATGACGATCACGATTGGTCCGACAACTTCTATTGTGCTGCTGCTCTGCGGTTATGCCCTACTCGGCATCGGAAATGGATTCTTGAATACACCGATCACCGATGCTGCGGTTGCGGGAATGCCACCGGAACGCGCTGGTGTCGCCTCCGCGACGACGGCGACCGCGCGACAGGTCGGGACGAGTCTCGGTATCTCGCTGATCGGTTCGATTGCATTCTCTGCGGCAAAGATGAAGGACCAACTACCCGCGCATTCGGGTTCGACGTTTCCCACGGCAACGCTTGTGCGGTTCGCACATGGCCTGAGCTTCGGCTATGCGGCTGGGGCTCTGTTCAGTGTCATCGCGGTCGGGGTTGCGATCTGGGCATTTCGAAAGCCCGGTAGCCGAATGCTCTACTCGAAGATCGAACGTACTCGAAAGACAAACATCGAATAACGATCTTTGCGACTCAATCACGAAATCACGAATACCAGCGACCATCCGTGTGCGTGTTTTGCGAGTGCCCCTTAGGGTGTCGGCGAACACCGAGAGCAATGTGATAGAACCTCGACGCCATCGATCCAACAGCCGAAGTTGACAAGAACTCCTGCACGGTTGCGTTCCGCATTCGAGCGATTAAGTGGATCATTACTACGTCCCCATGGCAGAGCAGTTTTCAGCGGCTCTCATTCATGTCGAACGGACGTCCTCGCGCTGGTGCATCGTCGCCGGCTGATGCTCACAGACGCAACTCACGGCGTGCCGTGGCCCGACCTTGCATTGTCCCCACCGAGACGATTCCGATCAGCGTGACGTCGAATGAGCACTCAGAGACACGGAGTTGTCCCGTGAGTCGCGAATTGGAGGTCGACGGACAGGTCGTTCTGTGGTCGTGGAACAATCCATCAGGCGATTTCGCGCGTGCATCGGCTATGTGGGTGAAACGGCGGAGGCCGTAGTGCCCCGAGGAGATCTGGACTATTGATCGGGTCATCGTCGTTTTGTAAAGGTGATCACAGATTGAGCCGGTACACGTTTGTCTCTCGCGCAAGGAATCCGAGGCGACGATAGAGGCGGTTTGCTTCGACACGTTCTTGTCGCGAGGTGAGGTCAACATGGACTGCGCCGAGCAGCTTTGCCTGACTTACGGCATGGGTGACGAGCATCGAGGCGACTCCTTTCGCCCGAAAAGGGGAGTCGACGACAACATCTTCGATCCATGCCCGCACGCCTGTCGGGGTGGCAAAGGTGATGAGCGAGAGACTTGCGACAAGGAGGTCGCTGTGTCGCGCGAAGAACAGGTATGTTGCGGGGTTCGAGGTGACCAGCTTAAGTTCGGCAAGCGATGGCGGCGTGGCACCCGAAAGTTGAGGGAGAAGGCGTTTGAGCGCTTCGACATGGTCGGAGGTTGGCTCGAGGACCCGTTCTATGGTGATCAGATCTCCGGCCATCGCTGAAGTGTAGTAACTCTGGGCTTTGCATTGTCTGCCGGATTCAGCGCTGAAGTGTCGGGCGCGGCCATTAGGCTCAGCCCTGTGAGCATGAACGAGGTATCGATTCCAAGGGGAAAGAATCAAATTTCCGATACCGGGTCACTCCGATTCCCGTTGATCGGTCGTTTTTTCCGGAGAACCGGTCGCCAAGTCGAGGCAGATGTTCCCCCATTGCACCACGCGGTGATGATCGTTGCCTTCGAAGGCTGGAATGACGCCGGGGAGGCGGCCTCGTACTCGGCGGGTTTTCTCGAGCGCGCCTGGTCTGCGGTGCCGTTTGCCGAGATCGATCCCGAGGAGTTTTTTGACTTCACCGAAGTTCGTCCCCAGGTTCAGTTCAATTCCGATCAGACCCGTACAATCAAATGGCCTGTCACCTCGTTTTCGCTCGCCACTGCCGGAGGTCAGGGCAATGATGTGATCTTGGTCAGCGGCTCG
>DATKRV010000103.1:0-13847 GCA_035532075.1 Acidimicrobiales bacterium | reverse complement strand
ATCTCCCCAGAAGAGTCGCGGAACGCGACGAGGTCCTCACTCAGCAGCCGGACGCGAACCGGTGGACCATCGGGTTCAAAGATCTCCTCCGAGAGGCACGCAGGGATCCAGTACCGGCGGAACACCTCACCCATCGGAGTGCCTGGGCCCGTCTGAGTGAGCCGATCGTTGAGTTCCTTGGTAATGTGCATGACTCCTCCTAGAGCTGGCGGCGCTTCAACCTCGGAAAGTATTTCGCCTTGCTAACTGTAGGACATCAAACCGGGAATTGCGAACATTCCGGTGCGCGATTCATAGATGACGGAGTTCAGGATTGGTCTTGAGGGATTCCCTGGGCGATGACGTGATGATCACGGTCAATGCGGGTCCCGCGTACCACCGAAGCCTCGTTGACCACAGGGATTGCGACCACCTCGTGCAGTCCGGCCGCGCGGAACATTTCGACCCAGGCGGCGATCGAGACCGGTCGTTCCTGAAATCTGAGCAGGTAGCGCGAGGCATTTTTCGCGATGCGCCACCATCCTGCGGGACCCTTCTTGATCATCAACGCCACCTTTGAGGAGATGATCTCTCGATCGCGCGCGTCGGTGCCGCGACCAAACATCATGTCGCCGATGACCAGCCTGCCACCTGGCCTGAGCCATCTTGCGGCAGTGGCGACGGCGACCGCCTTGTCCCGGTCGCGAAGGTGATGTAGGACATAGTTGGAGATGACCAGATCTACCGATGAATCCTCGATCTGAAGGTGCTCGATCGGTATCGCGATGCCTTCGACGTTCGACAGATTGGCTTTTCGGGCATTCTGCAGCAAAAGATCAATCATTGCCTGGCTGATATCGATACCGATCACGCGTTCCACGAGTGGGGCGACGCGCAGGCTCAGCTGACCTGATCCGCAACCAATGTCGATCACCGTCATACCAGCCCGGGGTGCAGCCTCGGCGATCACGCGTTCAACAACCTTAACCAGACCAGGATTGTTCTGCGCGCCATGGTCCCAGGAGATGGCTCGCTCATTCCAGAAGCGACGTTGGCGCGAGATGTTTGCACTCCGGCTTGCGCTCGTCGACTGAGTTGAATTCAACTCGTGCTCCTTTTGGACCGCAGACTCTGGGGTTGAAACAGTACTTGTACAGGTGACGCACGGACCTATCGCATGGGCAAAAGAGCGCCTAAGTTTGTCAGGGGCGCGAGCGCGTGTGGAGTTGTGGAGACGTTGCGGAGGGACGACAGCCATGTTGGGTGGACAAGTACTGTCACGAATCCGGCCATCATCAAAATGAAGATGAAGAGAAGCGTCCAGACAAACAGCCGAAGGGGGGCCGGGGCTGCTTCGGGGCGCGAGGTCCACATCTGCGGTCTCGTTCCTGGCCGGGTGTTTGCGTAGCGGGCGGAGGAGATGGACTGGCGTTGTGAACGGATGACCGGGATTTCCGCGGTGGCGACTGTTGCCTGCGGGCGGTCGTAGGCAGCGGTATGGCGCGAACTCGTCGATGTCGCACGCACGCGGTCTGGCTGTTCACGGGTGCGGAAGATTGTGTCATGGTCAACGTAGTCTTCGCTCGAATTCGTCAACGATGCCTCCCCGGACCCGTGCCCGTGCCACTCCCCTTGCAGTCTCCCATCGGTGTAGACGATACAGGGCCAGAGGTCAGGTCTTCGCGCGCCAGGCGAATTCCTTGAACAGTCAACGTTCGAGTGTCGGCAGCCACGCGATGCCGACAACGCCACTTCCGGTGTACACCTGCATTGCAATCGAGAAGCCACTTACGAAATCGACGCCGCCGACGAGAACCTTGAGTGCTTGTGCAAGTTCAGGGGCGTCGGCGTGGAAGATCGTGCTCGCTTCCACCCCGTGAGCCGCGCTTCGGAGATAGGCACCGCGGAGAATTTCGAGACTTTCAGTGGAGCTATTCGCTCCTCCAAGTGGTTCGATCACACCGTCTCTCATTCGGAAGAGGCTGCGCTCGCTGGTGATGACTTCGGTGTCGAATACCTCGTCGGGCACTTCACCACTTCGTCTGATCGGTTCGATCGAAGAGAGAGAAGCGACAAGCTCGACGCGTCGGGATGCATCCTCAGCGACTTGAAGGACCTCTTCAAGTGTTGCGCCTCGTGCTGCGGCCTCGGCGCTGGCCAGGACGACGAGCGCCTGGCCCGCTGCGGCGGTGCGCGCGTCGTGCACGATCGTTGAGCGGGTCGCGAGTTCGGTCGCGAGCGCGGCGTTGCGGTACATCGTGGAGAATTCGATCGCCGGCGTGATGACGAGCGCGGACTCGTATCCAGGAGTCTCGATGACGGAGAGGTACTCAGTCACGAACGGATGGTTGGCGCCCATCAGCTCTTCATGGGCAATATCACCGGTCAGCTGCCATGTGGATCCGTCGGCCTCTTCGATGACCGAGGTATCCGAGTCGGGGAGATGTACGCTGATTGGAAGCACGACAATATTGAGCGATTCGATGAGCGCAGCTGGTATACAGGTGCTCGAGTCCGTAACGATGAGAACACCAGCCATCGGTGCACCCTACAACGCCGAACCGACCAAGTGGAACAGCGCAGCAACGTCGATGGAGACTCGAATATCGAGGATTTCGAGCGTTCTTCCCAAATCGTCAGTCAAGATCAGCGAAAATGGGCGAGATCTCAAGGACCTTGGCACGATAGGGAGTGCGAGGAGAGCGTTTTCATGAACCCACCGAGTGACATATCGATCCGCCCGGTTAAGGAGTTCTCCATGTCCGAGCTTGTCGAGCGCACGGGCGTGGCCGCCGCCACGGTTCGTTATTACCTCGCGAGTGGGTTGCTCCCTCCACCGCGGCGGGCAAAGACGAATCGATTTCTCTATGACGAACGTCATGTCGAGGTCATCCGGCTCATCCGACTGCTGCAGGATCGCCGTAACCTCTCGCTCGAAACCATCGGGCGCATGCTCCCCGAACTCCTGCCTGACCTCACGGGTGGTTCCGAGGGAGGAATTTTCCGCCCCGAGATGTGGGGCCAGCTGCTCGCGGTGCACTTTCCGGCGACCTCCTCTCCCTCTTTGTCAGATCGTCTTCGCGAGGCCGGTATGGCTGCGTTTGCCCGGCATGGTTATGCCGATGTCTCCGTCGACGACGTCTGTCAGGCGACGGGGATTGCCAAGGGGTCGTTCTACCGCCATTTCTCCTCGAAAGAGGAACTTTTCTTTGCTGTTGTAACCCTCGTCGGTGAGGAGGTGAACCGCGCCCTCGTCGATCGTCTGCCTGCGCGCGAGGCGGATATGGTCGCCGTACTTGCCGAGCTGCTCGTGCCCTACCTTCCGATCGTTCTTGATCTCGCATCGCTTGCGCTGCAGCGTCGACCGGGTTATTCACGCGCCTATGGCGGGCTGATCGGTCAGCTCCTGGGCGACACGCGAGCCGGTGTCGCTCCTGCTCAGCAGGCATGGTGCAACCTTCAGCCAACCCATGTCACCCTCGCCATCGCCGAGGCGATCGGAAAACGTACCCAGGAGGTACTCTCCGGCCGACCAGTGGATTCTCTTGCCCGGGAGGACCGCGCACCGCAGGCCTGAGTTCTGAGCCGGTCTCCCGGCAGGAAATCTTTGACGCATAGTGACGGTGACCGCATAGTCACCTATACTTCGCGTGAAGCGCCTGATGGGTTCTGACCGACGGCATGGAGCCGCTTCGGCCGCAACCACGTTGGGCGGCCGGGCTAAAAGATGTCAAGGAGCACCACCGTGGACAATCAGGCGGGATCATTGGGCTATCCCCTTTTGTCGACGATTCACTCGCCAGCAGATCTGAAAAAGCTTGACCTGCAACAGTGCAGCCAGCTCGCCGTTGAATTGCGCGCGTTCATCGTCGATTCGGTAACAACCTCTGGTGGTCATCTCGGCTCCAATCTCGGTGCCGTCGAGGCAACGATCGCGATGCATCGTGTATTTCATTCGCCCCAGGATGTACTGCTGTTCGATACGGGGCATCAGGCATATGTCCACAAGCTCCTGACCGGCCGGATGGATGGCTTTGCACGGCTGCGCAAGGAGGGTGGCCTGTCGGGTTATCCGAGCCGCGAAGAGTCGCGTCACGACTGGATTGAAAATTCCCACGCTTCGACCGCACTGAGCTATGCCCAGGGAATTGCGATTTCGTTCGCGCAGACCGGACTGTCGACCTCGCGGCGTGTTGTTGCCTTTGTCGGTGACGGGGCATTGACAGGCGGCATGGCGTATGAGGCACTGAACAACATCGGACATCGCGGCTCGCGGGTACTGGTGGTGTTGAATGACAACGGTCGCAGTTATGCACCCACGATCTCCAAGCTGTCTGAGTCGCTCACACAGTTGCGACTCTCACCCTCTTATGGCGCGTTGCGCGCAAAGCTCGACCATCTCATCGGTGATCTTCCCGGAGTTGGACCACTCGCCGGTCAGACGTTGCGCAGCCTTACCTCGGCGGTGCGTGAACTCGTAGAGCCGCACGTGTTTTTCGAGGCGCTCGGCATTCGCTATACCGGACCCATTGATGGACACGACATTGAACAGGTCGAGCGGTCGCTACGCCTCGCCTCCGCCTGGGAGGGTCCGATGGTGCTGCATCTCTTGACGCGAAAGGGTAGAGGTTATGGCCCCGCCGAAGAGGATGAGGTGCAGTGTCTGCATGATCTCAAGGCACAGTCTTCGGTTGCTGCGCCTGGTGCCTCGACCGATCGAGGTCCTGTGACAATTGGCCCGATGAGTCGCGACAAAAGCTATACCGAGGCCTTTTCACAGGCGATCGTCGAGGCTGCGCAGGCAGATCAGCGCGTGGTTGCCATCACCGCCGCGATGCCTGGACCAACCGGGCTCTTGCCATTCGAGGCAAAGTATCCGGATCGCTTCATTGATGTCGGCATTGCCGAACAGCACGCCTTGACCTCCGCCGCCGGGATGGCCCTCTCGGGGCTCCGGCCCGTCGTCGCGATCTACTCGACCTTTCTCTCGCGTGCCTTTGATCAGGAGAACCTCGACATCGGGTTGCACAGGGCCCCCGTGGTGATCTGCGCGGATCGCTCTGGCGTCACCGGAGACGATGGGCCGAGTCATCACGGGTTGCTCGACATGGTCCTTGGGCTTTCGGTCTCGGGGTTACAGGTCTTTGCTCCCTCAGAGCCAGCAGAGCTCGCAGCGATGCTCGCCACCGCGCTCGAGGCTGAGGTTCCATCATTGATCCGCTATCCAAAGACGCCGGGGCCCCTCCGCCTTGGAGCCCCCGGAGAGGGATATCGCTCCCGTGTCCTTGTCGATGGCAACGACGAGGTCGTGCTGATCGGCGTCGGCAAGATGGCGCAGGCGGCGATGGAGGCAGCCGATCTGCTCCGAACTGACGGTCATTGTGCAACCGTGATTGATCCGCGCGTCATCCGGCCACTCGATGGGGCCCTCGTTGAACGCGCGGCACGGGCCGCGCTTGTCGTGACCATCGAAGATGGCTTTGCCCACGGTGGAGCTGGGCAGTTCATCCGGAGTTCGATCGAACGGTACTGTGATTCAGAGGGCATTGGGCGGCCGTTCTTCACGGTGCTGGGCGTCGAGACGCGCTTCATCGCCCAGGCGAGTCCGGCGGTTATCTTGGCGCGCGCGGGACTTGATGGCGAAAGCATCGCTGCCTCGGCGAGGAGCGCACTCACACACATCCCTTTGGCCCCAGCCGTTCCCTCTTTCGGACAACAGTTCGCACGATGACCCAGTCGGGCGATCTCACCGAGAGCGCTCTTCCCGGATTTACATCGGAAGAGGTGATGCGAAAGGCACGTGTCGAGAACTTTTCCGTCGCCTCGCGCTTCATTCCTCGCCACTATCGTGAACGTCTTCTGGCAATGTACGGTTTTGCCCGTTTTGTCGATGACATCGGAGACCTCTCGACTGGTGATCGCATTGCACAGCTTGACTGGGCGCAGGCCGAGACCATCCGGGCATTCGATGGAGGTGGAACCCACTCCGTGTTTGTCCGCGCTGCAAAGAGCGCGACTGAACTCAAGATGGGGATTGAACCTTTTCTCGATCTCATTCAGGCGAATCGTCAGGACCAGGAGGTCAAGCGATATCGGACCTATGCCGACCTTGAGCAGTACTGCTCACTCTCGGCAAATCCCGTCGGTCAAATGGTGCTCTCGATCTTTGGTGCATATTCCGGCGAGACCTCGGCGCGATCTGATGAGGCATGCACTGCGCTGCAGATCATCGAACATCTCCAGGATGTGAGCGAAGATGCCGAACAGGGACGCATCTACCTTCCTCAAGAGGATCTCGAGCGGTTCAATGTCGAAGAGGCGGAACTGACGCGTGCATCCGCTTCACCGGGTCTCCGGCTATTGATCCGGTTCGAAGTGCAGCGGGCGCACTCCCTTCTCGAAAGCTCCCGTCCACTTGTACGACTGCTCGGTGGCTGGGCGCGCATCGCGGTTACAGGATTCATCGGCGGCGGGTTGGCACAGATTGACGCAATCATTGCGGCGGATTTTGACGTGCTCTCGTATCCGGTCAAGGCACGAAGGTCCTCAGTGTTGAAGCGAACGCTCGGCGTGTACGTTGGCGCGCTTCGTGACTCGGGCTCGAAGAGTCGTTCATCACCGGAGGTTCGTCGATGAACGACATTGTCGAGGCGTATCGCGCATGCGAGACCATTACCAAAGTTGAGGCGAGAAACTTCTCTTATGGTATTCGCCTGCTTCCTGCGCGAAAAAGAGCTGCGATGTCTGCGCTTTATGCGTTCGCGAGAAGGGTCGACGATATCGGGGATGGCGATCTCGACGTCAACGAGAAGCGCGTGCAGCTAGCGAATGTCCGCGCGCAGATCATGGCAACCGCGGCTGGTAACCCGCCAGAGGGTGATCCCGTCCTGCTTGCCCTGTGCGACGCGATGCACCATTTTCCGATTTCGGTTGACCAACTCGGTGAGATCATCACGGGATGCGAACTCGATGGGGAGCGCCAGCGCTGGGAGTCTTATTCCGATCTCGAGCACTACTGCACTCTGGTTGCGGGTTCGGTTGGACGGCTCTCGCTCTCGATCTTTGGTACGAACCAGCCGACGCGGGGCGCTCAGCTTGCGAATCGGCTCGGTATAGGTCTGCAGATCACAAATATTCTGCGTGACGTCGTCGAAGATCGCGAGACGATGGGTCGCGTCTATCTCCCCCAGGAGGACCTCAGGAGGTTTGGCTGCGCCGAAGACGCGACCGGTCCGATCGACCAACTCGTTGAGCTCGTCAGGCTCGAGGTCTCGCGTGCAAAGATGGCCTATGGCGAGGGTCTCGAACTTCTCGACCTTCTCGATTATCGTTCGCGTGCCTGCGTCAGCGCGATGGCAGGGATCTATCACCGGTTGCTCGAGCGAATCGAGGAGGATCCCGCGGCGATCTTTTCTTCGCGTGTTTCACTCTCAGCAGGTGAGAAGGTACGGGTTTCGCTTCGCGCGTTGGGTGGTGTACAGATATGAACCGCCCTCATGTGGTCGTCGTGGGTGCGGGCCTCGCGGGCCTCAGCGCGGCGATCGGAGCGGTCGACCGGGATATGCGGGTCACCCTGTTCGAGGGACGACCGCGACTCGGCGGAGCGACCTGGTCGTTTGAACGAAAGGGTCTGATGTTCGACAACGGTCAGCACGTGTATCTCGCATGCTGCAGCGCGTATCGTCGCTATCTTTCTCGCATCGGATCAGACTCCAAGGCTCCGCTGCGCCGTCTGGCAATCCCGGTTCTTAGGCCAAGTGGAGACGGCCGACCGGCCGAGGTCGCGTGGATTAGGCGTAATTGGCTTCCAGCGCCCCTGCATCTCGCTGCATCGCTTGGTCGCTATCACTACCTCAGTCTTGCGGAGCGCTCCAGGATTGCAAGAGCTGCCCTCGCATTGCGCCGCCTTGATCTCGAGGATCCGGAGCTTGATGACGAGACCTTTGAACACTTCCTCTTGCGACATGGCCAGAGTCCGCGCGCGATCAGGGTGCTGTGGGATTTGATTTCGCTTCCAACTGTCAATGTCCGTGCGGACGAGGCCTCACTGTTCCTCGCGGCAAAGGTGTTCCAGACCGGCCTGCTTGCGAGGAATGACGCGGCCGACATCGGATGGTCCGAGGTTCCTCTGACCGAGTTGCATGTTGATCCCGCCCTTGCCATCCTCGCAGAGAACGGTGCAACAGTTCGTTCCCGAGCGAAGGTCACAGCGTTGACGGTGAATGAGGACTCGACCTCGGTGACCGGTGTCGTCATCGACGGTGAGACCGTCAATGCTGACGCTGTCATTCTCGCGGTGAACGCGAATGAGGTGGTGGGCCTGCTTCCCCAATCGATGCGCGGCGACTTCGAAGGCGTGATAGGTCTTGGCAGTTCGCCGATCGTCGACGTCAACATCATCTATGACCGAAAGATCATGAACTATCAGGTCGCCGCGGGAGTTGATACTCCGGTGCAGTTCGTGTTCGATCGCTCGCGTGCTGCTGGCCTCGGCGAGGGAGAGGGCCAGTGCCTCGCCATATCGATCTCGGGCGCAGATGATGAACATGGAGAGCGGCCCGAAGTTCTGATCGATCGGTACGAGGGGACGATTACCGATCTCTTTCCTTTGGCTCGCGCAGCGAATGTCATTGACGCAGTTGTCAGTCGGGAACATCACGCGACATTTCGCGGTATTCCAGGGACAAATCGGCTGCGTCCCGGCGTCGAAACGAAATTGCACAACCTCGTCCTTGCCGGCAGCTACACCGACACCGGCTGGCCAGCGACGATGGAGGGAGCCGTGAGAAGTGGCGAGCGCGCGGTGGATCATCTCGCAAAGGTCTTCACCTTCACCCCCTTTGCGGGAGCCGGCTCTGTTGCAAAGGAGGCCATCTAGTGGCCAACGTCACCACGGTCCCCGAGGTTCTGACGAGGGCCCGCGATCTCGTCGTGCCGGCGATGCGGCGCTCGATTGACATGCTCAATCCCCAGCTGCGTTCGATCGCCGCCTATCACCTTGGCTGGGAAGATGCGAAGGGTGAGTCGACCGGAAGCGATGGTGGCAAGGGTGTGCGTCCGGCGCTCGCGCTGCTATCGGCAGAGGCGATGGGTGCGAGGGGCGAGTACGGGCTGCCGGGGGCAGTGGCGATCGAGCTCGTGCACAACTACTCGCTGATCCATGACGATGTGATGGACGTTGATCGAGAGCGCCGACACCGTCCAACGGTATGGGCCGTGTTTGGCATCGCGCAGGCGATCATTGTCGGAGATGCGCTGGCAGCACTCGCTCAGCAGATCGTCCTCGACCCTCGTCTGCTTGTCGCTGACGGACAGGTGCTTGAAGGACATCAGGCAGCGCTGTTGCTCGCTGACGCGACCGCGAAGATGATCGCCGGACAGTCCCAGGACATGGAGTTCGAAGGCCGCGGCCACGTGAGCTTTGATGAGTGCCTCGCGATGGAAGCGGGCAAGACCGGGGCCCTGCTCGGCTGCGCGGCTGCGATCGGTGCCGTGCTGGTAAACGCGCCAATGACAACGGTGGGCGCGCTTGACCGGTTTGGCGTCGAACTAGGACTCGCCTTCCAGGCCGTCGACGACCTGCTCGGCATCTGGGGCGACCCGAAGACCACCGGCAAGCCCTCATGGAGCGATCTCCGCCAGCATAAGAAATCGCTTCCCGTCACTGCAGCACTCTCCTCGGGAGAATCGGGAGTGGAAGAGCTTCTTGAGCTCTTGGCGATAGAGCAGCTGAGCGAGCGACAGATCGAGCGTTGTGCCGAACTCGTGGAGCGTCTCGGTGGACGCGACGCGACGAACGAGCTCGCGGACACGCGTCTCCTTCTCGCGCTCGATGCGCTCGACGAGGCGGAGATCCTTGACGATGCACGACGCCAGTTCATCGAAATCGCCCACTTTGTCGTGGAAAGGCAGTTTTAACCATGAGCTTCCTCACAACCAGGGAGATGCGCGCTGATCCGTTGAAAATTACAGGCGCGCTCGTGCGCGCCCGTGACCATCTGCTATCGATCCAGAGCGAGCACGGATGGTGGAAGGGCGATCTTCAGACGAATGTGACGATGGATGCGGAGGATCTCATGCTGCGGGAGTTTCTCGGGTTGCGTGATCCAGAGGACACCAAACAGGCGGCGAAGTGGATCCGGTCACAACAGCGCTCCGATGGAACCTGGGCGACCTTCTATGACGGACCCGGAGATCTCTCGACAACAGTCGAGGCATATGTCGCGCTGAGAATCGCCGGGGATCTCCCGAACGAGCCGCACATGGACAAGGCCGCGACCTTCATTCGAAACGAAGGGGGACTCGAGCATTCACGGGTGTTTACGCGGATCTGGATGGCGCTGTTTGGCCTTTGGTCGTGGGAGGATCTTCCGGCGCTCCCACCGGAGGTCATCTTCCTTCCTTCGCGCGTTCCGCTCAATGTGTACGAGTTCGGATGTTGGGCGCGCCAGACCTTCGTTGCGTTGACTGTTGTTGCCGCGCACCGGCCCACCCATCAGCTGACCTTTGGGATCGAGGAGCTGCGGAGTGGCAGGCATCTCGATCCGCCGAAACTTTCAATTCGCAACTGGCGTGGCCGTTTTGCGATCCTGAACCAGGTGCTCCTGCGTTATGAGCACCTCGCCCAGCATGGAATTTTGCGACGTACCGTGCGCGAAGTCGCGCTCGGTACTGCCGAGCGCTGGATCATCAAACGCCAAGAGGCCGACGGAAGCTGGGGTGGCATTCAGCCGCCATGGGTCTATTCGGTGCTTGCGCTTTCGCTGCGTGGTTACCCGAGCGATCATCCCGTCATCGCAAAGGCTTTTGAGGGGCTCGAACGGTTCATGGTGAGAAGAGATGGCATGCGTTGGCTTGAGGCATGTCAGTCTCCGGTCTGGGACACCGCGCTCGCAACGATTGCACTCGTAGACGCTGGACTCGCGACGGATCACCCGGCGCTCACGAGCGCGGCGCGGTGGTTGCTCGACGAGGAGGTCACGATCCGCGGTGACTGGGCCGTGCGCCGGCCCGAGCTGCCCGTTGGAGGCTGGGCCTTTGAATTTGCAAACGACAACTATCCCGATGTGGATGACACGGCCGAGGTAGTGCTGGCTCTGCGACGTGTTTCAGGCGTCGACCGGGGTGCGGTCGATCGAGCTGTCGAGCGCGCGATTGCGTGGACCGAGGGTATGGTCTCCAAAGAGGGGGCGTGGGGTGCTTTTGATGCAGACAACATCCGCGAGGTTCTCTATGAGTTACCTTTCTCGGACTTTGGTGCGGTGATCGATCCTCCGAGCGCGGACGTGACAGCACATGTCGTCGAGATGCTTGCCCAAGAGGGTCACAGCGAGAGCGCTATCGTGCAGCGCGCAGTGCTTTGGCTAAGGGATCAACAGGAGTCCGATGGCGCATGGTTCGGGCGATGGGGCGTGAACTACGTCTACGGCGTAGGTTCGGTGGTCCCGGCTCTCGTCGCGGTCGGTGTCGAGGGAGACGATCCGGTGATTTCGCGCGCACTCGATTTCCTGATTGCGCACCAGAATGAGGACGGTGGCTGGGGGGAGGACATTCGCTCGTATGACGACCCGGCGCTTCGCGCGAGCGGGCATTCGACCGCCTCGCAGACCGCCTGGGCGCTGCTCGCATTTTCCGCTGCCGGTCGTGCACGCGATGGGGCCGCCTTTCGCGGTGTGAGTTATCTCGTTGCCACCCAGCGCAGCGATGGGAACTGGGATGAGCCCTTCTATACCGGAACAGGTTTTCCCGGGGATTTCTACATCAACTACCACCTCTACCGCCTCGTCTTCCCGGTCTCGGCGCTCGGACGGTGGTGCGAGGCAGCAGGCATCGCGCGCGAGGGAAATGGCACCGAGGCAACGGCTGTCTCCGAGTCAGCATCGGTGAGTTGATCCCTCCTCTGGTTCTTGTTCCTCTCGCGCTTGAGAGGGTACCGATTCGGCGTGGAGCACCTGGACTCGTGGTCGAGCGCATCGGCATGGGGCCCGCGCGTGCGAAACGGGCGACCAGTCGGATCATCGATGAGCGCCGGAAACCCCAGCCGATCGTGCTTCTTGGGGCCGCGGGAGGACTTCAGCGAGGTGATCGCCCCGGCGACATCATCGTTGCGACGAGGTTGGCGACGATCGAGGGTGAGGAGGAAATACTGCTCGAAGAGGCCGAATCGATTGCCGACCTCCTGACACGTGAGAGAATGCCCGTGAGAAGAGGGACAATCGTCTCAACATCGGTAATTGTCCATGGAGAGGCCAACCGTCGACATGCCAGTCGAAATGGTGCCCTGGCCGTCGATATGGAGTCGTATTGGTGTGGATCGCTTGCGGTACATCATCCCTTTGTCGTGGTTCGGGTCCTGCTAGATGTCCCGGGCGTAGAGCTTCGCTCACCCGCGGTGGTTTCGGCCGCGCGTGATACATATCGTTCGCTGCGGGCCGTTGCGCGTACCCTTGCACAGTGGTCTCCGGTTAGCGTTGATAACTATCCACTCTCGGAGGTTGGTGAAAGTTAATGGGTATCCCCCTGCGACAGAACATGCGGATGGCCGCGTACTTGATGAAACAGAAGATCAAGAGGGTCGAAAAGTACCCGCTGATTGTCGAGCTCGAACCGCTTTTTGTCTGCAACCTTGCCTGTCCAGGTTGTGGGAAAATCCAGTACCCGACGGAGATTCTGCGCAAGCGTGTCAGCCCGGAGGACGCGTTTGCCGCGATTGACGAGAGCGGCGCGCCAATGGTGTCCATTGCCGGTGGTGAGCCGCTTTTGCATCCACAGATCACCGAGATCGTCGAGGGACTCATTGCGCGAAAGCGATTTGTCTATCTGTGCACCAACGCGGTATTGCTGAATCGCAAGATGGATCAGTTCAAGCCATCGACGTACTTCTCGTGGGTCGTGCACCTCGACGGGCTCAAGGAGCGTCATGACGAGGCCGTCGACCGCGAGGGGGTTTTTGATGAGGCGGTCTCTGCGATACGTGAGGCGAAGCGTCGCGGATTTCGCGTCACGACAAACTCGACGTTCTTCAGCACCGACTCGCCAAAGACCGTGCGAGAGGTGTTGAACTTCATCAATGACGACCTCAAGGTCGACGCGATGATGATCTCTCCGGCGTATGCCTACGAGAAAGCCCCAGATCAGGATCACTACCTTGGTGTCGAGCAGTCTCAGCAGCTTTTCTCCAAGGCGTTCGGTGACGGGCATCGCAAGAAATGGCGACTCAACCACACGCCGCTCTTCCTCGATTTCCTTGAGGGAAAAGAGCAGTATCAGTGCACCCCGTGGGGGATTCCAAGTTATTCGATCTTCGGTTGGCAGCGACCCTGTTATCTCATGGGCGATGGATACACCGCGACCTACAAAGAACTCCTCGAAACCACGGACTGGTCAAAATACGGACGAGGCAATGATTCAAGGTGTGACAATTGCATGGCACACTGCGGATACGAGCCAACTGCGGTTCTCGCAACGACAGCGTCGCTTCGTCAGTCAATCCGGGCAGCCCTCGGCACCCATTAGTTGTCAGAAAACATCATTGCTATCGGCTTATAGGCTGAATGGTTATGGGGCTGTAGCTCAGTTGGTTAGAGCACCTGGTTTGCAACCAGGGGGTCACGGGTTCGAATCCCGTCAGCTCCACACTGTGATCTCCCCACCATGGCCCCTATATCGCGGTCCATACGGCTCGCTCGCGGCGGCAGATGTTCTATTTTGCCAACTGATCTTTGAGGCAGATTTTTTCGACGGCAAACACCTTGTTCAGGTGATGGATCGGATGAACTAGTCCGTAGTTCCCCCCGATCGACCCCTCGTGCTCCCTGGTACAGCTTTGTGTGCAGGTATTTCGCGCCCTTCCAGAGGAGTAGACGTAG
>DATKRV010000102.1:0-9278 GCA_035532075.1 Acidimicrobiales bacterium | reverse complement strand
CATCAAGGCCGAACTCTCATTGCCTGTCTCGGGGGACACGGCCGAGACCGATACCGGACGCACCATCTGCTCACGTTCGATATCGAATACACGGGGCTTGACGGGCGGCGTCTGGCCGTGATCAGGTTTATCTGGGCTGCCAGGCACGCCCACGATCGGGATTTTTGCGAGCGTCTGCTCCATCAATGTTTCAACATCTTGTCCGGCGGCAATTGCTGCTTCAAGGTCGCTCGCGGCCCGATCAGCTGCAACTCGAGAACCCTCTTCCGCTCCCGAAAGCTGGGCACGAACGGCGTCGATGGAATCTGTCACCTTTGTTGCCACAGATTCGACGACGGCGACAATCGAGTCTTTGCCAATACGTACCTGTTCAAGCTGGATAAGCAAAATACGTCGACGTTCAGCGAGGTCAGCGAGAACCTTCAAACGAGTTTCGCGAGCCTCTTCGATCATTTCACGACATTCGATCTTGGTCTTTTCGATCAATTCGGCAGCTTCCAGGCGGGCACGTTCCATCAAGGAGGCCACGGATGATTCTGCTTCAGCCCTTCGATTCTGTGAGAGCGATTCAGCGCCAGCAACAAGCTCCGCTGCCTGACGCTCCGCTTTGAGCACGATCGCCCGCGCGGATTCACGGGCAGTCTGAAGCACGCGGGTCATCTCTTCGCCAAGCACTCGAGTGAGAGCTGCCTCGTCAATCGGCGCCTCAGGAGTCTTCGGTGTTGCCAGTTGAGGGCGCGGCTGCGGAATTGGGGCTCGGAACTCGGCCCGCTCGGCCCGTAGATCTCGAACCTGAGCGGCCACCTCGGCCAGAAACCGACGGACTGCCTCTGGGTCGAGCCCCTTACGTGCGCTAGGAAAGGAGCGGTTCGCAATGTCCTCTGGACCGAGACTGCGTCCAGTGGTGGTTGGGGTCGAAGTTTGTTCTGGCACGACCCAAAGACTATGCCCTCAACGAGGTACTCTCCTCAAAATCTGCCCGCCGAGGGTGTGAAGATCCCGTAGCACCTGCGAAATCGATGTGACGGGGAACACGCGGAGGTGAGGACCTGCCCTCGATTTGGCGACCTGGAATTCAGAGGTCGGGACAAAAAATACGCTTGCTTTGCTATTTCGAACCTCAATTGTCTTCTGAGCCACCCCACCCACGTCTCCAATTGAACCATCCATCGCAATTGTTCCGGTGGCTGCGACCGAGAGTCCATTCGTGAGGCTTAATCGATCAAGATCACGAATTATTCCGAGTGTAAACGCAAGTCCCGCGGAGGGGCCGATAATCCCCCCGGCGCTGAGTTTCACGACAAACGGCATATTTCCCAGATGATAAATCGGCATCAAGACCACCCCAAGACAGGGCGCGTCGCGCCTGAAAGCCTGAGCCATCGAAGCCGAACTTACGGAGCAAACTTCGACGCCCGACCTTTTTGAACTGAGTGCACCGAGCCTCAATTGGACAGAATGCATCCGGGATTGCCCATAACGTTCCACCTCGATCGTGACGCGATCTCCAACTCGGTGATGAATAATGGAGCGTCGAAGGGACGCAACACTGGTAATCACGTCACCGTCGAACTTGCAGATGATGTCTCCTACTCTGAGAGAGACCCTTGATGAACCGAGGGCCGCGGGCGAACGGGGCAAAAGGTCATACACAACTACTCGCTCCTGCTGGGCGCGGATTGAATAACCCAACTGTTGGAATGCGACATACGTTGCGGCCTGTTGCGCCGAAACCATGTCTAGAAGACCCTGTTCGTCAACGGTGGACTGCGTGTTTGCGCCAAGAATCTCACCGGTCGGGACTATTTGATTGTCCGGGTTGAATCGAAAGAAGAGGTAATCGATCGCGCGAAGGGGCACGAGGTCAACGTCAACGAGCGAGACCGAACCGGAATCTGCGTGACGAATGCCGCTGGGAAGGGTAATGAGGTGAGAGACATCAAAGGTGGAGCCGGGAGTGATCGCCTCGTAGGGAACCGTGATGAAACTTGCACAAACCAGAAGAACGACAATAAATGCACAAGTTGCGGCGCCTACCCGGGTAAGCCGCCTCCGTCGGTCAGCGTGGCCGTTAGAATTCGGGACACGAGCCTTAACGTGTCGGCGAGAGGTTGGGCGAACCTTCACGCAGACCTCCGAAATTTCGTAGACCGATGGACAACAACGTCACTGAGGAGCGTCTCATGATTCGGCGCCGACATTGACAGAGAGCTTGGCACAAGATGGCTCGGCGGAACCCTCGAAAGCAGGTGCGCGGGGTGGATCGCATGGTGTCGGGAAGAAGTTCGATACATCGATCGCGGATGCCGTCAAAACGACTCGAGGAGAGCAGCGTCGGAGAGTATCGGCGATCGCATGTGGCTATCGGCAAGACGAATGTTCCGCTCGCGAATTCCTCTCTGACCAATCGCCAAAAGTCAGATCCGCCGCACTTGGAGCGCTCGCGAGAATGTCGCGCGCCTCTCAACAAGACGTCGTCAACGCACTCTACGACTCAGCTGCAGAGGTCCGCCGTGCCGCCTGCGAGCTCGCGACCCGGCTACCGCCCGCGGATTTCAAAGAGCTACTTGACGATCCGGATCCTAGGGTCGTCGAAGCTTGCGCTTTCGCTCTTGGTGAATGCGAAGTAGTTGAGGCTGTACCCGCGCTGATTCAAGTTGTAAAGAGACATAGTGATCCACTCTGTCGCGAGACAGCGGTATCGGCTCTTGGCATCATCGGCGATGACCGAGCTCGTACGACAATCATTGGGGCGTTGAATGATGCAGTACAAATACGACGAAGAGCGTTGATCGCCCTTGCAAACTTCAGCGGAGAGGACGTACGTCTTGCCATGGAAGATCGACTGACGGACCGGGATTGGCAGGTGCGCCAAGCAGCAGAAGACCTCCTCGGGATCAATGAGGAGGGGCAGACGTAAACACCTCCTCAAGCTCATGGAAGCTTGAGAGGCAACGCGCTGCTCCAAGCACTCCAAGACTCTCAGGATTGTCGAAGACGTGGACAGGAATTCCAGTCGCCATTGCCAGATTCTGGGCAAGTCCCCGAAGTTGAGATCCCCCACCTGCAAGCACAATTCCCGAACTCATGAGGTCATTGGCAATCTCTGGAGGGGAATCCGCGATGATTTTAGAGGCTGCCGCAAACACGGGAGTGAGTTCTCGCCGCAAGACCTCCGCAATCTCCTGCTGGCGAATGAGCGCCGGACGCATCCCGCCGCTCGACCGATCTCGTCCAATGATCTCAACACTGAGATCTCGGTCAACAATATCCATAACTCCAAACGCGTTGCGAAGTTGCCTTGCAACGTCCGGATCAACAACGAGGTCCTCCCTTTCGAGACATACGCGAAGGATCGCGCGGACAAATGACTCTCCTCCAAATTGCACGGTGGTTCCAACGATGACTCCGCCAAGAGCAATTGCGGCGATATTGGTAATCTCTCCGCCGACGTCGATAACCATCGAACCAACTGGAGCCTCAATTGCAATCTTCGCTCCAAGTGCACAGGCGAGGGGCTGCGCAAGAAATCGGACCTTATGGACCCCTGCCCGTTCGAGGGCATTTGTCATTGCCCGAAGCTGGACCGGTGTCGCGTCGAGAGGCATGGTCGCGAGCACGCGGCGCCGCTGAAGATACCTCCTCCCGGTCTGCTTAATGACATGCTTGAGAAAAAGTTCAGCGACGGCGATATTTTCAAGCTGACCAGCCACTACCGGGCGAACAGCACGCAGTTGGCCCGCTCTCTGGGCCGAACTTCCGAGCGCCGCCGCTCCGAAGAACACCGGTCTTCCGGAATCATGATTGAGCGCCACGACGGTCGGCTCCTCGTAAATCACACCGCCCTTTGCACTTGCGACCCGAGTGTTCACAGATCCGAAATCAATTGCAACGTCGCTAGCGAGCATGGGACGGTTGCCTCTGCGAGGACGTGGAGGGAAGGGGATACATTCACAACATCCTAAGGATCAAAGATGACAGTGTCAGTCCTGCCCCTGACCTCCCAAGTTAAGGCTCAGGGACTAGCTTTGACCGCCGTGGCGAACTTCGCTGATGACTTTGACGAGACTTCGGACGAAGAAGTCTCTGGCCCGATACTGCCTCGTGAAGATCGGCTTTGGCGGCATCCATCAGAAATCCACAAAGACAATCCCGTCAGCCTTGATCCCATCGCGGTACGGCGCAAGTGGCTCCAGACTCAGCCAACGCGTGCCAGTGCCTGGACCGCAGGGCTCGTTGGCGCACTTCTCGCCACTGGACTCGTCGTTCTCGGAACTCATCTTGCCAGCGCGCTGACCGGCAATTCCTCCCTGGCAACTTCAGCTCTGAACTCGGTGCCAATAACTTCGATAGCAGCAGAATCTGATATCACGCCAGCATTGGCAGACTTCGGCTCGAGCGTGACCAGAGCGGTGAGTCACACCTCGAAGGCAATGGCACATATTACGGTAACGGTCGACGGCCAGCATGAAAATGAATACGGCCTCGTGGTCAATAGCGCTGGATATCTCGTCATCCCGTTTTCACAGGGCGGCGATACGTCTAGCATTCTCGTCACCCTCGACACTGGAGTTCAGTACGTTGGTACGGTCGCAGGAGCAGACGCCGGAGTTGGCGTCGACCTCGTGCACATCAATGGTGCCTCAAATCTCCCCGTTGCCGTTTTTGCAAGCGGCAACCCAATCCAGGCGGGGAGTCTCATAGTTGCGATCACCTCGAGCCAAGGGGCAACAGCGATTGGAACCGTCCGAGACTTCAAGAAACCGCCAGTCCTGAACTCCCTGACTATGAACAATACGCTCACCACCGATTTGAATACGGCGTCAACTCCACTCGGAGCAGTAATGCTCAATGGGCTGGGTCGCATTTCGGGCTTTGTGATCGGAGACGATTCCGGACGACTTGTCGTTGCGCAAGGATCTCTACTTGGCAGTGCTGTCGAAAGCTTGATCTCTTCTCAGATGTTGAGCACCCGGACGCTTGGCATCTCGTGTGAGACCGCGAGCGGGTCGCCGACACTTCCCGAAGGAGCACAGATTCAATCCATTGTCGAAGGCTTTGCAGGAGCAAACGCGGGCCTTGCCAAGGGCGAGATCATCGTCGGCGTCAATGGGATGACGGTGACATCCAAGGCGACATTCGAAAGAGCGCTCGAGCAAGCGTCCCCACGCTCACCCCTACTCCTTACCGTATTTGCCAGATCCTCTCCACGCACTGTCATCATTCCGGCAACAGTTGCGACAACACCTTGAACCGCGAAGGGAAAAATCGTAATCGCTAGCGGAGAATCGACAAACCTCCGTGATTCACAAGGAACTGCGAGGTCTCATCGAGATAGACACGCAAGGCGTGCTCGTCCTCTTTCGATATCGGCAGTCTCGCCGTCGAGAGCAGTTCCTCAAGCGAGGCAAGCATGTGACTTAGCCAGATATCGCGAGCTCGTTGATCAATAACAAATCCCATATGGCGAAGCCGCAGACGCGGATGCCCTCGCTCCTCGTCATATGCAGTTGGACCTCCGAAGTACTGCATCAGAAAAAGTCGCAATCTGCGCTTCGCCGGATCAAGTTCTTCGGGATACATGGGACGCAAAACAGGGTCGGTTTCGATCCTGGCATAGAAACCGCCAACCAGTTCAGTGAAAAATTGCTCTCCTCCGAGGCGTTCAAAAATTGACGACATGATGAACAAAGTCTTACCAAATGACACCTGCCAATGTCACGCGCGAACCGCGGGTCATTCTTGGTGCAATCACCGGTAGATTCAAGGTATGTCATCTCATGACCCATTTGAAGATTTCGGAGGCGAGATGGGTCGATTTATGCCGAACATGTTTGCGGATGTCATGAAAATGATGCAGGTACAAGATCCGACGCAGTTTGACCTTATCTCCCAGTTGGCGATGAGTATCGTTGCCGATCCTGACGAGAAGAACGTGGATCCGAAGGATCGAATTACCTCTGATGAATTGGCTCGAATTGCAGATTTGCACGTTGCGGACGTCACCGGTATGCCAACATCGCCATCAGGAGGACCGATTGCCGTTCGTACCCTGACGCGCACCGCCTGGGTGCAACGGAGCCTCACCTCCTGGAAGGACCTGCTCGGAGAGATAGTCCGTGTTCGTAGCCAGGCCGATTCGAAAACCAACTTTGACAGCGACAGCTCCGGACACAATGACATGCCGGCGATGATGGAAAAATGGTTCGCGATGTTGGCCCCGACCCTTGCGGCAATGCAACTTGGTTCAGCGATCGGACATCTGGGCAAACGGACCCACGGTCAGTACGACCTCTTGCTCCCAGGAAATTTTTTAGATGGTCCGGCAATCGTTTTTGACAATCGCAAAGCATTTGCAAACGACTGGTCGCTGCCAGTGAATGACGTCATGCTGTGGATGACCGTGAACGACCTCAGCATCCACAGCATTCTCTCCCGAGCTCATGTATCACAACGCCTTCGACACCTGATCCTCTCACGCTCAGCGACGCTCAACATCGATGCGAAAGCGCTCCAACAGCAGCTTGAAGCATCAATGCCGTCGAGCATGTCCGAACTTGCGGAGATCCTTGGAGGATCAAACACGCTCGAACCCTCTCAGGCGTCAGCAGCCCAAAACCAGAATCAGCGCGAGCTCGAAACACTTGTCACCGTCATACGCGGTTATTGCGACTGGGTGTCGCGAACCGTAGCTGAACGTGCAATTGGTTCCCGTTCATTGATTGCTGAGGCCATTACTCGCTCAAGAATCGAGCGTTCGGAAAGTGAACACGCGAGCGATGCGATCGTTGGAGTGGAGCAAAATTTCGATATGTATGAACGCGGTCGCCGCTTCATTCAAGGCGTCATCGATAGAAATGGTGATCGCAGCCTCGCGCAGCTGTGGGTAGTCGAGTCGAACTTACCCACCCCCGCAGATCTTGACGCACCTGGCCTTTGGCTCGAACGGATCCATCTCGAGCATCCCGAGCTGTACTGAACAATCTCTTTCACGAAACGGCGAGTGATTCCTCGGGAACGCCAAGATCCCATTCAAGTAGCAAATTCTCACGCTCTGCGTCCCGAGCAACCCGTTCACGATTCCTTCGAAATTGCGGATCGTGGGGTGGAAGAAGGACGAGCCGCGCCAAGGCACGCTCTCGGAACGGCTCAATAACCGCACGATCCCCGAACTCGGACTCGACGTCCCAGTGTGGAGCGACTGGCCCGAGGTAAACGATACGCACATGCCCCTTTGGGGGCTCTGGCGTGTTCGTCGATGCGTGATAATCAGTGCTCATCTTCTGCTCCTCGTTCGTATCGCTAACAGCCTAACGGCCCGTATCGCCGATATTCACCTCCGAAATGTCGCGTATCACAGCTTTTTGCCAGCTTGAACGGTTAAGAAAAAAGTGCGAAGCGCCGAAATAACCCGATGTTCCAGGTCCTCCGTGTACGCTTGTACGCGAAGCGATCGGTGCAACATCAAGAGAGGGTTGTGGCGTCGATATCACTTCTGAAGAAAATGGGTGAAGTAATGGATACGGACTGGATGGCAAAAGGTAAGTGCCGGGAGTTGCCACCTGAAACGTTTTTCCCGAGCGATGGAGTTGGAGTTGATGTCGCACGGAAGATCTGCGTGGATTGCATCGCAAAAGAGTCCTGTCTTGAATACGCCCTCGCCAACCATATTGATCATGGAGTCTGGGGAGGGACCTCAGAGCGTGAGCGTCGCAGGATTGCAAGAGCGCGCCGCAAGATTGCCCTAGAGATCAAACACTAATTCGGAGAGACAGGCCACTAGTTTGCGCGAGCTCCTCGCGCACACGCTGGTTTTTGCAACATGCTTGAGTGCGTTATCAACATCAGCGAGGGAAGAGACGCCGCGCTGATCCATCGGCTGGGCATGAGTGCAGGTTCCTCTCTTCTTGATATCCATAGCGATATTCACCACAACCGAAGCGTGTTCACGCTCGCTGGCGGCGACATTGTTGCAAATGCGGTCACACTGACCCGATTGGCAGTTGGACAACTTGACCTGAGTCTCCATCTGGGCGTCCACCCCCGTATCGGAATCGTCGATGTAGTCCCATTTGTACCGCTGGGAAAAGACGGGCTTGATCATCCGGTACAACTTGACGAGGCTCTCACAGCCAGGAATCAATTTGCCAGAACAGTCAGCGAAGAACTCGCGCTTCCCTGTTTCCTCTATGGCCCGGAGCGCTCGCTCCCAGACCTCCGTAAATCTGCATTTCTCCAGCTTGAGCCGGATTTTGGCCCGAAAACCCCGCACCCCCGAGCCGGAGCCTGCTGCGTCGGCGCACGCGGTGCTCTTATTGCCTTCAACGTCAATATCTGTGGTGTCGACACCAATGCGACAAGACGCATCGCGAGGAACATCAGGAGAAAAGAACTCAGGGCTCTCGGACTCGAACTCGGAGATACCCTCCAAGTTTCATGCAACCTGATCGATCCAACAGCCCTTGGCATCGAAAAGGCGTACGAGTTAATCGCCCGCGAGGTGAAGAGTCTCGGCGGACGGGTCCAAGGATGTGAGCTGGTCGGTCTTCTCCCCGAGAGGATCCTCAGCACTATCGCACGTGAGCGCTGGGAAGCACTTGGGTTGAGCCGCGAATCGACGATAGAGTTTCGGCTTGGCTAGGAGTATCCAGACGACCTCCCCATTGCCAGCCTAAAATGAGACCATCGATCAGGTCGCCAAACACCGAGACCCCCACGATCACAGGTCAGCGACTGTTCCATCGCTGTTTACGAGGCGGCGACGATCCCCCGCTTTTGCATCACGCGAGAGCGTCGAACCTTGCGTCTTTCCCGCTCGCTCATTCCGCCCCAGATTCCAAACTTCTCCCCGTTGGCAATCGCGAACTCCAGACACTCAACGCGAACAACACAGCCACGGCAGACCTCTTTTGCCTCACGTGTTGAAGAACCACGCTCTGGAAAAAAGAGTTCCGGATCAACACCCATGCAGTTCGCCTGCGACTGCCACGCCTCGTCAGTGCTGCCAATGAGCGCATAGGTTTCCATGGCGCCCTCCTCCCTCGGCACCTGCTGCCGAACACGTTGCATCGTTGTAGTTACAACGATGTGATTATCTTTATGGCTCGGAGAGGCAATTGCAAGGGAATATTTGCCCGTTAGGGCCCACCGAGAGTCAGTTTACGCAATGGTGTAGTTCCAGTCCCCGTGGAATTCATGTCGTTTGAGCGGCACCGTAGCCAACTCTGCGTCGCTCACCTTGATGCCCTTTTGATAGACGTTGGTGTCCGCAACTGCCT
>DATKRV010000101.1:0-7292 GCA_035532075.1 Acidimicrobiales bacterium | reverse complement strand
CTGCTGGGTGATCATGGAGTATGGACCTGTTGAACGGGCGTGGATCTTGTCATCGACAAGGTGCAAGAGCTTGAGGATGTACATGTAGCCAACACTGATCGGGTTGTCATAGGCAACGCCGGTGCGACCGTTGTACAGTGTCGCCTTGCCCGTGGTCTCGATCTGTCGCGAGACGCCATCGGCCCCATCGGGGTGCAGGTCCCGGAAGATCTGCTGCATCGTCGAGTGACGGCCCGCCTCTTCAACTTCGTCCCAGTGCGCTCCGTCAAACACCGGAGTCGCGACCCACGTTGCGGGTTCGGTGCGTGGACGTGTCTTGGTCTCGGTGCCACGCATCGCTGCGACAGGAGTTGCCTCGTCTGGATTCTTCGAGGACCACCCCCAGCGCGCCGCGTAGCCGAGGTGTGACTCAAGAACCTGGCCGACATTCATCCGACTCGGCACACCAAGTGGGTTCAAGATGATGTCGACCGAGGTGCCATCGGCGAGATAGGGCATGTCCTCGACCGGCAGGATGCGAGAGACGACACCCTTGTTGCCGTGACGTCCGGCGAGCTTGTCGCCTTCAGAGATCTTTCGCTTTTGCGCAACATAGACACGGACGAGTTGATTGACCCCTGGTGGAAGTTCATGCGTATCATCACGGGTAAAGACCTGTACATCGATGACTTTCCCAGACTCGCCATGGGGAACCTTGAGGCTCGTATCCCGCACATCGCGCGCCTTTTCACCAAAGATCGCGCGCAACAGCCGCTCCTCAGGCGTCAACTCCGTCTCGCCCTTTGGAGTGACCTTCCCGACAAGGACGTCGCCGGGTCCGACCTCTGCACCGATCCGGATGATGCCGCGTTCGTCAAGATCCCCGAGAATCTCTTCGGAGAGGTTGGGAATGTCGCGGGTGATCTCCTCCGCACCAAGCTTGGTGTCGCGGGCGTCGATCTCGTGCTTTTCGATGTGAATCGAGGTGAGCACGTCATCTTTGACGAGACGCTCGGAGAGGATGATCGCGTCCTCGTAGTTGTACCCCTCCCAGGGCATGAACGCCACGAGAAGATTCTTTCCAAGGGCAAGCTCGCCATTGTGCGTCGAGGGGCCATCGGCGATGATGTCACCAGACTCGATGACGTCGCCCTCTGCGACGAGCAGCTTCTGGTTGATGCAGGTGTTCTGGTTCGATCGCTGGAACTTCGCGAGTGCATAGGTCACGCGACCGAGCGCATGTCCGTCGCGATCCTTCTCCCCTGACTTGTATTCCACGGTGACCGTATCTCCGGCGATGCGGGTGATCTTTCCGGCACCTTGGGCGACGATGACCTCGCCGGCGTCCTGCGCGGCACGGGCCTCGATACCGGTTCCCACGTAGGGAGCCTCTGGCACGAGGAGCGGGACGGCCTGCTTTTGCATGTTGGCGCCCATCAGCGCGCGATTGGCATCATCGTGTTCGACGAAGGGAATCAGTGCCGTCGAAACAGAGACGATCTGCTTTGGCGAGACGTCCATCAGGTCGACCTCGGCCGGTGGAACGAAGTCCACCTCGCTCGTCGAACCGTAGCTGGTCGTCGCCGCGCCGACACGGACGCCTGCACCCTGGGGTCCACGTCGCACGAGTACGCGGTCGGAGGTGAAGTTTCCCTTGTCGTCGATTGTCGCAGAGGCCTGTGCGATGACGTACTCCTCCTCCTCGTCAGCCGCGAGGTAGACGATCTCACTCGTCACCCGTCCATTGGCAACCTTGCGGTACGGAGTCTCGATGAATCCATGCGAGTTCACCCGGGCATAGGAGGCAAGGTGTCCAATCAGACCGATGTTTGGACCCTCGGGGGTCTCGATCGGGCACATGCGTCCATAGTGGGAGGTGTGCACGTCGCGCACCTCGAAACCGGCGCGCTCACGCGACAGACCGCCAGGTCCAAGCGCTGAGAGGCGGCGCTTGTGCGCGAGACCAGAGAGTGGGTTGTGCTGGTCCATGAACTGTGAGAGCTGACTGGTCCCGAAGAATTCCTTGATCGCGGCCACAACGGGGCGGATGTTGATCAGGGTCTGGGGAGTGATCGCTTCGATGTCCTGGGTCGTCATGCGCTCGCGCACGACCCGTTCCATGCGCGAAAGACCGATGCGAAGCTGATTCTGGATGAGCTCGCCGACGCTACGGATTCTACGGTTTGCGAAGTGGTCCTGGTCGTCCAGACGATATCCGGGCTCACCATTGGCAAGATGCAACATGTAGGTCGCGCTCGCGAGGATCTCACTGGGACTGAGCACGCCCTGATGTTCGTCTGGGCGCTCAAGCTCCACCCCGAGAATCTTCGACATCTTCTCGATCTCTGGACCGAGCTTGCGATTCAGCTTGTAACGGCCAACCCGCGTCAGGTCATAACGACGCGGATTAAAAAATGCATTCTCGAAATATGCGCGAGCCGATTCGAGCGACAAAGGCTCACCTGGACGTGCACGCTTGTAGATCTCCAAAAGCGCGTCCTCACGCGTCGTAATGAGATCCTTCTCCTTTTCCCACTGTCCAGTGAGGAAGTCAAAGTGACGGACGAACTTTTCGAGGAACCCATCCTCGTCGTAGCCAAGAGCGCGCAGCAGCACGAACAGTGAGAGACGACGCTTGCGCGCGACCCTGGTACCTGCGGTGACGTCGCGATTCGGCTTGTTCTCGACGTCGAATTCGATCCACTCTCCGCGATAGGGATGAATCGTTCCGTTGACGACGGTCTTTTGGTCACGGCCTGGCTGAAAGATGACCCCGGGCGAACGCACCAGCTGGCTGACGACGACCCGCTCGGTTCCATTGATGATAAAAGTTCCCTTAGGCGTCATCATTGGGAAGTCGCCCATGAACACGGTCTGCTCTTTGATCTCGCCCGTATTGGCATTCATAAAGCGCGCGCGGACAAATATCGGCGCGCTGTAGGTCATGTCCTTTTGCTTGCACTCTTCGATCGTGAACTTGGGCGGTGGCCTCAGGTCGACGTCATCGGGATCAAACTCGAGCTCAAGACGGAGAGCACCGGTGAAATCCTCGATCGGACTGATATCGGCGAAGGTCTCGGCGAGACCATGGGACAAGAACCAATCGAACGAATCCCGTTGCACCGCGACAAGATCCGGCAGCGGCAGGACCTCATTGAGGTTGGCAAACGAGAACCGCTCAGGAGTACGGGGACGAGACGACAAAGGTCTACTCCTAGCGCAGGCAATGTGGGCGACGTGTACGAACAGCGACTGTGCGCGGCTATCTCAGACAAATGTCAATCGACACTAGAGAGGAACACACAGCAGCTCATAATCCTAGCGCGCAAAAAGGGACTCTGGACAGAGCGGGGCATTTGGCGCCTTCGCGCCAAGGTTAACTCCGCCGCGGACGAGCTGGGACAGCTCCAGCTGCCAATATACGCGCCCGCAGGCCCGCTGATCACCGGTCCTGTGGGCAACCGTTGAGTTCTACTTGAGCTCGACGGTGGCGCCAGCCTCTTCAAGCTGCGCCTTCGCCTTCTCGGCGTCCTCTTTGGAGGCCTTCTCGAGAACCGTCTTCGGAGCACCGTCGACGAGATCCTTGGCCTCTTTGAGTCCGAGATTGGTCAACGTACGGACCTCTTTGATGACCTGGATCTTCTTGTCACCGGCCGCGGTCAAGACCACGTCGAACTCGTCCTGCTCGACCTCGGGGGCCGCCACGACCCCTCCGGCTGCAGGGGCAGCGGCAGCTGCCACAGGGGCAGCGGCACTCACGCCGAACTTTGCTTCGAACTCCTTCAAAAGCTCTGAGAGCTCAAGAACGGTCATTCCTGCGATCCCGTCGAGGATCTCTTCCTTGGTCGCCATGATGGTGTTCCCTTTCCTTGGTTCGTGCGATATGTGTAAACAGTGGATCTACCTCTGGTGCGCAAAACTCCTCGATACTCGGCCTAGTCGCCCGCGATCTCGCTCGAAGGTGACTCTTCGTCAGATTCGGGCGCGGACCGCTCGACCGATTCGGCCTCGACAACCTCAACCTCTGAGGAGTCGGCTGCCCGTGGTGCAACATCCTCAACCGATCCCTCGTGCACAGCCAAGTCCGCCTCTTTGACCGGCGCAATCTTGCTGACCGGAGCGGCCTCGACTGGGCGAGACTCGATGAGTGCCGAGATTGCGTAGGCGAACTTCTGCGGCACCGCCTGAAGAAGGCTCGCAAATCGCTGCATCGGCGCGGCGAGCATTCCCGCGACCTGCGCGAGAAGAACATCGCGTGATGGGAGTTCAGCAAGTGCGGCGGCCTCTCCGGCATTGATCAGATCCCTGCCGACGAGTCCCCCCTTGACCACAAGGCTCGGATTCTCCCGGGCAAAATCACGCAGAACCTTCGCGACCGCGGAGACGTCACCAGAGACGAAGGCGATTCCGGTCGGACCGGTCAGAAGCATTTCGAGTTCCTCGAAGCCTGCCGATTTCACAGCCCTTCGCACAAGCGTGTTCTTGTAGATCTTGTAGTCGCCACCAGCCTCGCGAAGAGATCGACGCAGCCGCTCAAGATTCGCGACCGAAATGCCGCGGTATTCGGTCAGCAACGCTGCGGCTGATTCGTTCAGGCGCGACTCGACATCTGCGACAATCGCAACCTTGTCTGACCTCGGTACCCGTTCGATTGTCTCCACGTCTCTCCCTTTAGTCGGCCACTGGCCGTCACTGGCCACGGGGCCAGACAAAGGAAGCAGGAGATAATCGCTTCGCCTCGTCGGGCGGGCCATGGCCCTTTGAGCGCTCACGCGCACCTGATGTCTTTGGCGTAGCGGACCGAGGTCCACTACATAGGTTGTTCAGGTTAGCCGAGTTCGCGCCCATCTCGCGACGGGGGCTCCAACTCGATCAGTCTAAGCGCTCGCGGCAAATACCTCTTCTGCGCGCACCTTCGCAAGATCGACGTGAACACCGGGCCCCATCGTCGATGAGAGTGTGATCGACCGGACGTAACGCCCCTTTGCCGCAGCTGGCTTTACCCGGTTGAGTTCGTCGATGACGGCCCGCGCGTTCTCCAGCAGCTGTTCGGCGGTAAATGAGGCACGGCCAATCGGCACGTGGATGTTCCCGACGCGGTCGGTGCGATATTCGATCCGCCCGCTCTTGTACTCCGAGACCGCCTTGGCGACGTCCATCGTGACCGTGCCGGTACGCGGATTGGGCATCAGCCCCCGAGGTCCAAGAACCCGTCCAAGACGTCCCACCTGAACCATCAGGTCGGGCGTCGAGATCGCCACGTCAAACTCGAGAAATCCCTCCTTCTCGATTCTCGCGACGAGATCGTCCGCTCCGACGACATCGGCCCCCGCTGCCCTTGCTGCTGCGGCGAGATCTCCGGCGGCAAAGACTGCGACACGTGAGGTGCGCCCCGTACCCGAGGGGAGCGACAAAGACCCACGGACGATCTGCTCCGCCCGACGGGGATCGACGCCGAGACGCACCGCGAGCTCGATCGTCTCGTCGAACTTCGCGGTTGCATTTTGCCTGACGAGACCAACGGCCTCGGTCAATGCATAAAACTCGTCGCGATTGAAACGCTTGATTGCGTCGATGTATCGCTTTCCCTTGCCTGACATCTGGAGCTCCTCTGGTCCTTGTTTGTGCGCTTGAACGAAATCAGCGATTGACGGTGATGCCCATCGAACGGGCTGTGCCTTCGACCTGAGCCATCGCCGATTCAAGGTCATTCGCGTTGAGGTCGGGCATCTTGGTCTTGGCGATCTCCTCGAGCTGGGCAAGCGTGATCGATCCGGCGGTCTCGCGCCCGGAGAGGGCGGCCCCCTTGTCAAGACCTGCGGCCTCGCGGATCAGGAACGGCGTCGGAGAGGTCTTGAGAATGAAGGTGAAGGTGCGATCCTCGTAGATCGTGATTTCGACGGGGACGATCGAACCACGCATGCTCTCGGTGGCGGCGTTGTACTGCTTGCAGAACTCCATCGTCTGCACACCGTGCGGTCCAAGCGCGGTTCCAACGGGTGGCGCGGGAGTAGCCGCCCCGGCGGGCAGCTGGATCTTTACGATGGCGGTTACTCGCCTGCGTGCCATGTTGCTCTCATCTCTCTTGTGAACATCGAATTGTCCTGCATTACAACTTCGCTACCTGACTGAACTCAAGCTCAACCGGAGTCTCCCGGCCGAAGATGTTGACGAGCACCTTGAGCTTGAGTTGGTCCTCGTTGATCTCGGCGACGTTGCCGGTGAAGTCGGCAAAGGGCCCCTCTTTGACACGTACCGTCTCACCGATCTCGTGTTCAAGACGCGGACGACGCTGTGGTTTGGGAGCGACGCCCTCCTGACCCTCTTCAACCGGAGTCAAGATACCGTCGACCTCGGCACGCGAGAGCGGCGATGGCTTGGTGCCCGGGCCGACAAACCCCGTGACGCCGGGGGTCTGACGGATCACAGCCCACGCATCCTCGTCGAGATCGGCACGACAGAGCAGATACCCAGGGAAGACCTTCTTCGATACGGTGACCTTCTTGCCGCCCTTGAACTCGACGACGTCTTCCATCGGGATGATCACCTCGAAGATCCGATCCTCCATATGCATCGACGAGATCCGGCTCTCAAGATTGGACTTCACCTTGTTCTCGTATCCCGCGTACGAGTGCACGACATACCAAGATCCTGGTCGGTCGTACGCACTGAGCGGCTTGGCAGGGACGAACTCGTCGACGTTGAACAACTCGTCCACTGACGCGTCAGCGCCGGCCTCCCCGGAGGTCTCTTCGTCAGCCTCGCTCGGCAGCTCGTCATTTTGTTTAAAGTCGGTCATCGCCATTACTTTCTCGGCCACTCGGCCAGTTCTTCCACTCATCGTGCAGGTGCCGCGATCTCATCTCTCGCCCCAGACCAACGCCGTCCGCTCACGGAGACCTCTACCGGAAAAGGTAGGAGACTCCCTTGGCAAAGAGCAGGTTCAAGGCAAAGATCAAAAGAGCCAGCAAAACCAGTGTGGTCAGGACCACACTGGAATAGTTCACAACCTCCTTGCGCTTGGGCCAGAGAACCTTGCCCAGCTCGATTCGTACCTCTCGCATGTAGGTCACAAATCGGGACACCACGCTAGCGCGCTTCGCCTCGGGCGCGCGTCGCGCCACCGACCGTGGCGCCGCACGGTTCGCGACGGGGTCACCCTCTGCATTCAGTTGCCCCTGGCGCTGCAGGAGACGTCGTTGCTCTCGATTCACGAAAAACCTCTACATAGGTGGTGAGCAGGGCAGGAGGGACTCGAACCCCCAACCCCCGGTTTTGGAGACCGGTGCTCTACCAATTGAGCCACTGCCCTT
>DATKRV010000100.1:0-19829 GCA_035532075.1 Acidimicrobiales bacterium | reverse complement strand
TGCACCCTCTCGGCCTCGCGAAAGGAACGCCGGAGCAGATAGCTGCGCGACTCCGCGGGACCAGACTTCGTCTCATACTTGCGCACAACTTCAGCGACATGCATTGCACTATACTGCCGTGTCATAACCCAAGTATGACATATGTCATTCGATGTCAAGTATTATCTTGGCTACAATTGTGTTACGTTTTTCACCCCTTCATCCAGCTCAAGGGATCAATTCAGACTGCGAAGTGAGGGTAAGTTCGGACTAGAATCGAATCAAAGATCGGACTGGGAAATTATTTAGCGGAAACGCCAGGGATTCACCTGACCGTTGACATCTTGCGAAGAGACCTTGGGGAGGAATTATGGACTGTGCAGTCTGGGATCCCTTCTCGGGTTCAGACTTTCGAGCCACTGGACAGCCGAGTGCCGTGTACGCGCGGCACATGGAACAGATCAAAGAGGCTGAACAACTGGGCTTTACGCATTACTACCTCATTGAACACCAGTCTTCACCGGGCCTTCGGGCAACTTCGACTTTGACCATATTGGCCGCGATGACGCAGCACACGAGCGTTATTCGTCTCGGATCAATGATTTTTCCGCTGCCGTACCATAATCCGATGCGACTCGCGCAAGACGCGGCCACAATTGACCAGCTTTCAAACGGTCGTTTGGAGTTCGGTACTGGACTCGGAACCCAAGAGGCCGAGTTTTATCGGTGGGGTTTGGAATACCGCCACCGCCGGGAGATGAGCGAGGAAGCCCTCGAAATCATCAAGATGGCTTGGACGCAAGAGGAGGTTACCTACGAAGGTAAATTTTGGCAGTACCACGAGCACCTGCCATTCCCCCGTCCGTATCAAAGCCCGCATCCTCCGATTTGGGCCGGCTGTCATAGTAGGAGAGCCCACGAATTCGCGGCTCGTAACAGCTTTGGCTGCGCGGCAAATATTGATCCCAATGATCAAGTGGCAGAGAAATTCAATATTTATCGGAAAGTCTGGAGTGACACGCATGCTCCTGACGTAGAGGGGCGGACGTTCCTGATGCGTCAAGTTTATGTGGACGATACTGATGCCAAAGCCCACGAAGTCGCGCGGACGCGATTTGGAAATACTTGGGGAAATGAGAACAAAGGGCTCGTGCATGAACACTTTGGATTGAACCCCAATGGTTATGGAGATGACGACACCCCCGAGATTCGTTCTCGAATAAGAACTCGTGATTTGATGGCCGGTCCAAACGGGTATGAGTGGGCTCTTGATGCAGGAATATTTATTGTCGGATCGCCAGACACTGTGGCAGAAGGCGTGGCAAGAACAGCAAAGGAGGTCGGCGGTCTGGACATTTTTTGTGGAAATTTTGAGTTTGGGCGTTTGCCAATTTCTCAAGCGCGCCAGTCATTGCGGAGGTTCGGAGAGCGCGTCATCCCGGAGCTATCGGGGATTTAGACGGCCTAGATTTATAGAAATCTCAATCTTCGAAAGCTTCGGAGTCCATCTGAATTCTAAATTGCTCCAAGCTCGTTTCGTGATTCGGAACTACAATATCAGCGGGTAAATGAGAATCGTTTCGAAGGACTCTGCCATGTGTCTGGATGGCTTCCATGAGTTCTTCGAGTGCCTCTCGAAACGCGATGTCTTCGCCAGAGACGAGAGATCTATCGATACTCATATCGAGATCAAAAAAGTAGCTGGACAATGTTTCATCAATTTCGTACGCATCTCCTCCAGTTATGCGAATTATCATGTGGCTCCAATTGTCAACAGCGTCATGTCGATTACCGAGAGCATGTACCTGTTCCCGATCAACTGCAAGTACCAAGGTCCCACGCTGATCTGGAAACGTATTATCTTCGGGTAACTTTTGATGACGAATATTCTCACGTGTGCAACGTTATAGCGGCGTTCGGGCCTCTCTTTTGTCGCGCTCCGGGCTAGTGAGCCTGCCGTCAACCCATCGAATTCAAGCCGAAGAACTGACGGATAGCGGAGTACGTGTGAAAGTTCTCCCTTTGGCACCGGGGCACGACCCTTTGTAGCCAGGCCATTCTTTTTGCTGGGACGTTGAGGAGCGGCCCGGATTCGTCAACGCGAGAGATGAGATGGCGGATCGATTCGTCGTCGTTGATGATCCTTTCGACGTTGAAACGGTCACGATCTCGGCGCGAGGTCCAAGTCACGATCGGGTCTTCGGGTCTATCTACGCAGAGTTGGGCCCTACCGCGGTGACTCAGACCAGTTAGGGATGTGACTGCCTCATTGCGTATGTCCAGGGTGTCAACATTGGTGGGTTATTCGCGCAGGTGCAGGCCGAAACGGCAGGTTCTTGATCATCAAGCAAGATGAGATCTGCAAGCTTGGATCTTTTTCGATAGCGTCGCGATAATGACCCGCCTTGACGCACGATCCAAAGCTACCGGAATCACAAAGTATGTTGCTGACATCTTTCAGGGTCGAGCGGATCTGTATCACGCCGTGGTGGTGCGGAGTACTGCGGTACATGCATGCATTCGTTCGATCGATACAAGCGGAGCGCTCGCGCAACCCGGGGTAATTGGTGTCTATACCGCCGCGGACCTCACGCAGAATCCCTGTGGTCGAGCGCTCGAAGACATTCCTGTTCTTGCTATCGAGCGCGTGCGCTATGCGGGTGACCGGATAGCTGCCGTCGTTGCGACGACGCGAGCAATCGCGGAAGAGGCAGCGGCCATGGTGCTGGTTGATTACGAGGACCTTCCCGCGGTAACCACGATCGAAGAGGCAATTGCCCCTGATGCGCCACTTGTCCATGATGAGCCGTGGAACTATCCCGGAGCGGTCGTCCGACCTGGAGATGGCCGCAACCTGATTTATCGCGAGACTGTCGGCTCTCAAGAAGAGGTCGAAGCAATCCTGGCCGGCTGCCGCTTCGTCGTTGACGAGACCTATTTCACCCAGGGGGTCCATCAGGGCTATCTCGAGCCGCAGGCATGCGTCGCCGATTACGAGTCGCCAGAGAAGGTGCGTCTCTGGTTCACGAACAAGGTTCCCCACCGCTTGCGCACGATGTTGAGTCATTGTCTCGAAATGCCTCCAGAGGCGTTTGATGTCCAGCCAATGGCGATGGGAGGAGATTTTGGTGGCAAAGGAGCTCCGGGAGAGGCACCGCTTGCGATCGAGCTCTCGCGTCTGACGGGACATCCGGTGAAGCTCGTGCTGCGTTATAACGAAGATCTGATTGCCGGAAACCCGCGGCATCCTTCGCGCATCCGCGTGAAGATGGGATGTGATGCCGAAGGACGTTTGCAGGCAGTAGGGATGGATATCGCGATGAACGGTGGGGCCTATGGAGGCTGTACTCCTTCGGTCGCGGGCACCTCAGCTGCGCAGTTCCCCTCGTACCGGGTCGCCCACTTCTACGCGAACTATCAACGTGTCTATACCAATACCGTGCCGCGCGGATTCATGCGGGCGCCGGGTGAGGCACAAGGTGTCTTCGCTCTTGAGTCTGCCCTCGATGAACTTGCGACCAAGGCTGGAATCGAACCCGTAGACATACGACGTCTGAATCTGCTTTCTACCGGCGATCCGGATGATCATGGTCATGTCTGGCTCGAGAGTCGCGGCGTTGAGACGTTAAATCTCGCGATGCGCGAACGAGATTTCGCAGCCGCTCCAGAGGGATGGTTGACGGGAACTGGAATCGGGATCTACAGCCGGTCGACTCCTCACGCGCCAACAAGCATCCGGCTCGTTCCAACAGCGACGGGCGGTGTGTGCGTGGAGATTCCTGTTGTCGAGACCGGCACCGGAAGCCATACGGCCATACGCGAACTCATGGCCGTGGCGCTCGGGATGGACCCTTCGGAGGTTGAGGTTGCCCAGGTTGCCTCGGATTTGCTTCCCTTTGACACCGGTGTTGGCGGATCTCGCGTCACCTCGACCATGGCACTTGCCGCTGATGTAGCTGCAAAGGCCTGGCGCAACCGATTGAAAGACGAACCGGTCCTGATCGAGCTCAAGGCCGCCGAGGCTCCGCTTGTCGGGTCCGTCGCCGTCCAGATCGTTCATGTCGCCGTCGACCCAGAGACTGGACAACTGCGCATCCTCAACGTGTTGAACGCGATCGATGTCGCAGACATCATCAATCCTTTGGCCCATCAGATGCAGATTGATGGTGGAACGACCACTGGTATCGGGTTTGCCTGCCTTGAGGACCTTGATGAGTCCGAAGGACATGTCTGGGCGGCAAATCTCGGTGAGTACAAGCTTCCGTCGGTGCGCGATACTCCGCCCTTCAAGACGGTGCTCCTTACCGGGGGTGTTGGAATTGGAACCGCGAATGTCAAGGCGATCGGTGAACTGACAACTCCGCCAACTGCTCCAGCGGTCGCAAATGCTGTGTTTGCCGCAACTGGTCGACGTATTCGCAGCCTTCCAATCACTGCCGAACGGATCTATGAGGCGCTACAGACCAAGGCCTGACCGCATGGTTGGCTCCAGCGCGCGTCGCCTTGGCCATGGCGAGCGATCCCTCGCTTCCGAAAGGAACTTCGCCTCGCTTTAAAAATGGTGTAGTGGCAATCTTGCTGTGGTTCGGCCGGTCGGGTGTTTTCGCCCGTTCGATTGCTCATCGCATTTTGGCGCTGCACTAGCCTCGTCATGAGGTCCCTGGTACGGGATGACTCGGCGATGCGGACTTTGTGAGTCAATGAATTGCACCCTGGATCACTCGGGCTCATGATGGACCAATTGGAGGCACATGATGCTTGCAGGCGCAGTACTCCTCTCGAAAGTCGATCTCAACAGCCCGGGACGTTATGTTCACTGGTCAATCTTTGAGGTCTCTGTCTCCAATCTCGTTCTCATCCTGGCGATGGTCGTGATCTTTGGTGCGGCTCTCTTGTTTCCGTTTCCAAAGTCGCATCGTAATGGCGAAGATGTATCCGGGACCCCGGAGGTCGAGGTCAAGCCCGCTACCCTGCCAATAGCGAAGAGAGACACGATGTGGACGGCGCGTATCCGGCGTCGAGCGCTCTCGCTCTTGCCGCCGGACAAACTTCTTCCTGATACCCAGCCGGCGTATGTCTCCTCTTGGGTATATGTCTTCGGTGTTGCGACACTTGCCGCTCTCGCCATTGCCGTTGTCTCCGGCGGCGCCATTGCCCTTGGCGGCACCGACTGGTGGCACACCAACTCTGTCGGTCATTTCTTCAATAGCATCCACCTGTGGAGCGTCGAGCTGTTCATGTCCTTCATGGTGATCCACCTCTGGGGAAAGTTCTGGATGGCCGCATGGCGCGGAAGGCGCGTTGCGACATGGATGACCGGTGTCATCGCGTTCGTCGCCTCCGTCGTGGAGTGCTTCACCGGCTATCTCTCGCAACAGAACTTTGACGCTCAGTGGATTTCGGCGAATGGCAAGGATGCTTTCAATTCTGTCGGCGTCGGAGCGTTCTTCAACTTGATGAACTTCGGACAGATGTTGCTCTGGCATGTGGTGCTCGTTCCCATCGCGTTGCTGGCAATTGTGGGTGCTCACATCTTGCTCGTCAGAGTCCGTGGAGTATCACATCCATTGCCAGCGACACGTGTCCGCGGGCGGGCAAATCGCAAGCTACTTGCCGCTGCCGATGCCGCGGAATGGAAAGGGCCAAAGCGTCGCTATGACATTGTCAAGGAGGCAACGGCCGCGTCGTTCATCGCGCTCGTTCTCGTTGTCGTGCTCGCGGCGGTGCTCTCTTCGCCAGATGATCCACCGGTCACGGTTGCGACGTGGGCAAAGATCGCACCCGCGGACTTTGTTGCAACTGCCGCCTCAGAACTCGCTGGCACGAGTGAGACAGCATCGTATGGTCCGCCGTACAACAACGGCACCAGCAATGTTCAGAAACTTGTTGTCGGATGGCAAATGCTTGCTGGAGTCCGACAACCGATCGATGCCTCGCAGACCTTTGTGCTTTCGCCGTTGTCGACGGTCGCGCCCTTCAATCTCGAGCTTGCCCGAGCGCTCGCGAATTACAACTCGGCGTCAAAGGGCGTGCAGTCAGCTTGGGACCAGAGCTATCTCAACGGAGTGACGCATGTGACGTTCAAGTCGGGAGTGCCAAGCATTCCTGCGTCGTATGCGAACAAGTCCGGTCCAGTACCAATACTCATATCGAGTGAGCTGACGCTGGCGCGTTCGGGAGGTCTCGATACCGATCTCCTCGCCCAGCGGCCCTTTTTTGGCACGGACTTCACGAAGCCGATGTTGTTTATCGAAGACGGCAGTTACTTTTCCTCACTTGCGGTCAATGACCATCTGACCGGGTCGCAGTGGGGAGTGATGAACGAGACGGGGAGTTATCCCGGACAACCATGGCTCTGGCTCTATACACTCTGGTACCAAGTTCCCGGATTCAGGAGTTCTTCGAACGTGGACTTGATCGCGGTCTACATGACGGGACTCGCGACACTTCTGCTTCTCGGAGTGCCGTTCCTCCCGGGACTGCGCGATATCCCCCGCTACATTCCGTTGCACCGCCTGGTGTGGAGAGACTGGAACCGACAGAACCGCCACGATCGCGAGATATGACGGCGGTCGCGAAGGAGGGAACGTGGGTCGGATCGTTTAGATCTCTGATTCTTGACCATTCGCCAACGTCTCGATTGGACTGAGGAATGAGGCGTTCGGGTTTACGCACCGACGAATGTTCTTGAGGAGTCTGACCAATTCCTCCTCCTCGCCTAATTCAAGTGCATCCGCGAGAAGGTCATTGATCTCTCTTTCATGATGCAAGATGGCCTCCGCGACACGCGATGTTCCGTTCTCGGTCAAGACAGCGAACATTCCCCTCCGGTCGCCGTCGCAACTCTCGCGCTTGCATAATCCTCCGTCTACAAGGCGATCGAGTGCTCGTGTCAGTCCACTTCGCGTCAGGCCCGTCTGGACCGCAAGATCCGACATACGCATCGCGCTTCCCTCCGAGCGATACAGCCGAATGAGGACTTCAAAGGCCTGCCCGGTAACCCCGGTTGCGATCTCCATGGATGGACCGAGACGGCGGCGAAGTCCGATTGCGCACTCGACGACGAGCCCGACGACCGTGATCGGGTCGCGCAGCTCTACGAAAGAGTGGCCCTGCGCGATCCCGTCCTGATTGCGGGTTTGCAGCGTCATATCACCAGCATAGCGGAGTTTTCGAGATAGTTGTACGAACAATGATTGTTTGATGTATAATTGTGTAAACAACTAATTAGGCCGAAACGCGGCCCTCGCCCAACTCGGAGGCACCACAATGACCAATACCATCACCCCCTCACCACTCGGTCGTACGGTCGGCGGTCGGCTCGTCCCATCTTCTGGGACGTACCATGTCGATGCAACTCACACCACGGTCGACTTCGTCGCCCGGCACTTGATGGTGGCCAAGGTCCGTGGCACCTTCCGCGATGTTCAAGGAGCGCTCACGGTTGGTGAGACACCCGAAGACTCCTCTCTCGATGTCACCGTCGGAATGTCTTCGGTCGACACCCGTGAAGAGGCGCGGGACAATCACCTGCGCTCAGCGGATTTCTTCGATGTGGAGCAGTATCCGACGATGACCTACGTCGCAACAGGCATTCGTGCAAAGGGAGATCGATGGGTTACCGACGGTCAGCTGACGATTCACGGAAACACGCGCGCGGTTGAGCTCGCAATTGAGTTCCTTGGATCGATTTCGGATCCATGGGGCGGTTCGCGTATCGCCTTCTCCGCTACGGGAGAGATCGACCGCGAGGAGTTCGGTCTGACCTGGAATGCGGCGATCGAAACCGGCGGTGTCGTCGTCAGCAGGACAATCAAGATCGAGATCGAGGCGGAGCTCGTCCTCGAGGTGTGATCCGGGCTGTCTGGAGCTGTTCGAGAGCATGTGAGACGGGATCGGCTATCTGGTCGGTCCCGTCCCTTGGTCCAAAGGTCGTGGTTCGAGAGGTGTCGCGGTTCGGGTTCTCAGGCGATCCGTGATGGGCGTGATGTTGTAGAAGTGTTTTGTCAGCTACGGGCAGGGAGTAACTTTTGGCCGTGGAGAGCGTGGTTCAATCACCGGTGCAACCGACACGCGTCGTGATCGTCGGCGGCGGGTTTGCCGGGATCGCTGCAGCGCGGGCTCTGGTGGGATCGAGAGCACAGGTGACCATCATCGATCAGCACAACTACCACACCTTTTTGCCGCTTCTTTACCAGGTGGCGACCGCCGGACTCGAGCCGGCGGACATCGCGTATCCGATCCGAACGATCTTTCGTCGCGCAGAGAACTTCACCTTTCGCCATGGACGCGTGGTCGGAATCAATCACGAGCGCTCGGTGGTACTCCTCGCTAGTGGTGGAGAGATACCCTTTGAACAGCTCGTCATCGCTTCGGGCGCGACGGCAGCCTATTTTTCCGTTCCCGGCGCCGAGGTTCACGCCCGTCCGCTCTACTCGCTTGCCGATGCTCGCCGACTGCGCAACCATCTCCTGTTGACACTCGAAGCCGCGGACGCCCGGGGCGTTCTCGACGACACTCCGCTGAACTTTGTCGTCGTCGGGGGTGGTCCAACCGGGGTCGAGATCGCCGGTGCGATTTCAGAGCTGCTCGATATCAGTGTGCGACGCGACCGCCTGCGACTTCATCCGGACTTGACGAGGATCATTCTTGTAGATCTTGCCCCGCGACTCCTCACTGCGTTTCCAGCCTCCGCCGGTGCCTATGCAGCGCGGATTCTCTCAGAGAAGGGGGTGGAGGTGAGATTGAATCGGTCTGTCACCCAGGTGGAACGTGATCGACTGCTCTTGAGCGACGGCGAGATCTTGCCGGCAGCGGCGGTGATCTGGGCGGCGGGGGTGACGGTGCAGGGTACGGTCGCCGCGACGCTCGGTGAGTCCTCGACCGGCAATGGTCGACGGCGTGTCGGGCGCGACCTGCGTGTCGTGGGATACGACAACGTCTGGGCGATCGGAGACGCGGCGGCAGTTTTGAGCGGCGAGGACATGCAGCTGGCACCGCAGCTCGCTCCGGTTGCGATTCAGTCTGGACGTCACTGCGGAAGACAGATCACGAACCTGCTTGCCGGTAGACCGACTGAGGATTTCCGGTACCGGAACAAGGGAATCATGGCAACGATCGGTCGGAATGCGGCGGTCGCAAAGTTGCCAAACGGACCGGTGATTCGTGGAGTTGTCGGATGGCTCGCCTGGTTGACCCTTCACCTCGTCTATCTCGTCGGGTTCCGGAATCGTCTGCGTGTGTTGATCAACTGGACCTGGCGCTATTTCGACTGGCCCTCGGGGCCGAGGCTGATTGTGGCTGATGCCGAGACGACCGAGCAATAGCGCGGGAGTAGATCGTGCTGTTCGGAACCTCGATGGGGAGTTTCTCGTTCAGACGTATGGAAAAGTTCATTGACCGGTAAGAATGGGGAGGTGAACGAGAGCGTCGAGCACGCCGAGACTCCGTCAGAACCCAAGCGAATTGGGAGGCGCCTTTTTCTCTCCGTGATCGGGCTTGGAGTGGTCGGCGTCGCGCTCGGTCCCGGTCTTTCAAACATCGAGTCGAAGTTCCTCAATATCTTTTCCAAAAAGCCGGGCACGGGACTCGCGTCGCTTCTTCCGGGTGCGAGCCAATTCCGTATCTATTCGGTGACCAATACGATTCCCATTGTTGCGAACGATGCATATCGGCTACGAGTCGGCGGCCTCGTACGCGTGCCGCGTACATTGACGCTGGCGGATCTTATGAACATGCCGGCGACTTCGTTGGTTAAAGACTTTCAGTGTGTCACCGGTTGGCGGGTACCGAACGTCCACTGGAAGGGAGTCATGCTCCGTGACTTGCTCGATGCTGTCGGAGTCGAACCAGGTGCAAAGGCCGTGGAGTTCGCCTCGTTCGACGGGGAGTATACCGAGAGCCTGACACTTGCAGAGGCGAGGCGCGCGGACGTGATCATTGCCTACGAGATGCTCGGCGCGCCCGTCACACCCGAGCATGGCGGCCCTGTCCGCCTCTACGTTGCACCGATGTATGGATACAAGTCAGCCAAGTGGCTGAAATCCATCACCCTTGTCAGGGCGGGAGTGCCCGGGTTCTGGGAACGGAACGGATATGACGTCGAGGGCTGGATCGGTCGATCGAATGGGCGAACCGATCAGCCAGTTGACTGAGCGCGATCCGTCTCCAATGGCCGAGTCGCTGAGACGATTCGATGCGACCGAACGTGTGCTTCATTGGGTCACTGCTATTGACGTCCTGACGTTGATCGTTACCGGAGCGATCCTGTACTTTCCCTCGTTTTCAGTGCGTGTCGGTCGGAGGCTGCTGATCGAGAACATTCACACCCTCACCGGTATCTTCGCCCTTGTTCCGCTGGTTGTTGCGATGTGGGGTCGTTGGGGAGCGATGGTGCGCAGTGACGTGGTGCGACTGACAACTCTTGATCAACGTGAATGGCGCTGGTTCGACCGAACCCGGAGGATGAAGCTCGAACTTGGAAAGTTCAACCCCGGTCAGAAACTCAATGCAATCTTTTCGACTGCTGGGTTAGTCGTGCTGCTCGCCACGGGTCTCGTGCTGCGATTTCCGAATCCGTTCCCACTTCCGATTCGCCAGGGAGCGACATTCGTCCACGACTGGTTTGCCTTTGCGGTTGGACTATTGGTCTTTGGACATATCGGCTTTGCGTTCTTTCACCCGCGTTCGCTTTGGTCGATGTTGAGCGGTCGCATCGATCGCCACTGGGCTGAGATGCATGCCCCGGCATGGGTACGAGAGCTTGATCGGAATGAGGCAAAGGTCGAGTGAGTGCGATCGCACGACTGAGTGGCATGGATATCAAAGACACCCTGGCGTTCCTGGTCGGCACTTGGGAGGTGGAACGCTCGATCGATGACCATCGAAGCGCGACGCGTGGACTCTTCGTCGGGGTTGGAGAGTTGCGGCGAGAGCCCTCTTCGAGAGTTGGCGAGGCCGTCGTCCGGGCGATCTATGACGAGGAGGGTGAGTTGCAACTCGGTGACCATGTTGGGTCGGCCCGGCGGCACCTCGAATATCGAGGAAATGAGGATGGATCGGTCTCGCTGTATTTCCTCGATGGGCGTCATTTTGTCGATCTTGATCTTGTTGGTGGAATTTGCAATGTGACGCATCGATGTAACCAAGATAGCTACCACATCTCAGTCGCGGTGAGCTCGATGCAGTCCTATGTCGAGCGATGGCGCGTCATCGGCCCGAACAAGGACTATGAGGCCAGGACACGTTATACGCGGGTACCGGGATAATGCTCCTGAGCATTCTCCCTCAGCAACATGGTTGTCCATGCCTGTGCTCCGATTTGAATCGCGTCCCAGGGACTGCCGAGTGGTGGCGTGTAGGAGAGATCGAGATCGCTGATCTCATCGACAGACATCTCGTGGTAGATCGCGGTGGCCGCGATATCGATTCGCTTCGCCACCGCGGCATCACGATGTCCAAAGAGCTGGACACCAAGCAGTCGGCGCGATGATCGATCACCGGTGAAACGCATCGTGATGCGATGACCACCCGGGTAGTAGGCTTTGTGGTCGTCTGCCTCGATCTCGAACGTCACGGGGTCATAGCCGGCGCGAGCTGCCTCATGGTCGCGTAGCCCGGTACGGGCAACAGCCATATCGAACAGTTTGACAACTTGGGTACCGAGACTGCCAGCGAATTCGCTCGATCCCCCGAGGGCGTTTTCTCCCGCAATGCGTCCCTGCTTGTGTGCGGTCGTGCCAAGTGGGAGATAGGTCGTGCCGAGAAGTCGGTGATGGGTCTCGACGCAGTCTCCTGCGGCAAAGATGTGTTCGAGGTTTGTCCGCATCGCGCGGTCGACTTCTATCGCACCGTTGGGGCCGATGGAAATTCCGGCCTCTTTTGCGAGGGCAACGTCGGGACGGACTCCGGCGACGACGAGTGCGATGTCGACGAAGACGTTTTGGAGTTGATCCGTCGAGTTGATGGATTCGATGAGAAGGCGCCCGGGTGAACCCGAGGGTGCGTGGGAGATTCTGCGAACGGTGGAGTTGGTGAATACCTCAATGCCGTGGGAGCAGAGTTCGTCGCGCACGCGCTTGCCGAGCTCGTTGTCGACGGTCGGAAGGACCTCGGAGAGTCGTTCGAACTGGGTGATGGCAATCCCATGGGCATGAAGACCCTCAGCCATCTCCAGTCCGATGTAACCAGCGCCAACGATTGCCGCGCTCTTTGGAGCGAGACGTTCCAGACTCAGCATCAATTCGAATGTGTCACCCATCGAATGGAGGAGATGGACCCCGTCGGTGGGACCCAGCGCACCCTCACCGTTGAATCCGTCGATCGGCGGCACGATTGATGTTGCGCCGGTTCCGATGACGAGCGCATCGAATGACAGCTGACACTCCTTACCCAATGCGTCCGTGATCTGGAGTCTTCTCTCTAGAGGATCAATCTGGGTTGCCAACGAGTTGAGCGCGACCTTCATTCCTGTCGCCTCGAGGTCATCGAGTGTTCGGTGGGCGAGATCTTGCCAGTGCGCGACATCTCCCGAGACGTAATAGGGAATGCCACAGATGGAGAAATTTGCAAACGAATCCGCGACGACTACAGACACCTCGGCAGAGGGATCAAGCTCGCGTGCGCGAAGTGCTGCACTGATTCCTGCATCGCTTCCGCCGATGATTACGAGATGCATCCCGGTGCTCCTTTCGGCTCGCGAACGCAAGTTTTGTCCCCGAACGGACTGCAACGGTGGCTATTGAGCTGATCTTGCGCGCCAAGATCAGCTGGTCGGGGGAATTTCGCCGGCATGGGTGTGGGGGTAGAGGAGCTTGATGAGCCCAACCGTGACCGCGCCACCGACGAGCTGGGCTCCGATGAACCCTGGAGCTGACGACGGAGCGATTCCGGCAAAGGTATTCGAGAACATACGTCCGACGGTGATCGCGGGGTTCGCGAAACTCGTCGAACTCGTGAAAAAGTAGGCCGCGGCGATGTAGGAGCCGACCGCCGCCGGAGCGAGGTGTGCACGGCCCGATCGGGCGAGTGCAAAGATGACAAGCATCAGGCCAACGGTAGCGACGATCTCGGAGATCCCGTGCGGACCTGAGAATCGCTGTTTTGTCGAGAGTTCAATCGCCGGGCGAGCAAACATGATGTTGGCAAGCACTGCACCCCCGACGCAACCCGATACCTGGAACGGTGTGTAAAGCAAGGCCTCACGCCAGCGCATTCCGCCGAGACTCGCGTTCACGTATGAGACGACGGGATTGAGATGTGCTCCGGAGATTGGCCCAAAGATGAGAATGATCACGTAGAGCCCAGCTCCGGTGGCGACCGAGTTCTCAAGTAGTTCAATCCCAATGTCTCCCGGCGACAGATTTTGCGCGGCGATGCCCGAACCGATGACGATCGCCGCGAGGAGAGCGCCTCCGAGGAACTCCGCGACGAGCCGCTTCCAGAGAACGGGATGGATCATTCGGCGCCAGACAAGCCTGGTCGACAGATCAGCGTCGCGAGGCGGTGTCGTCGAGGCCGACGGCAACTGGAGATCTCGGTGCGCAGCAGCCATTCCCGTTTGTGCGCAGCGCGGAGGATGGGTTTGCATTGGGGGCATCGGCGAGAACGGTGTACACCTCCCAGGGGGCACCGTTTGGGTCTTCGACCCACACCTTGTCCTGGAGCGCGTAACAGCATTCGGTCCCCTCTTCGAGAACCGCGGAGAGGCCTGCGCCGAGAAGTTGTTCGGTTGCCTCGGCGACTCGCTCCGCTGATTCGACCTCGATGCCAAGGTGGTTCAGTGCTGTGTCGATTCCATACCGGCGGGCGTCACCGACCTCAATAAGGACGAGCTTCAGCGGAGGATCGATGATTGCGAAGTTTGCATATCCGGGACGTCGTTTTGCCGGCGGAGTATGAAACAGCTTCTCGTAGAACGTTACCGCCTCGTCGATGTCGCGGACATTGAGCGCGAGTTGGACCCTTGACACGCCAGCCTCCAGTATTATTGATATATATCAATCTAGGATTATCGTAGACATATTGATGATTGTCAATGGAAGGTGATGGGCGTGGCCGAGGTCCGAGTTCGCGAGATGCGCGAGGTCACCGACCCGTGCTGTGTCGCGTTCGTCGGCGCAGCTCTTTCGACCGAGGACGCGGCCGCACTCGCTTCGATGTTCGCTGCGCTCGCGGATCCGATTCGCCTGAGGCTCTTCTCGATTGTCGCGGCTGAGGGAGAGGTGTGCAGCTGCAATCTCGAAGCGCCCCTGCAACGCAGCCAGCCGACGATCTCGCACCATACGAGGATTCTCGCCGAGGCGGGGCTTCTCGCCAGCGAGAGGCGCGGCAAGTGGGTGTGGTGGAAGGTTGTCCCGGAACGGCTCGAGCTCCTAGGGCAGCTGCTCGCGCACAGCTGATCCCGTGTCGCCTCACGGTCCAGGGTGTTTTGGAGGCCCCAATCGTGTTCAGCGCAGGTGGGCGGCGCCAAGGATGTGTGGCCTCACGAGCGCGACAGGAAATGCTGGTCCGGGTTGAAAGTCAAAATGGTCGATCTGGCCGATCGTGAAACCCGCCGCCTCGATGAGCGCCTCTGAGTCCTGGTCGATGTGACAGCCACCTCCAACGCGCTGCCAGAGTGGTGAGAGGAGTCGCTGATAACGGCGCAGTGGATCCGTAGCTGCGGCGACATGTTCGTAGAATCGAAGTTCGCCGGCTGGTCCGAGGACCCGATGAATCTCTGCGAGCGCCTGCAGAGGGTTGTCGATACTGCAAAGTACGAGGGAGATCACGGCCGCGTCGAAGCTCGCGTCGGGCGCCGGAAGTGTCTCGGCGCGACCTTCGATGACGCGAACGGGAACCGCGCTGTGCTTTGCAGCCATTACTGCCTCTTTTCGCAAGAACGGCTCTGGCTCGACGGCGATGACCTCGGTCACGCCTTCGGGGTAGTGCGCGAAGTTCAGACCATTTCCGCAACCGATCTCGATTATCCGTCCAGAGAGACCGGTGAGCAGCCGGTCGCGGTGCTCGGCACTGCCGGCGCGTTCCGCGGCGGGAGAGATACGTACATAGAGTCGCGCGAAAAATGGATGGCGGTTCCGTTGCGCGGGCATGGTTATTGGGCTTTGACCGACTCGTTCATGAGGCCCACGACGTCATCTCGAAATTGTGCACAACCGACAGGCCGATCGGTTCAGTCCGCGTGTGGAGGAGTCGCCCCGGCAAAACGCGTCACCACCGTACTCAGCGCGCGTTCGAGCGCGTCCGCCACCTCCGATACGAGTTCGTCGAGCGCTGGATCGTCGATGAGATTGTGGGGATCCACGGCGCTCACGGTGACACCCGGAGTTTTCTGCTCGATCACGACGTTGCATGGAAGCATTAGTGCGAGTGAGGAATCATGATCAAGTGCAGCTCGGGCGAAATTGGGGTTGCAGGCACCGAGGATCTTGAGTGGCGGACGATCGAAATCAAGTTTTGCCTTGAACGTGGCAGCCATGTCGATCTCCGTGATGACACCGAAACCCTCCGCTGCAAGTGCCTCTCGAACCGCCTCTTCTGTGGCCTCAGGTGTCGCGTTTAGTGTGATTTCGATTCCTCGCATGGTTTCCTTGATCGTGATCGGGTCCTCTGTGGCCAGACTAACGGCGAATGTTCAGCCCAGAGCCCTTTACGGCTTCGGTCGACCCTGTTGGTATTCGGTGCGTGTCTTGTGGAGTTCAGACCGACACGTCGTTCGCGAGATGTCCCTACTTTGGCATCTTCGCGAGTTTGGACTTTGGATTGGCCGTGCCGAAGAGATAGTTCTCGGAAAATTCGTCTCTCCAGCCCGGTCCCATTGACCCGTGTGAGCGGGAGACTCGCCAGATTGGCCGCACCAATGTGGGGATCTGTCCGGTTCGTCGAGACAAAGACGACTCGCTCCAACGTTGTCGTGACGAAAGAGTGTGCCCTCGATCGCCAGGAGCGGACGGATGCAATCAGTCTTTTCGAGAGACATCAAAAGTATGCAAAAGTTGTACCTGCTCAGGAGGCGATCGTTCTCTTGCTGAGTTTGGTCATCGTTTGATGCCCCTCGACGAGGTGGGTATATGGCCAACTGGAGTTCGAAGGCGAAAGTGAGAGACGGTTGGCAATCGCAGAGAAAAGGCTCATGACAAAGTCGGGGATGCCCGTTGTGATGGCAATTCCTGAGGGTAACGGACCGTTTCCATCCATGATCTTGATGCACGAACGTTACGGATTGGTTCAGCACACCATCGACATTGGCAAAAGGTTGGCGGCGAATGGTTATCTCGTCGCCGCTCCGGACCTTTATTATGAGCATCCAGATCAGGAGGCACTTCACGCGGGCGAGGTCACGGTAAAAGTCGCCGACGCAAAGGTAAACGAGCAGCTTGAGGTCGTTGCCGATCTTCTTCAGAGTGAATTCTCGGCAGATCTCGATCGGCTGGCCGTGATGGGTGTATGCGCCTCCGGGCGTTATTCGCTCGCATATGCCGCCGGGCACCGCATCAGAGCGTGTATCACCTTCTATGGCGGATTGAACGAAGAGGCCTGGTCATCCAATGATCTCCACCCAATTCCGATGGAGCAGTACCTCGCCGATATAGAGGCGCCGATACTTGGTGTCTATGGCGAACGGGACCACACGATTCCCATCGACGATGTGTTGAAATTGAGAAACGCGTTAGAAGAGCGAAATAAGAGCTATCAGATTACCGTCTATCCAGATGTCCCACACGGGTGGCTCAACGATACGATGCCCGGCCGGTATCGGCGAGAGGCGGCTGAGCAGACCTGGAAGGAACTTCTCAGCTTTCTTGAAGAAGAACTCGTGTTGCGCAATGACGTTCGAAGTGACCCAGTCGAATGGAAGTTTAGATCGGCGAAACATCTCGACTACGACTTCCACAAGAACGTACGATTCGAATAAATTTATGCACCCTGTCCAGATCAGTGTTTCTTTCTTCCTTGAGAACTCTTCTGCGACACTGAGAAAAAATGTCCCGGTTGGGACCAGGCTCGCCGGCGAGATTACCCGTGACAGTTCTCTGCGCAAATGGCATTTGGAAGAACTCCGAGACGCGGGCGAGAAACCTCAACTCTCTACGGAATTCAGAACTATGCATGAATCTACGAGCTTGAGAGGGAACTGATGGAGTCCTCACGTCTTTCAATCGATGTCAAGACAACTGGGTTGCTCGTGTTTGATCTCTATGAATCGGCGCGCGAAAGCATTGAAAGTAGGGGGATTCTGGAGCCCGTGCTTCGCCTCATTGCTGGATGCCGAGAGCGCGACGTGCCTATCTTTTTTACCCGGCCCGTTCACCGAGCGGATGGTTCTGACCTCGCACAAACTCTTCCCGATATGGATCGGGATCACCGGTACTACGGTAGCGATCTCCCATACTCGCGACTCCCCCATGTAGCAGCGGATTCGCCGGGAAGCATGCCTCTGCGCGAGTTCAATATCGGGCCTGATGATTATGATATTGCGAAGCATCGATGGTCGGCCTTTTATGGAACCGCCTTGGATCTCTCACTTCGGACCCGTAACATCGATACGATCCTTGTCGTCGGAGGAACGACCCATATCGGTGTCGCCTCTTCTGTGTATTCAGCCAGAGATCTGGACTATCAAATAGTTGTGGTACGCGATGGCTGCCACGGGACTCCGGGTGAGCTGGCGTCGCTCTTAGATGACATCTTTCCCCAGATTTGTCATGTTCGCACCGTAGACGAAGTGCTGGAAGGCTTCGAGGACGCCGAGTTCTGATTTCCCGATGGCATAAGAGGTTCTGTAGAGTCGATGACCGAGGGTGACAGAGAGGCACATTGCGCGAAGCGCTTCCAGCGCGATCGTGCGTGAGATCGGGTACGGAGTTCTGTGCAGAGCCTCTTATCCGATCCGAGAAACGTGGAAGGAGGCCGACGAGCTGCGGGAATTGCCTCCGCTCCACTAAAGGTCTGTCCGCGGTACATCCTCCAGGCCCGTCGGGAAGAGATCGTCCCATGATCGAGCGGGGCGCGAGACGGCGTGGGCCACGGCCGATACTGGCAAATGGAGAGTGCCGCCCGGAACGTCTCCGGAGCGCGCGACGATCGTCTACTCGACATCGGGACTGAGTATGGCTGCGCTTCATGGGCAACGGCGGAGCCAGATTTTCCGGAACTGTTGCAGCACCACCCAGATGCTGTGACCGAGCGCAGAGGAGTGCAAGGAGACTGAAAGACCCGTCCGGAGCATTCTGTCCCAGCAATCGTCACCGAGCACAGTCCAGTCGAGATGTCGACTCACGGAAAGGTGATGAGTCGATGCCGAGGAGGATTTTTGTCGCGACGGGCATCCCGTCGGGCCCTGTCAGTTGTGCTCGGTGAAATTCGCCCTCTTGGCGCGGTCTCGGCCGTCCGCGACGTCGCGGTCGGATCCGTTGACAGAGATCCAAGCCGCCTGATGACACCCGCGCCACCGTTTTCTATCCTTGGGTTGTCCGGGTTATGCTCGTGGAGAAGACCGGTCGTTGGAGCGCAGCGGACCGGCTTGTCGACTCTTTGCTTTTGAGGTGCGAGATGACCATTACCTGCAAGGTAACAGGAGAGATCGCCCAGAATGTCACCTGTCAGCTCGACGAGGGGCAGTCCGTCTACGCCGATGCAACCAAGTTCCGTTGGAAGACGACGAACGTCTCGATCGAGACTCGGCTCACGACTCCCGGTGGAAAGGCGGACGCGGCGCGCCAGCAGACGCAACAGGGTGGCAGCGGTTTCTTGAAGGCGGCACTCGCGACCGCGACCGAGGTCGGAAAGCGCGTCCTTGCCGGACAGAGCCTTGCCTTTCAGTGGTTCACCCCCGCTGGCGGATCCGGACTCGTCGCGCTCGCCGGTGAGCAGCCTGGACAGATGCGGGTGATCGAGCTTGACGGATCAATTGGCTGGCGCGCCGAGAGCCGCGCCTTTGTCTGTGCGGAGGCGAGCGTCTCCTACGACATCGATTTCACTGGGCTCAATCTCGGTCGCCGCTCGAAAGAGGGCCTGATCTTCGAGCACTTCACCGGGAAGGGCACGCTGATCATCGGCGGCGGTGGCAGCCTGATTGAGCTGAACCCCTCGTCCTACGGCGGCAAGCTCCAGGTCCACGGAGGCGCGGTCGTCGGCTTCGCCGACTCGGTGACCTTCGGGATCGAGCGCATCGGCGCGCTCAACGCGCAGACCGCGATGAACGCCGTCTTCGGAGGTCAGGGGCTCAACCTCGTCACGCTCACGGGCGACGGGCCGGTCCTTCTCCAGTCGACATTGCACCGGGATTTCGAGTCCGAGGAGCGTTCCGACGAACGTGCTGCCAACCCGCTTCGCGACGGGCTTCTCGGGCGACTCTAAATTCAATCGAAGGAGGAAACATGCCACTTTTTGACAAGGTGAAGGCGCAGGCGACCCAGCTCGCACAAAAAGCTCAGGAGGCCGGCAAGGCCGGCCAGTCCAAGCTCGAGGATGTCCAGGCGCGCCGGCGCGCTGACGGACTGCTGCGCGATCTCGGTGCTGCAACCTACGCCGAGCAATCGGGACGAGCCACCGACGACACGCACGCGGAGATCGAGCGGCTCATGGGGGAGCTATCAGCCCATGAGGCCGAGCACGGTCCGCTCGGTGCCTCGGGAGTCGAGGAACCAGCTGAACAGGATGCACCGAGTGGGTCGGAGCCACCGCCTGCGGGGGGCTTCACCCTCTAGTCCGAAGTTACGCCTGCTTAGTCAAGGAAGAGCGTCCCGATCAGGCAAAATGATCCGTTGGTTCGGATTGTTCTGGCTACATGAGCCGGAGTGGCACCGATGCCCCGAGCAGTTCGAAGACCCTTTGCTGGGTAGGGGTTG
>DATKRV010000099.1:0-8388 GCA_035532075.1 Acidimicrobiales bacterium | reverse complement strand
CTATCCAGCGTCGGGCATTTGAACTCCTTGGGCTTTCGCACCGCCTCGGTTACATGTAGTCAGTAATTCTCCTGACCATCGCCATAAAACAGCAGGTAGATGCCCGTGCTCGCCGAACCAGTGGGGGGAACTTCGGTTTAGCGCTGCACTCGCAGTCGCGAGGACGGGATGCCAATCCTTTGAAATTCATCTTCAGCCGACTCTTTCCCGACTGAGTTATTCGGCATAGCGGTTGTCTTCGACAAGGGTCGGAAGGCAGAGAAAGACGAGATTGACAAAAGGGAGAATAATCCACCAACCTGATTTTCCTGCGTCATGAAGTCTCCTGACAGCCGCGGCCGCAAGTGGAATCCAGATTCCAAGGTCAATGAGAAGGCCAATAACGCCCAAACGCGAGGTGAAAATCTCAACGATGAAATAGAACAGGAAGAAGTACCAGTATTCACTCCGAGATGCCCTACCCGTGAAGGTCGCATACTTCTTGAAACATGACGTTATTGCGTCGCCCATGTTCACTACTGTGCTCCAGCACCCGTTGGGGACCTCGTCTTCATCACAACACCACAGGAGTTGGTTTCTGAGTGTTCAAGGCTATTGTCGATCTTGGGCGATGCTGAGCGCGTCGGCGAGGGCAGCCAGCTCCTTTGATGCTCGCAGGAGCGCATTTGCATCCCCTCGGATCTTGATCTGCCCCGACGCGAGTAGCTCGGCGACGGAAGCGCCCTGATGAATTGCCAACGCGACCGGGTAATTCTCCACAAGGGTGACCTGGGCGGTGGCGACTGAGTCTTTGACAAGGCTTCCGGGTTGCCCTGCTCCGATGCAGATCGTGTAGCTGGTGGTTCCCTGGGGACAGTCATGGACTACCTGTCCGAGCGCAAGGCCAGTCTCTCCAGATGCTCCGATGGTGATTGTCGCAAGTGTGGATTCAAGCAGGTCGAACCATTCGGAGCTGAGAAAAAGTGGCATGAAAATCGGGAGATCTAAGTGTTCACTGGGGTTGGCTCAATCTTGTCTGCTCTTCGCGCGTTGATTTGATCTTCTAGTGTCTCGGATGCATAGGCCGCGGCGACGCTCGCCGGCGTGGGATTGGGCTTTCCCGTTATCTTGCGACCAAGCCACGCGACCGGGTCAAACCGCGCATCGACAACCCGTTCCTTGAGGGGGATGATGGCGTTGTCCGTGATATGGATTCCCTCCGGACAAACCTCTGTACAGCATTTCGTGATGTTGCACAGTCCGAGGCCGAACTGATTTGAAATGAGAAGTCTTCGGTCAAGCGTGTCGAGCGGATGCATCTCCAGTTCCGCAAGACGTGCAAAGAATCGAGGACCCGCAAAGCTCTCCTTGTTGTCCTCATGATCCCTGATCACGTGGCAAACATTTTGGCACAAGAAACACTCGATGCATTTTCGAAACTCTTGTCCGCGATCGATGTCGATCTGGCGCATTCGGAATACTTCGCCTTCCGCGAGCGCGGGCGGTTGAAAGGGTGGAATCCTTCGAGCAACCGCATAGTTGTAGGAGACATCCGTGACCAAATCGCGAATGATCGGGAAGCCGCGCATCGGCGAAACTGTGATCGGTGTATTGATATCAAGCGTGCTCATTCGCGTCATGCACATTAAGGCAGGGCGGCCATTGATCTCCGCGCTGCAAGAACCACACTTCCCAGCCTTGCAGTTCCAGCGCACGGCAAGATCCGGAGCCTCCTCTGCCTGAATCCGGTGAACGACGTCGAGAACAACCTCACCCTCTTGGGCGGGGATTCGATACTCGGTGAACTCTCCACCTTTCTCGTCTCCGCGCCAGAGGCGCATCCTGAGTGTCTTTTGAGTGCTCATAGTTGCAGATTCCTGTGACATTAGTGCGCCTCCTCAAAAAGCTCATTGAGTTGCGGCGGCATTACCGGAAGCGGCTCTGATCGCACAGCGACTCCATCATCAGCTACCGAGGTGACCATATTGACCTTGCCGAGCGCTTCGTTGTCTGGCAGAGGGAAGTCCTCGCGAGTATGGCCGCCGCGTGACTCCCTCCGTTCGATTGCTCCAAGTGTGGTGCATTGAGCGACAGCAACCATCGCCTCGAGGTCGAGCGCGAGATGCCAGCCGGGATTGAACTGACGGTGTCCCTCAACACTCACCGCGCGCGCACGTTCCTCGAGTTCCGCGAGTCGTTCTTTGGCTTCGAGAAGTTCTGATTCTGTCCGAATAATTCCGACAAGATCTTGCATCGTGTTTTGCAACGCCTGATGAGCGGAGTAGGCGTTCTCTTTGCCCTCGTGGTCGAAGAATGCAAGAGCATGCTGGGCGATTGCCTCTACCTGAGACTCGTCGATCTCGACCTTGCCATTCCTGCTCTTGGCAAATTCTGCGGCTCCGATACCTGCCCGCCGACCAAAAACGAGAAGGTCGGAGAGTGAGTTTCCACCAAGTCGATTTGCGCCGTGCAATCCACCGGCAACTTCGCCAGCAGCATAAAGCCCAGGCACCGTCGTGGCTGTGGAATCGGCATCGACTCGTATCCCGCCCATGATGTAGTGACACGTGGGGCCGATCTCCATTGCATTTTTGGTGATGTCGACGTCAGCCAACTCTTTAAACTGGTGATACATCGATGGAAGACGCCTCTTGATGTCCTCGGCACTGCGACGAGACGCGATATCAAGAAAGACTCCGCCATGGGGAGAGCCCCTTCCGGCCTTCACCTCCGAGTTGATCGCCCGTGCAACTTCGTCGCGCGGCAACAGTTCAGGAGGCCGGCGGAAATCTCGCTTGTTGTCGTACCAATGGTCGGCCTCTTCAATGGTGTCTGAAGTCTCTGCCTTGAAGTAGTCAGAGATGTAGTTGAACATGAACCGTTCGTTGTCTCTGTTCTTGAGGATGCCGCCATCTCCACGTACTCCCTCGGTGACGAGCAGGCCGCGCGCGCTTGGCGGCCAGATCATTCCCGTCGGATGGAATTGAATGCATTCCATGTCGATGAGGTCTGCTCCCGCCCAAAGCGCGAGTGCATGTCCGTCTCCGGTGCCTTCCCAGGAGTTCGAGGTGAATTTGTACATCTTTCCGACGCCGCCGGTCGCCAAGATGACTGATTTCGCGCCAAAGACGACGAACCTTCCCGTCTCGCGCCACAGGCCAACCGCCCCATTGACATTTCCATCTCGGTCGTGGAGCAACCGCACAATCTTGCACTCCATGAAAACTTGAATGCCAATCGCGACCGCTCGATGCTGAACCGTGCGAAGCAGTTCGAGTCCGGTGCGATCGCCAACGTGGGCAAGCCGGGCATAACGGTGCCCGCCGAAGTCACGTTGGAGAATTCGGCCGTCCGGAGTGCGGTCAAAGAGTGCTCCCCATTGCTCCAGCTCGAGAACCCGCTCCGGCGACTCTTGCGCGTGCAGCTGCGCCATCCGCCAGTTGTTGAGCATCTTTCCACCGCGCATCGTGTCTCGGAAATGAACCTTCCAGTTATCTTCGGGCCAGACATTTCCAAGTGCCGCCGCCACGCCTCCCTCCGCCATCACCGTGTGAGCCTTGCCAAGAAGAGACTTACAGACGACTGCCGTGGTCGCACCCATCGCGCTCGCCTCCGCGGCAGCACGTAGTCCCGCTCCTCCTGCACCAATGATCAAGACATCGACAGAGTGCCTCTCGTACTCAGACATTTAAAAGAACCTCGGATCGTGAATCATTCCGGTCGTTACGAGGTAGACGTAGTAGTCCGTAAATGCGATCCAGACGAGAGAGACCCACGCAAGGAGTTGGTGGTGCTCGTTCAGCCTTGAGACGATGTTTTTCCAGATCCAGTATCTCGACGCGTGCTCAGAGAGCCGGTTTATTCCACCACCGCAAAGATGGCGGCATGAATGACAACCAAGGGTATAGGCCCAGATCAGGATTGCATTTACGATGAAGATCAGCGTTCCGAGCGCAACTCCGATTCCATTCGAGAAACGGAAAGCCGCGATTGCATCCCAGGTGAGAATCCCTGCGAACGCGACTGCGGCATACCAGAAATAGCGGTGCATATTCTGCATGACCAGCGGGAATCTGGTCTCTCCGGTATAGCGCTTGCGACGCCCGTTCGGTACCTCTGAACCAGCATCTGGTACTGCGCAGGCGGGAGGGGAGAGCCAGAAGGAACGGTAGTAGGACTTGCGGTAGTAATAGCAGGTCATTCGAAATCCAAGCGGAAAGATGAGAATCAGAAGCGCGGGTGAGAGGGCCCACCACGAACCGACGATTGGACCCCAAACGTAGCCACGGCAGTTGCCAGTCAGGCAGGGTGAGTAGAAGGGGGAGAGGTAGTCGCGAGCCTGCGTTCCCGGGAGGCCGCCAGCGTAGTAATGCCCATTTCGGAAGGCCGCCCAAGTTGCGTAGACCGTAAATGCGACAAGTCCAAAGACAATAAGCGCAGGCTGCACCCACCAGCGGTCTTTTCTCAATATCGTGGTCAGCGGCGGGCCGCCTCGCGCTCTGCCAATCTGCACCGCAGTGACGGAAACATTCGGTTTCGCCGGATCGACGACGGTCACAGCACCCTCCAGCTCACTAAGGAATCTACTGACTGCCCCAATCTAGGGCAGCACCTGTTCGCGCATACCCAAGGAGTGGGAAAATACTCGCGCACTCCAGCAAAATCGGCCAATGCGGATCGGGGTCAGTTCGCGAACTGCTGGATCGTCGCTGACATATGGTGGCTCTCGGCATCCATGAAGTTCAGGTGTCAAGTGCGTTTTGCTCGGGTTAGGGTAAGGCGGATGGCACGTTCTCTCGATAGTGCAAACAGACCCAGGGCGGCGACACTTGGTGAACTGAAAGCTTCGGGATGGAAGAGCGTTCCGGTGCGCACGGAGATTCGTAACAACGTGCTGGCAAAGATTGCAGCCGGTGAGCCGGTTGTCGAAGGTGTTATGGGGTACGAGGCGTCAGTGGTTCCTCAACTTGAAAATGCGCTGCTCGCCGGCCATGACATCATCTTTCTCGGCGAGCGAGGACAGGCAAAGTCGAGAATCATTCGTTCTCTAGTCAGTCTTCTTGACGAATTCGCACCGATTGTCTCTGGCTCTGAGATGAATGATGACCCATTTCATCCGGTGTCACGACACGCCAGGCAGCTCGTCGTCGAGTGTGGCGACGAGACCCCAATTGCCTGGGTCGGCCGCGATGATCGATTCGGCGAGAAACTCGCTACCCCTGATACCTCGATCGCCGATATCATCGGCGAAGTTGATCCGATCAAGGTCGCCGAGGGTCGATATCTTGCAGACGAACTGACCATTCACTACGGCCTCGTCCCTCGGACAAACCGAGGAATCTTTGCAATAAATGAGTTGCCTGATTTGGCCGAGCGAATTCAGGTGGGCCTTTTGAACATCCTTGAGGAACGGGATGTGCAGATTCGAGGTTTCCGAGTTCGATTGCCGGTGGACGTAATCCTCGTCGCCTCGGCGAATCCGGATGACTATACGAATCGGGGCCGCATCATTACTCCGCTCAAAGATCGGTTTGGCTCGCAGATTCGCACTCACTATCCCGCCGAACACTCCACTGAGGTAACGATTGCGGATCAGGAGGTCACCTCACAGCAGTTCGGGGGATCGGAGGTGATCATTCCTGGTTACCTCAAGGAGATCTTGGCCAGAATCAGCCAGCTTGCAAGGGTGAGTCAGCGCATCAGCCAGCGTTCGGGGGTGTCTGTTCGCATGACGATTGCGAACTTTGAAACTGTCATGGCGGCCGCGGTTGGTCGAGCGCTGCGCCTTGGCGAGTCGGTTGCAGTTGCAAGGCCGAGTGATCTCGATGCGATCATGCCGTCGACGATTGGCAAGATTGAGATCGAGGCGCTCGAACATGACGATGATCAAGAGATAGTTCAGGCTCTCGTCAATTCCGCGATACTGCAGACGTTTAGGGACCGTGTCGAGATCGAGCGTCTTGGGGAGATTGTCGGAGCATTCGAAGACGGACTTGTTCTCGAGGTCGGGCCGCGGCTGCCATCTTCGACCTATCAGCAATATCTCATGGAACTTCCGGCACTCAAGAGTGTGATTGGCCCATTGGGATCATTGAGTCCCATGGAAGAGGCGAGCGCCGTGGAATTCGTGCTTGAGGGCCTGTATCTGTCTCGACGGCTCAGCAAGGATCATGTTGGCACCTCGGACTCCTACCGAATTCGGTGAACACGAAATGAATGACCGGATGTGGTGGTCACCTCCCAACCATCGCTGGAGATATTCGCGTTTCGATGGGCGATCTGATCCAATTGCATTTGATGCGAACGATGTCCTTGCAGGTCTTGCCGATGACCTTCTGTATCACGGTGACCCCTCGGCCGCGCTCCGCGCGTTGTTGCGGGAGGGCTTTGACGGGGCAGGCGGGGAACGCGTCAGCGGCCTTTCGGAAATCATGAACAAGATCGCACAACGGAGATCACAGCTCTCATCCGACGACAATGATCTGGCGCTTCGCGTTTTCAAGGAAATCGAAGAAATTGTGTCGCTTGAGCAGATGGCCCTTGCAGGTCGCAAGGATGAGCAAGCTTTGATGCAGGCGATGCAGCTTGAACTTCTTCCGGATGGGCTTGTTGAGAAGATCGAAGGACTTCTGGAATACCCATTCGTATCTCGCCAGGCGAAGGATCGCTTTGAGCAGCTTCTTGAAGAACTCCGTCGTGACATGGTCCAAAATCAACTCGACCAATTTGCCTCCCAGCTGGCGGGTGCCTCTCCCGAGGACCAGGCACATCTGCGTGATGGTCTGGATTCACTCAATCAATTGATCGAGCGGCGTGCGAATGGCGAAAATGTCGATGGTGAGTTTGAATCATTCTTGGAAAGTTTTGGGGACCTTTTCCCCGGGGACCCGAAGTCGCTCGATGACCTCATTCTGCAACTTTCGTATCGAATGGCCGCGGCGTCACAGATGATGTCCGCAATGTCTCCGAGCCAGCGCGCAAAATTCGATCAGCTGAGTGAGAGATTGCTCTCTGATATCGATATTGCCTGGCAGATGGACCGACTCAGCGCAAACTTGCGCGACGCATTTCCCGATCTCAAGTGGGAGCAATATCCCAAGGGCGAGGTCAGGGACCCCATATCGCTTCTCGGCAATACCGAACAGATCAGCGAGCTTGCTGAGCTCGAGTCGATTGAGCGCCAACTCAGGCAGGCGGCGAACCCAGACGCGCTTCGAGAGATTGACTTTGAACGCGTAGAACAGATCCTGGGGGGGGATGTGGCGCGGTCCATGCGGGCGCTGGCTGACCTCACAAAGCGTCTCGAAGAGGCGGGACTCATAGGCCGAAAAGAGGGCAAACTACAGCTGACTCCCGCGGGAGTGCGTCGCCTTGGCTCCCATGCACTTCAGGAGTTGTTTGCCCGTCTACGGCGCGATCGGGTCGGCAATCATCCAATCGCCTCCGTCGGTATTGGCCACGACCGCGCCTTTGAAACAAAACCATACGAGTTCGGAGATCCTTTTCGTATCGATCTTCAACAGACGCTGCGAAACGCGATAGTCCGCAATTCAGCAAACGGTGGGGAGTCTCCCCGGTTTCCCGTCAAGTTACGATACGAGGATTTCGAGGTGGAACAGAGCGAGCAGATTACCGCCGCGTCAACCGTTCTCGCGATTGATCTCTCACTATCAATGCCAATGGAAGACAATTTTCTCGCCGCGAAAAAAGTGGCGATTGCGCTTCAATCTTTGATCGCTTCGCGCTATCCAAGGGACTATCTGGGGTTGATCGGTTTCTCCGCGACAGCGCGCGAGATAGAGGCGCGTGACCTTCCGGGTGTCTCTTGGGATTTCGCCTACGGAACGAATCTTCAGCATGCGCTCATGCTGTCACGAAAGATTCTGGGACATCAGACAGGCGCGAAGCAGGTGATCGTCATTACCGATGGAGAGCCGACAGCCCACATTGACGATCTTGGGGAGGTGTTTTTCCAATATCCTGCCGTTCCAGAGACCATCGAACGAACAATGCTTGAGGTTCAACGCTGCACCAAGGACCAGATTGTGATCAACACCTTTGTCCTGAACTCGACGGGAGCACTTCGCTCCTTTGTCGACCGCATGACGCGTGTAAATCGCGGCAGAGCCTTCTATACGTCGCCCGAAGAGCTCGGTGACTATGTTCTCGTAGACTTTGTCGCCAATCACACCTCGCGGACACAAAAAAGGCTCCAGCGGGGTGCCTAATTCCGCATTTCGAAGTGGTTAATTCCTGACTTTTTGCGGCCTAAGGGTCCACCGATATTTAGTCCGCGCGTAGTACGATGTTCCCATGGAGGCCAGTGATGAAGAGCTCGCGCGAATCTTCGACACCGTGCTTCCCCATCTGAACGAGTTACAACGCCGCGTCATCGCCGGGTCTTTGTCA
>DATKRV010000098.1:0-137444 GCA_035532075.1 Acidimicrobiales bacterium | reverse complement strand
GGTGTTCCCGATGAAAGATGGTGAGCCGGTCTATGCGGGCGAGGCAGAGATCGCCGGAGTGCCCGGCCACGCGGCATCGATCCGGATTGATTTCGAGGAGACCCAGGGTGCGAGCTGCGGTGCGTTGTTGCCGACAGGTGAGATCCTCGAGACGATCTGCGGAATTGAGGTCACCTGCATCGACAACGGCATGCCTGTCGTCATCATGCGTGCCGACGCGGTCGGTATCACCGGTTATGAGGGGCCGCCCGATCTGGAGGCGAACACCGAGCTGCGCAGGCTGATCGAGGCGATCCGGCTCGAGGCGGGGCCGAAAATGAACCTCGGTGATGTCACCAAGTCGACTGTTCCCAAGCTGACGATGGTCGCAAGCGCCCACGACGGCGGTTCATTGTGTACGCGGACGTTCATTCCGCATCGCTGTCATGATGCGATCGGTGTGCTCGGCGCGGTTTCGGTCGCGACCGCTGCGATGATCGAGGGCACGCCTGCGGCATCGGTATTGACCCCGCGCGGCGACGGCGTCGTCGTCGTTGAGCACCCGACCGGCACCTTCGATGTCGCAATTGAGCTGGATCTTTCCGGTCCGATACCCACGGTGACGCGTTCTGGCATCATTCGCACCGCGCGCAAGCTTTTTGACGGTACGGTTTTCCCCCGTGACTATTGATCCCCAACCCACGATCCCGCCCCCCAATCGCAACTCGCATCCACCAACGGCGTTTGAACCACCTGCTGGCGCGTGTGATGCGCACTGCCATATCTTTGGGCCGGCAGACAAGTTTCCCTTCTCCTCCGACTCGACCTATATCCCACCCGATTCAGGTCTCGAGGAGTTCGAGCGGCTCCAGGAGCGCCTCGGGCTGTCGCGCGCGGTCTTTGTCCAGGCGAGCTGTCACGGCACGGACAACCGGGCGATGGTCGACGCGATCAACCGCGGCAAGGGACGTTACGCGGGCGTCGCGATGATCGACGAGTCGTTCTCCGACCGCCAGATCGAGGAGCTCCACGAGGTGGGGGTACGCGGCACACGGTTCAATTTCGTTGCACACCTCGGCGGAGCGCCCGAGCTCGACGTCTTCTGGCGCCTGGTGCATCGCGTCGCCAAACTCAACTGGCACATCGTCTTGCACTTCGACGCGAAGGACCTCCCGACCTACGCGCCGATGCTCGATGACATGCCGGTTCCCTATGTGATTGATCACATGGCGAGGGTCGACGCGACCAAGGGTGTCGAACAGGAGCCCTTCCAGCAACTCCTCGAGCTGATGAAGGACGAACGGGCCTGGGTGAAGATCACCGGGGCGGAGCGTCTTACCGCCGGAGGGACTCCGCCCTATGACGATGTCGTGCCGATCGCGCAGGCTCTCGTCGCGGCGGCTCCCGAGCGCATCCTGTGGGGGACGGATTGGCCACACCCGAACGTTCGCTCGATGCCAGACGACGGCGATCTTGTCGACACCCTGGCTCTTTTTGTTCCGAACGAGCAGCTGCGGAATCAGATTCTCGTTGCGAATCCGGAGCGTATCTATGATTTCGGCTAATCCTGGTTGATCCATTCTCTTCCTGTTTGGTCGAGGCGCGTGCATGCGACTGCGGCGTCTTTGAAACTCGCGTCGAGTCGGGTGTGAGGGAGCGGTGACAGAGGCAATCCGTGTCGAACACGTATCCAAAACGTTCAATGAAGACATCCGCGCGCTTGATGATGTATCCTTCGCGGTCCAAGCTGGCACGGTTTTCGGGCTGCTCGGACCGAACGGCTCCGGCAAGACCACCATCGTTCGGATATTGACGACGATTCTGCGCCAGGAGTCAGGGAGTGCGTACCTGCTTGGGTTCGATGTCAATAGGTATCCCGAATATGTACGTACGCTGTTTGGTCTCGCCGGTCAGTATGCAGCGGTCGATGAGAACCTCACCGGTCGGGAGAATCTGATGATGGTGGGACGTCTTTGTCACCTCAGCCGCCAGGGGGCGACGGTGCGGACCGACGAACTTCTCCGTCAGTTCCAGCTGTCTGACGCGAGAGACCGAACGCTCAAGACGTATTCGGGTGGAATGCGAAGACGTCTCGATGTCGCCGCCGCACTTGTAGCAAGGCCCCAGTTGCTGTTTCTTGACGAACCGACGACCGGTCTCGACCCACAGAGCCGCAACGCGCTCTGGGAGGTCATCGAAGAGCTGGTCGGTCGCGGCACGACCGTCCTTTTGACGACGCAGTATCTCGAGGAGGCGGACCGCCTCGCGAATCAGATTGCGGTCATCGACCGGGGTCACGTGATCGCCGAGGGAACACCGCGCGAACTGAAATCTTCCATGGGCGCGACCGTGCTCGACATTGGAGTCAATGACCATGACACGGCGGTCCGCGCCGCCAGTGTGCTCGCGCCACTCAGCGCGCACGAGCCACACGTTGTTGCGAGCAATGTTGAACTCACCGTTGACAATGGTGCACGGATTGCGATCGACGCACTGAGAATCCTCGACGCGGCAGAGATCGTACCGGTTACCTTCGCGGTCCGCGAGCCGAGCCTTGACGATGTGTTCCTCGCGCTCACGGGCAGGCTGGCTGAGACGGTTCCCGAGGTTCAAGATGTGCTCACCAAGGGGCGAAGGGGGAGGAGACGACGATGACGCAGGCATCACTTGTTCCGCCTTCTGTTCGGCGGCTGTCATCACTCAAGGTTCTTGGACAGATGTTTGCCGATACGTCGGTCATCACGTGGAGGAACCTGCTCGGCTACGTCCGCATTCCCGAAGCAGCATTTTTCTCGAGCGTGCAGCCGATCATGTTCGTGCTGCTCTTTCGATACGTCTTTGGCGGGGCCATCCCGATTCCCGGTGTGAGCTACGTGGACTATCTCATGCCTGGAATCTTTGTCCAGACGGTCGCCTTCGGAGCTATCGGCACGAGCATCGGTCTCGCGCAGGATATGCACACGGGTCTGATCGAGCGTTTCCGGGCGCTTCCGATGTCGCGCTCCGCGGTGCTCGCGGGACGGACCTTTGCGGATCTTGTGCGCAATGTTGTCGTTGTGGGGATCATTACCGCGGTCGGTTTCGCGGTCGGGTTCCGGCTGCAGACAAATATCGTCGCGTTCTTCGCGGCACTCGGGATCCTGCTGCTCTTCGCGTACGCGCTCTCGTGGGGATTCGCGTTGATCGGACTCTCGGCCCCAAATGCGGAGACCGCCCAGGTGATGAGCTTCCCGGTCCTCTTCCCGATGACCTTTGCCTCGTCGATCTTTGTTCCAGTCGACAAGATGCCGGGCTGGCTGCAGGGATTCGCGAACAACCAGCCGGTCAGTATCGTCGTGGACAGTTCGCGTGCATTAATGATCGGTGGGCCGACGGCGAGCTATGTCATAAGGGCGATCATCTGGAGTGTCGGACTGTTGGTGGTGCTCGGTCCACTCGCGGTGCGAAAGTACCGGAGGATGGACTAGGTCCAACGAAGTACGCGCAATAGCGTCGCTGCGCCGACCGCGGTCGCCTCTTCATGGTCAAGCAGTCCAAAATCCTCGTGGAACAACGCGGCCCAGTCGCGATAGTCACAGGGAAGGCGCGAGATGTCCGATCCCCACACGCAGCGGTCCTTTCCGAAGGCGTCGATCACGCGACGGATGTGTTGGCACAGTCCTCGAAAGGGAGATTCCTCGTCCGTGTAGCACGGCAGTGCGGAGATCTTCATGATGACGTTGTCGTATTCGATGAGCGGCAGGAGCGAATTGATCGTCGGCGCAATATCTGTCGCAACTGCCTCCGTCGGGAGATTGAGATGATCGATGATCAGGGTGAGATCTGGGTAGCGTCGTGCGATCGGTGCGAGTTCGGCCGACTGGCCCGGCGCGAGCAACATGACAGGCAGTCCGAGCCGCTCGGTCTCACGCCACAACCACTCCGCGCTCCCATCGGTGAGCCAGGAACGCATTTCAGGTCGGTGGAAGGTGAGCCGGACTCCGAGCATTCCCGGAGTATCGCGCCAGTGCGCGAGGCTTGGTTTTGTGCCAGAACTCAGATTGACGCGACCCATGATGCCAAAACGCCCGGGGTAGTCCGCCACCGCTTTGACGGCGAGATCGTTTCGGTCTCCCTCCCACGACGGTGGGATGATGACGGCCCGCTCGACACCCGCACCGTCCATCGCGCCGATCACCTCTTGCGCGCTAAAGGGCGTCGCGCGGTGAGGCTCCCCATGGATCTTGGGCCATGGGCGTTGCCGGGTATCGGCTCCCCAGATGTGCACCTGCGCGTCACACAGCAATCCGTCCCCCTTCGTCGGTGAACCGATGCTAGTGGGGAGCGTCAGAATGATCAGGCAAGAGCGTCAGTGAGGCGTCCACCTCTTAACATGAATCTCGACGACCTGGGGGACGATGGTGTCGACACGGACATGGCTCGGCGTGCATCTAAAGAGCGACGGGGCAATCACTGCCTTGAGCGCGATCGCGCTTGCCAACGAGGCCGAACAACTCGGATTTTCTGGAGTCACGCTCAATGAAGATGTGGGAGATGATGTTTTCGGCGCGCTGGGTGCGATGTCGGTTGCCACCGATGAGATTGCGCTCGGCAGCGCGATCGTTCCCTGCTGTGTGAACGATGACCGCGAGGTTGCGCTCACAGATGCCGGCACGGCCTTTGTCGGTCGCCCTGAGGAGCGATCCGAAAAAGGTGATCGAGCTTCGTCCGAAAGAACACCAGGAGGAGTTGAGGAGGATCTCCGAGCAGACCAAGGACGACCGGATCGGTGAGGCGATCGAGACCCTTCCCGCAGAGATCGTCACCGACAAGATCGCGCTGGGGAGTGGCGATGACATTGCAAAGGTGCTGCAGCGCTTTCGCGATGCAGGATGCACTCGAGTCCTCGTAGCGGCCTATCCATGCACTCTTGAGCAGGTGTCTGTCACACTGAGAGAACTTGCCCACCTGACGAGATGACCAAGCCGTACGCGATCGATCGCGCTCTCAACGACTCTCGCGATACCGAGATAATCGACCCGGTCCCTTGCGTGGACGGGGCGCTCGCGCTCACCGTCTCAAGTGTCTCCTTGACTGGGTCACGAGGTCGCTTCATCGGTCATCGCGGCACCGACTCCTGACGGGATGGGTCACACCTTGCGGAAGTACAACAGCAGGGCAAGTCCGATGACGACGATCCCGGCGAGGGCCATCACCATCGCCCCTGTCGTCCGTCGGATGGCGCGGAATGCTCCAACGCCAACGATGCCAATACCGATAATGATGCCGACGGTTCCGGCAAGTTTGTGTTTATCAACGGCGAGCAGTGCGCCAGTGACATGAGCCACATTCATTCTTTGACCTCCGAGATCGCTCAGACAGCGATGCTATTGGTTCTCGCTGCGTCGTGTCGGGTATTTGGACAATCTCCCTTCGGGGCGCCGATTGGTGTCACCACCCGTGAGACCAGCGGGGTACATACCCCCAGGACTGGTCGAGTTCCTCGGTGAGTTCCCTCATGTCCGGCTCCTCGACTTCGAGCAGGCGCCAGAACGCCGGAGAGTGGCTCAACTCGACGAGGTGGCACAGTTCGTGGATCAATACGAGTCGGACGAGTCGTCTTGGCAAAAAGAGCAGGTTGTAGTTGAGCGAGATCCTCCCATCTGCCGAACAGCTCGCCCATCGCGTGCGTTGATTACGAAGGGAGATCGCCCTGACGCCGAGCGCCCTCGTGCGCGCTAGCTCATGCAACCAGGGTGAGAGCTCGCCCCTGGCGCGTTCGACCAGCCAACTCCTCAGCGCGCTCTGGGCCGCGAGTTCGTCGTCCGTCCGGGAGACGAGCAGCCGATAGGGCCCCTCCTCGCGGACACTCGGACGCTTCGTCGCGTTCTCGCCATAGAGCACCCAGCGGCGTTCACCAATTGCTCGCAGCTCGATCGTCTCTGGCAGCATCGGCTGTTGAGCCCGTTCGAGGTATCGCGCGCGTTCTTCGGCGAGGCGGAGCGAGGCGTCGTGGATCCATTCGCGCCGCTCTTCGATGATTCCGGGAACGTGCTTGAGCGCGAGGCGCTCCGGGATGGTAACGACGAGTCCATCGGCGGGTGTGATGTGCAAGAGAACGCGTTTTGCTCGCCTGCTTTTTCGCACCGAATAGACAATCTGTCCGGTCGCGTCGTTGAGCCACGAATTCGACTCGCGCCGATCGGTGTTTCGTTCAGAGTTCAACGCATCGATCTTTGCAGTCGTCAACCGTCTTGGCTCGGTGGAGCATGTTCTGTGCCACCGCAACACCCTAACGGCAGTCGATGACCGTTCCGTGGTTACCAGGTGCCTTTTTGGTTTGGGACGAGAAAAACCAGCGGTACGACGAACACCACGAGAATGATCGAGAAGATGAAGAACGCATGGGAGAGCGCGATGCCCGGATCGAGCGATCGCGACGCGTATGCCGTCGCGATTGAGATGGAAATGATGCCGCCGATCTGGCGAAAGGTGCCGCGGAGCGCGGCAGTCGAGGCGATCTCGTCAGGATTGTGTGCGAGTGCGGCGTTGTTCGTTGCAGGCGCCGAGACTCCGATGCCGATTCCCATCAACATCGAGGCGAACGTCATCCACCCGTAGGCACCGAAGACTGGCGGCGAGAGGGTGAGGAGGAACATCCCGAGCGCGGCAAAGAAGAACCCCACCATCATCGGCAGGCGGTAACCGGTTCTTCTCATGAAAAACGCAGTTACTCCGGCGAGGGTTATCACACCCACACCTCTCGCGGAGAGCAGGCTTCCGACTTGGACTGGCGAGAGATGGAATCGATCCTCGCCATAGAGTGGAACGAGCGTCCCGATTCCAAGCGCACAGCCGCCATAGATGCCGGCGATCAGGTTGATTGCGAGGTAGGAGCGGGTCCTGAGAAGTTTGATGTTGATGATCGGCACCTGTGCACGACCTGCGTGGCGGATGTAGAGCGCTATCGCGCCAATTGAGATGCACACCGGGATCACGAAGTTCCACGAGGTGAAGCGGGTGTGTCCGATTCCAAGTTCGGTGATGCCGAACATCATCGGCAAGATCACCACCAGCATCAAAAGCATTCCGAGATAGTCCGCCGGTCCGCTTTCGCGCTTTGTCGAGGTCGGGATCATGCGAACTGCGAGGAAGAGCCCGATCAGTCCGATCGGAATGTTGACGAGGAAGACGCCCCGCCAGGTCCAGTACGAGATCATCACGCCTCCGATGACCGGTCCGAGCATCGAACCAATCGGCACGATCGAGGTGAACATTCCAATCGCTCGATCCCGGTTCTTCCCGTACGTGTCAGCGACAATGCCCGTTGCCGAGGGCATGAATGCACCGCCTCCGAGAGCTTGGATGGCGCGGAAGAAGACGAGTTCGTAGATATTCGTCGAGAGTCCACACGCGAGTGAGGCGCTAATGAAAACGACGATCGCGACGATGAAGACGCGCTTGCGCCCGAACTGGTCACTGACGCGTCCGGTGATCGGCATGGCGATGACCTGACCGAGCTGATAGATCGTGATCGTCCAACTTGACCAGTTGATTGGAGCGTGCAGATCGGTCCTCAGCGTAGGGAGCGCAGTCGAGACGATTGTCTGGTCGATAGCCCCCATCGACATGATCGATGCGACGATGAAGAAAATTGACCTCGGCGAGACCGAGACGCCTCTCGGGGTGAGAAGGTCGAGATCGCCAAAGTCTGCCCGAGCTGGTGCTGCCGCGTTTTCTATCGGGTCGTTCCCTAGCACGTTGCCGGTTCTCTCTCAGCTTCAGCCAGCCGAAACCTGCCGGCTCAAGTCCAATTCGCATCAATATTGTCGCTCAGCACCCTACCTGCCGCGATGAAATGACGCATCTCTCGAGGATTTCGTCATGTTCATCGATCGCCCGATCTCGCTCGTGCACATTCGCCAGAAGATCGCGGCGAGAGTAGTTTGGTTGGGGCGTAAAATATCCGACCTTGGCCCTGGGATTTTGAATGGGTCCAAAGGAAAGGCGAGCACCATGACAAAGCTCAGCATCGCTCTTGGCTCCTACGGCCACGTTGCGCCGCTTCGCGACGGAACGGTCGCGCCCGATGGATTCGAACTCGAGTTTGCCGTGCTCGACGGACCGATCATTGGCGCGTTCCGCAAAATGGTTCGCAATCAGGAATTTGACATCTGTGAGCTTGCGATTACTACCTATCTCTCGGCAAAGGAGTACCACAAGGAGTTCACCGCGATTCCGGTCTTTCCAGCGAGGGCCTTTCCGCATCGGGCGATTGTCGTCAACCGCGATTCGGGGGTGGATGGGCCAAAGGATCTCGAGGGCAAGAGCGTCGGGGTGCGCGCCTACACGGTGACGACCGGAGTCTGGGCGAGGGCAATCCTTGCCGATACCTATGGTGTTGACCTTGACAGGGTGACCTGGGTGATCTGTGACGAGGAGCACGTCAAGGAGTGCGCGCTTCCCGACAATGTCGAGTATCGGCCCGGAGCAGATCTTTCGGCGATGCTCGAGGCCGGAGAGCTTGCCGGAGGGATTGGGATCTACCATGGCTCTTCACCATCGATCGAGCCATTGATCAAAGACCGCGCTGGCGTCGAGCGCTCGCTCGTCGAACGTACGGGGATCTACCCGATCAACCACACCTTGGTCATCAAAGACAGCCTGATCGAGCGGTACCCCGATCTCGCTCCATCGCTGTATCAGGCATTTGTGCTCGCGAAACAGCCGTTCCTCGAGCGCATCGAAGGCGCAACGGAGCTAAGCGATGAGGAGCGGGAGCTCGCGGCGCGTTGTGCGTTCGTCGGACCAGACCCGATGCCCTATGGCATTGCGGCAAATCGCCCAACGCTTGAGGCAATCATCCGCCAGGCTCATGCCCAGAAGATCCTCTCGCACCCGATTGGTGTTGAGGAGATGTTTGTCCCGGGGTCAGAGAGCTGAACACGATCTTTCATCAAGGGAGGGATAGATGAGTATTCATTCGCAGGCTGAGAGTTACGCGAAGATCGCCGACTCGTACGCGCGCGGAAGACCCGAATACCCTGCCGAGATGATTTCGTGGATGAAAAGACTCACTGGCGTTGGAGCCGGGGATGTCGTCGTCGACCTCGGGGCAGGCACCGGTAAGTTCACTCGCTCGCTGGTGAATCTTGGACTTCGCGTGACGGCGATCGAGCCCGTCGATGAGATGCGGGCGCAGCTCAGCGCGATGTTGCCTGAGGTGTCCGCAGTCGGGGGAGTCGCCCAGCACCTTGAGGCCGAAAGTGCAAGCGCGGATCTGTGTACCTGTGCGCAGTCGTTTCACTGGTTTGCCGATGAGGTTGCCGTCGCCGAGATCGCCAGGGTGCTAAAGCCCGGACATTTTCTCGTCCTCGTCTGGAACCAGCGCGACGTGTCAAATCCGATCCAGTTGACTCTTGAGGAATTTCTCCTCCGCTACCAAGATCCCGAGATTCCCCACTCTCCCAATCGGCGCTGGAAGCCCGTGATCGACGGTTCGAATCTCTTCGAGTTCGTTGAAGAGACCCGGTTTACCCACGTCCACGAACTCGACGGAGAGGGGGTCATTGACCGCCTGCGCTCAATGTCGGTCTATTCTTCGCTGAGTCTTGAGATCCAGCAAGAGGCGACCGAGCAGATCAGAGCGCTTGTTCCCCCGAGCGGTCTTGTCGGGCTGCCCTATTTCAGCGAGGCCTTTGCATACCGACGGGTGATCTGATCCATATTGCGTCGTGCCTCGAGGCGTTCGCGGTTCGGCCACCGCACGTGGGACACCAACCCGAGGCCTTCGAAGATCTTGATGATGCGCGCGGAGATGTCGAACTGGTTCTTGTCAAGACCGTGCCGGGCTGAGCTTGGAAAAGCGTGGTGTCCGTTGTGCCACGATTCGCCGAAGCTCAACAGCGCGAATGGTGCAAAGTTCCTACTGAGATCCTTGGTCGAAAACGGGCGCTTTCCAAACATGTGGCACAGCGAGTTGGTGCTCCAGGTGATGTGATGGAGCACGAAGATGCGCACGAGACCCGCCCAGAGGAAACATTCGAACCCACCCGCAAAGCTACCGCTCGCCACAAGTCCGATCAGAGCTGGAAGGGCGAACGAGAGCACCGTCCAGAGGGGGGCATACGCGGAGACTCGGCGGATGTCCCCGTCGGCGACGAGGTCGGGAGCCCAGCGCTCGGCATCTGCTGCCTCGGCGGTGTAGAGCCACCCAGTGTGTGCGTGGATGAATCCCATGAGTCGCTCGATGTGGCCAGTCCCGGTGAGGTTCGGAGAGTGGGGATCTCCGGGGCGGTCGGAATAGACGTGATGTCGACGATGCAGCGCCACCCAGCTCGTCGCTGAACCTTGCACCGCGAACGAGCCGGCGATCGCAAGTCCGATGCGCAGCCAGCGTTTCGCAACAAAGCTGCGATGCGTGAGCAGGCGATGGAACCCAATGGTTACGCCGAGTCCCGAGGTGACGTAGAAGATCAGTCCGGTGATCACATCGACGGGCTTGAGGCTCGTTCCCCACAGGCTGACGATTGCCGCGATGAGTCCGGCGAATGGTCCAAAGACAACGATGCTGACGACGATCTTCTGGGTGCGAGAACCCGAAGGGCTGAGTTCGACATAGGGATCGGGGCTGATCTCATCATCTGCGTCAACGACGAGCGTCGCGAGTGGGTGTGGCACAGTCGTTGCGGCTGTCATGCGAGCTCCTGATTCAGGGTGCCTGCATTACCGCACCGGTGAGTACAAACTAGTGCAGAATCGATGGCGGGGGATGGCACGACCTCGAGATTTTCCCGGGCAGTTTCCCTTTGGCCTACGGTGTTGTCGCCGGGCCGGAGGAGAACCGGTCGTGCCCGGTGCAAACGAACGGGTAGGTGAGGGAGCCGTGATTGTTGTCGCCGGATATATCCAGGTGAAACCTGAGGACCGAGAGGCCTTTCTCAGCTCGCGCCAGGAGGCCATCGCTCGGTCGCGTCGCGAGGAGGGCTGTCTCGAGTACGCCTTCAGCGCGGACAGCACTGACCCGGGTCGGGTGCGCGTCTTTGAGATCTGGGAGTCAGATCGTGAGCTTGATCTGCATCTCGATCGCCGTTCTGCGCCAAGAGCACCGGACTCACCGGTTTCGACTCTTTCGCGCGAGCTGTGGCGATACGAGGTTGACTCGCTCGGGCCGTTGCGCTCTTGATCATGCGGAGAGACACAACGCGAAAGACCAGTTGGCTGAGTCGTCGAGCCTTGGCGAGTCATCTCGCGATCCTCTTGTGGGCTCCTGGGTGCCTCGTTGCGGCGTGGTGGCAGGCGACGGTTGCAATGTCGGGGAATGCGTTGAGCTATCTCTATGCCGCCGAATGGCCGGCCTTTGCCATATTTGGCGTGGTGGTCTGGTGGAATTTCCTCCACGACGACCCTGAGGCGCATGGAAACCGCGGGCTCAACCACCTGCGCCGCCACCAACGCCACGCCGAAACCGGTGAGGCGGTGACGCCGGGCCCGAGGCGCGACGAGGAGTCGACCCTGCGTGCATACAACGACTACCTTGAACAGCTGTCGCGAGAGAATCGGCCCAAGACTTGGAGACGGCAATGAGTGAGCCCAAAAAAATTCGATCGATGGATGGCGCGCTGACGAGATACAGAATCATGGCCTATACGGTCGGTACCGGACTGCTGATTCTCGTCTTTGTCGGAATCCCGATCCAGATCTGGGGGCATTCGAAGACGGTCGTGGCGATCGTCGGACCGATCCACGGCTATTTCTATCTCGTCTATCTTGTCGCAGCGCTCGATCTTGCTCGACGGGCACATTTTGGGATCGGTCGATTGTTGATCATGATCTCCGCCGGTCTCGTTCCGTTCGTGGCCTTTATCATCGAGCACAAGATCGTCAAGAGCATCCGTGATGAACAAAGGGGAGCCGCCGTCCCTTTTGAATCGCTCTAGCATCGATGACTGACTGAGCAAGAATTGGTAGCGTCAATCAGACGATGACGCGACGCCGCCGGACCGAAGCTGGGATCGCACCAACACTCGCGCGCATCACCTACTGGCAAGGGCTCAAGCCGCACGACGAGGTGCGTGTGAAGGGCAAACCGAGGCAGCGGAGCCACTACGAATTCCTTGCGTTCGTACAGAACGTGGTCTCGGGGGAGTGCTTTATCGAGGTACTTGGTGGGCGACTCGGTCGAGACGGAACCCACCAGCGAAACATCAGGATGTTTCCTCCTGAACGTTGCTCGGCTCCGCCGAGAAAGCGCCCGAGGCGCAAGGCGCCGGATACTGCCGTCGCTCAGCTGAGCTTTGACGATCTCGCCCCATCTCGCCTTCACGACGGCCGCTGACGATTCGTTGGGTTAAAGCAGGAGGAGTCGTCTTGCATAGACTGTCACGATGACTGATCATGCTCCCGTATCACTCAGCCGCGGTCTTCCCGAGACGGTGCTGCCCGATGCCCCGATCGAATGGCAGCGCGCACTCGCCGACGCGCTTCGCCAGCCGGTCGAATGCCGTCGCGACGCAGTTGCCGAAGTGGCAGCGCGTCATCCGCGCTACCTCGATGCCTGGGCAGAACTTGCCAACCTGGCACGCGACGCAACCGAGGCCTATGCCTGTGCCCGAGTCGGATATCACCGTGGTCTCGATACGCTGCGCGGCGCCGGTTGGCACGGAACCGGATACGTGCGCTGGCGCCATGAGGGAAATCGTGGTTTTTTGCTCGCGCTCGAGGCCCTTCGCAAAAGCGCCGGTGAGATCGGCGAACACGAAGAAGAGGAGCGCTGCGCGACGTTTCTGCGTCAGCTCGATCCGAATTGGCTGTCGCCGCATCCGTGAGTGACGGGCGCCGAACCGTATTGATCACGGGATGCTCGACGGGAATCGGTCGGAGTTCGGCGCTTGCGTTCGCGCGCGAAGGTTGGAACGTGGTCGCTACTGCCCGACAGCTCGGGTCGATCTCCGATCTCGAGCCTTTTGGCTGTCACTGCTTCCAACTTGACGTCACCGATGAATCGTCGATGGAGCGGGTTCTCGAACGGGTGCAGAGCCGGTTCGGAGGCGTCGATGTCCTGGTCAACAATGCCGGGTACGGTGCGTATGGACCGGTCGAACAACTCTCGAGGAAGTTGCTCACCGATCAGTTCGAGACCAATGTCTTTGGTCTCGTGAGACTCTCTCAGCTTGTGCTGCCAGGCATGCGTGCGCAGCACTTTGGCCGCATCGTCAACGTATCTTCCATCGCGGGAAGGTTTTCGCTTCCGATGGGGGGCGCGTACCATGGCTCCAAGCATGCGGTCGAGGCCCTCAGCGATGCGCTGCGGCTCGAGACGCGAGCCTTTGGCGTTGCGGTGAGCCTCGTGGAGCCCGGTCCCGTTCGCACGAACTGGGCGACAGCGGCGATCTCATCCGTCGAGACCGAGGTGGATGTGTCGATCGATCCATATCACTCCATGAAGCTCGCGGTGATCGGTGGATTGAGCAGCTTGACCCAAGGAAGACTCGCGAGGTTCGCCTCAACACCGGAGGGCGTTGCCCGCGTCATCGTCCGGGCCGTGAGTTCGCCCCGGCCACGTAGTCGCTACCGGGTCGGATTCCTCGCGCACCTGCTTCTCTTTCTCCGGTGGATCTTGCCGGACACGCTGTTTGACCGGCTCGTCGCGCGCAACTTTGGCTCTTCCTGATCTGTCAGGATCAGCGCTCTCTCGCGTAGACTCTTGGAGATGGAATTTCTTTACGCCCGCAGGCCAGTGATGGTTGAACCTCAGCACGCGCTCAGCGGCAGGGTGGAGCCGGTTCGCGTCTCATCGGTTCATCTCGTCTTCGCGACTCCCGTCGATCCCGTCGTCGATGAACCGCTCGAACAGGTGATGTTCGGCATGGGATGTTTCTGGGGTGCAGAGCGCCTCTTTTGGAACGTGCCCGGGGTCGTTGCCACCTCGGTCGGCTATGCCGGTGGATATACGGAGAATCCGACCTATGAGGAGGTCTGCTCGGGAAGAACCGGACACGCGGAGGTCGTGCGCGTGATCTATGACGCGTCGAAGGTGGACCTTTTGACACTGCTCCAGGTCTTTTTCGAGGGGCACGATCCGACCCAGCTGATGGGCCAGGGAAACGATGTCGGCACCCAGTACCGCTCCTTGATCATCACCTTTGACCAAGCGCAGAACCGTCTCGCGCTCGACGTCGCCGGGGTATTCGGAGATCGTCTTCGTGCAGCGGGATTTGGAGCGATGGCAACCGAGATCGTCGCAGCCGCAACGCTCAAGAGCTCGGTTCCGTTTTACTTTGCCGAGGACTACCACCAGCAGTACCTCGCGAAGAATCCGAATGGTTACTGTGGACTCGGGGGAACAGGCGTCAGCTGTCCCGTCGGTCTGCTCGGAGAGTCCTCGACGATCTGACCGAGGCTCTTTCCGCTGAGTCGCGGCCTGGTCCCTCGGTAGATCCACTGCATCGGACAGTTCCCGATGCCCGCCGCCCTGTGGTGTCTAAGGGTGCTGGATTGCTGCGATGAGGCCCATCGCAACAAACAGAACGGTGAGATAGGTAATCGAGAAGGTGAAAAGACTCATTGCGTTTTTCGGACTGGCATCCTTGCGCAGCGACAGCGATTTCCAGAGGAATGCACCACCAAGCGCGAGGGCGATGAAGAAATAGACAATCTTCTCGATGCGCGCATAGGGAGCGACGAACCCGAACGAGATGACGAGAAGATCGAGCACCACCGTGTACCAGATGATCTGTTTCACCACCGAGCTGAGATCCGCGACTGCGGGAAGCATCGGCACGCTCGCACTGCGGTAGTCATCCCGGTACCGTACGGCGAGTGCCCAGAAATGCGGTGGGGTCCAGAAAAAGACGATCCCGAACAAGATGATCGGCGCGATGCCGACCCGTCCGGTCACCGAACTCCAGCCAACGAGCACCGGTACCGCTCCCGCCGCGCCACCGATCACGATGTTCTGCGTCGTCGAGCGCTTCAGCCACATCGTGTAGATCAAGACGTAGAACGCGGTGGCAGAGACGGCGAGAATCGCCGAGAGCAGATTTACGGTCAACCAAAGTTCGACGAATGCCCCGATCTCGAGTCCGATGGCAAAGACGAGCGCCGATCTCGGAGAGATGAGGCCGGTGACCAACGGGCGATGCTTGGTGCGTTCCATGAGCGCATCGATGTCGCGGTCATAGACCATGTTCATTGCATTTGCTCCCCCTGCGGCGAGGCTTCCGCCGATCAGGGTGAGCGCGATCAGTCCGAACGAGGGAAGATGCTTGGCGGCGACGAACATCGTCGGCATCGTGGTGATCAGCAGCAATTCAATGATGCGGGGTTTTGTCAGCGCGACGTAGCCCTTGGCGCGACGTATTGCAAGATCCAGGGATGGCGCGCTCTCCAACTCTGGGGCACCCGCGACTGGACTCACGCCCACGAGACTACAACGGCGATCGGGAGACTTTTTTATTTTGTTGGACTCATGGGAGTATCGGGTCCCTCGCGTTGTTCTATCGAGCGATTCCAAGGTGAAAAAGTCGCTCTGAGCGCAGCGCCTGCTCCTCGTGGTCATCGAGCGGTTCGAGACGTTCTTGGGTAGAGAGTTCGAGCAAGAGGTCCGCGAGGGCGGGGTTTCTCGCAAGTGCCGGTCCGTGCAGGTAGCTGCCAATGACCCGGCCCTGAACGGCTCCATCGTTGTGTGAAGATCCGTTGCCGGTACCGACGCGCACCTCCATCAGCGCCACGGCCCCTTCGCCAAGCGTCGTGTGGCTGGCGTGGTTTTCGAATCCGGTCAGCCTTCCGAGCCGATCCCTCCATGTCGCGATGGTGGCCTCGCCGAGGAGCTCTCCAACCGCGCGCGGGGACGCGGAGCGTTCGGTCGTCACATCGAGTACCTCAAGTCCCGGCTGGGTCGATCCGTCGGCACCCGGGAAGCTCGTGCCAAGGATCTGGTAACCGGCGCAGACGCCAAAGACCACCGCTCCGTCATCGACGACTTTATGGAAGTTCTGCGATCGCAGGAGTGACGCCGCGTGCACCTGCGGACCATCCTCACCCCCTCCGATGAGGTAGATGTCCCCACCCATCAATAGTTCTGCATCCGAGTGCAAGAGGATGAGCTCGGCGTCGATTCCTCGCCATCGTGCCCGGTTGGAAAGGACGATGCCATTGCCGGTGTCGCCGTAGGTGCCGAGCAGATCGGGATAGATCACGATGATCCGAAGAGGCTCCCGGCGAAGCGCACCCGAACGCGGTGTTGACGGCGGGATCGCGATCGCGCCGGTCAATGGAGAGTCGGTTCGGGCGCCTCTTCCTCGCGGACGGTCGATCTCGCGCCTCAGATCCTGGAAGGCGGTGTAGTTGGCGATGACGTCGATCACCGGTGCGGGGATGTTCACCAGAGAGTCGATCGCCGAAACTGCTCCGACGGTGTGGTCCACCCCGGCGTGTCGTAGCCGGACGGCAAGATCGAAGCGCCTTTCACCACACGCAATCACCTCGCGACCGCGGAGTTGTTCAAAGGGGACATCGAACAGCCACGACGGATCGAATCCGTCGGCGACGCGCGAGTTGATCGCGATGAGGACCGGTGAACTGTCGTCTTTTGAAAGGTCGAGGAGGCTCGCCCATCCGGCGGGATTCTTTGCGAGCAAAAGTCGCACCTCGTTCGACCCGACGAACTTTCTGGCAAATCGGCCAGAGACCTCTTTGACCATTGACATCCTCACCAGCGCGTCGGTCGGCGTCACGCCGAAACAGCGGGCCGCAATTGCGGCCACACCGAGATTCGCCCGGTTGAACGCTCCGGGGAGTGGTGTGTCGAGTTTGAATCGGGTGCCATCTTCAGTTACGAGGAGGTCGTCGCGAATCTCTGCGCAGTGGGTTGGACGGGCGAACCCACATGAGCACGACCATTGGCGATCGTCGTAGGCAATTTTGCCACCGCAGTTTGGACAGTGGTAGGCATCTCCTCGCCAGATGCTTCCCATACCAACCCAGTGCACGCGCCCCGCGGCGCTCGCAGCAAAGACGACGAGCGGGTCATCGGCATTGGCGATGATCGCCCCCGATGCCTCCCCGATCGCAGACCGCCAACGGTTGGCGATCATGCGGACCTCTCCTACGCGATCGAGTTGGTCGCGCGACAGGTTCAAAAGGACGATCACCTTTGGATCGAGTTGCGCGATGATCTGGGGGAGGTATCCCTCGTCCACCTCAAGAACTGCCCTCGCGTATCCTTTGCGCCTCCCGAGAGCGGTGACTATGCCGGCGTTCATGTTCGACCCGGTCGGGGATGTCGCAACGACGCGTATTCCCCCGAGCGCCTCGGTGAGAAGCCGTGTGGTCGTCGTCTTGCCGTTCGTCCCGCTGACGACGGCAATTTCGCGGTCGCCAGCGAGGGCAGCAATCAGATCGGGGTAGATCAAAAGAGCGACCCGTCCGCCGATGATGGAACCGTCGCCGCGGCCGGTCAATCGCGAAAGTGCGCCAGCGATGTGCATTGCGATGAGAGCAACACGCGCGCGAGGTGCGAGCGCCACCGTGTCTGTGACCGACATCATGTCCCTCTGCGCTGTTGAGGCCAACGGACCTCCCTAGGAGTCGATTGAGTGTGACCTAGTCGGCTCGTTCGTTGCGATTGATCGTAATGGGGAGAGAGGCAAGGGTGCGTCGCGCTCGACGTCTCTCTTGTGGGCGCGTCCCTCCCAGATCTCCCAATTGCGGAAAAGAGCTTCGACCCCTCCGAGGCGGGGAGGCATCCGTGGCCCGGATGAGAGGCGTGCAGATGGCTGATCGAAACGACCAGAGCGAAGGAGGAACTGGACCAGATACTCGAGCTGTCTCGAGGGTCTTTTCTCTCACAGTCTGCATTCCCGCTAACCTGCTTGGACATCTTGGTTTGTGATGGGGAAACAGACGTTGGAGGATACGTGACTTCAGATTCAGACAAGCTCGAAGAGGTGACTCCGATCGAGGCAGATGAGTTGTTACAGCGGGGCAGCTATCTGCTCGACGTTCGCGAGGATGATGAATGGAAGGCCGGCCACGCGCCGCTCGCGCATCACATCGCGCTTGGTGAACTCGAGCTTCGGTACCAAGAGATTCCGGTCGATCGCGTTGTTGTCTGCGTCTGCCGGGGAGGTGGTCGCTCGGCGCGCGCGGCCGCGGCACTCGCCGGCGTGGGATACCGGACGGTCAACCTTGCCGGTGGCATGCGAGCGTGGGTCGAGTCCGAACTGGCGATCATCTCCGAGACCGAAGCGGTGGCAGCGATCATCTGAGGTGGCCACCGGTCACCTGGAACGGCCGTTGTCGCCCGAAACACCCCCGAAAAACCGGCCAGCGGAGAAAAGTAGTTTGCTAGTCTAAATATGTGACCAACAAACAAATCTCGCGTACCCAAAACTCCAGCACGGTCGCCCGCACCGCGGCGCGCCTTGGACGCCAGGTGGACGCGGCACTTGCCGTGGTCGATCTCTCCTCGGCGCAGTACCGCATGCTTTTCCAGCTCGCAGAGGGTGCCGAGGCATCGACGACGCTCGCACGCAAACTCGAGGTGAGCGCTCCGAGTGTGACCGCAGTCGTTGATGGACTGGTCAACCGTGGTCTTATCATCAGGTCGCACTCCCACCTTGACCGGCGCAAGGTCTCTCTCGACCTGACCGAAGCGGGTCGGGCGGTGCTTGTCGCAGCAGACGAGTCGGTGATCGAAAGGCTCATGCACGTTGCCGGGTTTGTCGATGAGGGGCAGGCGTACAAACTGATCGACGACCTGTCGCTTTGGGCTGCGGCGCTCGACACGCGCCGGGCGGCGCGTCTTGTGAAGCGGGCGCGCAATGAGGCCGATGGTCTATGAAGCCAGCGCAACTTCTGACAGGACCAGATAACCAGAAGTTTTTCGAAGCGCTGTCACAACGTGATTTTGAGCCAATTGCCGAGGAGCCACTCTTTGAGGCGCCGAGGGCGACGATAGACCCCGACAAGACAAAATCGTGGATCATGCGCTCATGGCCAATTGTGCGCTCACACCGCGCGATGTGGCTTGGATCCTTGGTGATGTCGTTCATCGCGCTGCTAACGCAGGTGCAGATTCCAAAGATTCTCGGACAGGCGATCAACAGATTGCACATCACAGGTTCGCTCGCAGGAGCGAACTTCGGAATCCTGTCGCATTTTGCCGTGATGCTCGTGATTCTCATTGCTGTACGCGAAATATCGAATTACACCGGCCGCAGGATGCTGCTTATGACCGCCTATGAGTTCGAATACGACCTCAGAAACGTTGTCTACGAGCATTACATGGGACTCTCATTTCCCTTTTATGATTCGGTGCAGATCGGTCAACTGATCTCGCGCGCCAACTCTGACGTTCGATCGGTCCAGCAGTACCTTGTCATGGCACCGACTGTATTTGTGCAATGCGCAGTCGTTCTGATTGCCTTCGTCGAGATGTTCCTGATCAACGTTCCATTGTCGCTCGTCACCATGCTCTCACTTCCAATCACGCTCGTGGTCGGTGTCATCATGCGCAAGAAGATCTTTCCCGTCTCGTGGGTCATCCAGGCGAGGCTTGCAGAGGTAGCGACAATCGTTGAAGAGAACGTCAGTGGCGTCCGAGTCGTCAAATCATTCGCAGCGGAGCAGGCAGAACTCTCCGCGCTGGCGGGAACTGCGGATCGATTGCGATGGGCGTATATCAAGGACGCGGACATTCGCGGTACCTGGGCCCCGACGCTCGAGAACCTCCCACGGGTTGGCCTGGCGGTTATCTTGCTCTATGGAGGGATTCTCGTCATCCACGGACACATGGGAGTCGGAACGCTGTTCACCTTCCAGGCCTACATGCTCTTGTTCCAGTCTCCGTTCCGCCAGCTCGGAATGATCATCATGAACGGTCAGCGCGCCTCGGCATCGGCAAAGCGGATCTACGAGGTGCTCGACCACAAACCAGAGATCGTCGATCGACCGAATGCCCACGACCTGCTTGACTGTCGCGGCAGGGTCAGCTTCCGTGATGTCAGTTTTCATTATGCCGGCGGAGCACCGGTACTGTCGCATTTCGATCTCGAGGTCACACCGGGAGAGACCGTTGCGCTCGTTGGGCGCACGGGCGCCGGCAAATCGACCGTCGCGCGCCTACTCAATCGGTCCTATGACGTCTCCGATGGCGCGATCACGATCGACGGGAGTGACATCCGCGACTTCACGGTTGCGAGCCTTCGGGCAAACGTCGGAATCGTCCTTGACGAGCCATTTCTCTTCTCGGTGTCGATACGTGAAAACATCGCCTATGGCCGACCCGACGCGACGATGGACGAGGTCATCGCGGCCGCGAAGGCCGCAGATGCACACGGCTTCATCGCGCGACTCCCAGGAGGTTACGAGAGCATTGTCGGTGAGCGCGGTTATACGCTCTCTGGCGGACAGCGTCAGCGTATTGCGATCGCGCGAACGCTCTTGTTGAATCCGCCGATCCTGGTGCTCGACGATGCGACGAGTGCAATCGATGTCCAGGTCGAGCAGCGCATCCACCATGCCCTCGTGGACCTTCTCGAATACCGAACGACGATCATCATCGCGCATCGCCTCGCGACGATCGGCCTCGCCGATCGTGTCGTACTCATCGAGAACGGCTCGGTCATCGCAAGTGGACCCCACGCAGAGCTGCTCGCGAATGACCGCCGCTACGCCGAGGTGCTCGCCCGAGTGCTGGCAGACGAGGGAGAAGAACTCGACGCGACAGACAAGGAACCGAGGCTCTAATGGGAATGGGCTTTGGAGGAGGTGGCATGTGGTCCGGTATACGTGGCAATCCCTCGGCGGGATTTGGAACCGGTCCAGGTCCGGGCGCGCACGGAGCTCCCGGTGGAGCCCCCTTCGCTGGCATTCCACCTGAACTCGAGGGGGCGGTCCAAAAGCTCCTCACAACGGAACCGGTCCATCCGCGTCCGACCGCGCGCTACACGCCGCGCAACCAAGACAGGGGGCGGTTGACCCTCTGGTCCCTCGTGCGGGCGCGCTGGTCGATTGCGGTGTGGTCGCTGCTCTTCCTTACCATCGAGACGATCGGATTCCAGACCGGCCCCTATCTCACTCAGGTCGGAATCGACAACGGTATCGGTACCGCTGCCCATCCCCATCACCATCTCAGCGTGATCGTGATCACCGGGTTCGCGTATCTTGCAGCGGTCATTCTCACCGTCTTGGTCGAACGTAAACGGGTGCGAAATACCGGCAGACTCGCCGCTTACGTCATGAATGACCTTCGTGTCAAGGTGTTCTCGCACATCCAGCGTCTCTCGCTTGACTATTTCACCGATGAGAAGGCAGGCGTCATCATGACGCGCATGACCGCGGACATCGAGGTGCTCCAACAGCTTCTCCAGGATGGTCTTGCGCAGTTTTGCATCCAGGGCCTGACCATGGTCGTGGTCACGACGATCCTTTTCACCTACAACGTACGTCTCGCGCTGATCACCTGTGTGCTCGTGCTGCCTGCTTTGATCTCGACCTCCCTGTGGTTCCGTTCCGCCTCTGCGCGGACCTATCTCCTCGTGCGCGACACGCTCGCCGGAGTCATCGGAGATATCGCGGAAAGTCTCTCGGGCGTGCGTATCGTCGCGGCATACAACCGTCAGCGCAACAACGTCATTCATCACCGAAACGTCGTTGGACGATACCGGGCGGCGAACCGGACGAGTGCCAAGGTCACCGCTGCCTACACGGCTTCGTCTGACCTGATTGGCCTGGGCGGACAGCTCGCCCTGTTGCTCATCGGGGGCGACATGGTGCTTCATCACCATCTCACCATTGGAGTTTTGACGGCGTTCATCTTGTACCTCGGGTCGTTCTTCCAGCCGATTCAGCAGCTCGTTCAGCTCTACAACACCTACCAACAGGGGCAGGCGGCCGTGACGAAGCTGCGGACGCTTCTCGAGACAGAGCCGACGGTCTCCGAATCCGAAGGGGCCTACGAGCTTCCTTTGATCGAGGGCAAGATCGACTTCGACGATGTGTCGTTCGGCTATGACCCGAAGGTGCCGGTTCTCAAACATGTCAACTTGCATATCGCATCCGGTGAGATCATCGCATTTGTCGGCGCGACGGGTGCGGGCAAGTCCACCATCGCAAAACTTGTGACGCGTTTCTATGATCCGACCGAAGGTTCGGTCATGATCGACGGTCATCGTCTCGATGCGGTGACGCTGCATTCTCTGCGCAGCCAACTTGGCGTTGTTCCTCAGGAGGCATTTCTCTTCTCGGGGTCGATCCGGGACAACATCGCCTTCGCGCGGCCCGAGGCGACCGATGCCGAGATCGCCGTGGCGCTCCATGCCGTTGGACTCCAGGAGCTGATCGATCGACTTCCCAACGGGATGCACACCGAGGTCCACGAGCGCGGCCAGTCCCTCGCGTCCGGAGAGCGTCAGCTCATCGCGTTAGCGAGGGCATTCATCGCGGGTCCGCGTGTCCTCGTCCTTGACGAGGCAACATCAAACCTTGACCTCAAATCCGAAACGAAGGTCGAGGCAGCCCTCGATCGCCTACTCGAGGGACGCACGGCAATCCTGATCGCCCATCGCCTCACGACCGCGATGCGTGCGAATCGCATCGTTGTTGTCGAGCTCGGCGAGATCGTCGAGATTGGTTCGCATGATGATCTCCTTGCGAACCGCGGTCGTTATGCCGAGATGTTCGCAACATGGTCAAACCAACAGGGCGATTATGTCGAGAGCGAACTTGCTGCCTCGTAGAATATTTGGTCGGCTCGCCATCGGGTATCGATACGGCTAGCGTGAGATCTCCCAGTCCCCGTGTGCTCGGATGGTATTGGGGCATCGCCGACGACTGATATGGAGCTGGAGGTTGGGTGGCAACTCTCGATGAGGAGTTTCTCGCTTTGCCCCTTGGCGAACTCGATGCGGTTGTGCTTGAGCGTGCACAGTCGAGGGGAGCAAGCGATGCGGAGATCCGCATCGAGCAGATCAGAGAGCAGTACCTCGTCCTGCGTGACGCTTTGGTCGAGGGGGCGACCGACGATGTTGAGATCGGCGTCGGCGTGCGCGTCGTCATCGACGGTTCGATCGGATTCGCCGGAACCATCGAGCTGACCAAGGATGCCGTCGCGCGAGCCGTGGATGTGGCGATCGAGGCGGCGCGAGTCACCGCTGGGTCGCGCCGACGATTCGTCGAACTGGCTCCTGAACCCTCCTATGGTTCCGTCGAGTTCGTTTCGCCATTCGAGATTGATCCGACCTCGGTTCCCCTTGATCAGCGCGTCGCGTTGTTCGTTTCGTGGAGCGAGCGGCTGATGGCGGCACCGGGCGTTGATCATGTCACCGCCTCGCTGCACGGCGTCAATGAGAACAAGCATTTCGCGAACCTCGCCGGTACCGTGGCGAACCAGCGAAGGGTGCGGATTCACCCGACCCTCGAGGCACTTTCGCTGCGCGATGCGGACTTCGAGACGATGCGGACCGTCGCTCCACCGGTGGGACGGGGCTATGAGTACCTGTCGGGCACGACGTGGGATTTCGAGTCCGAGATCGCGGCGATTCCCCAGCTGTTAGAGGAGAAGCTCGCTTCGCCCTCGGTCGAACCGGGAGAGTTCGACCTCGTCATCGACCCGACAAACCTCTGGCTGACGATCCATGAGTCTGTCGGGCACGCGACCGAACTCGATCGGGCACTCGGCTACGAGGCGGCCTATGCAGGAACCTCGTTCGCGACCTTCGATCAGCTCGGGTCCTTGCGCTACGGGTCTGAACTGATGCAGATCACCGGCGACCGCGTAACGCCCTACGGACTCGCGACGATCGGATTCGACGATGAGGGGGTCAAGGCCCAGGAGTTCGACCTCGTCCGGGATGGGGTGCTCGTCGGATACCAGCTCGACCGTCAGATCGCGCACGAGGCGGCACTCGGTTCGTCCAATGGCTGCGCGTTCGGCTGTTCTCCGCTCATGTCTCCCATCCAGCGGATGGCCAACGTCTCGCTCAAACCAGCGCAGGGGAATGGTCCAAGCACACCCGAGCTCATTGCCGGGGTGAGGCGGGGTATCTACATCGTTGGGGACAAGAGCTGGTCGATCGACATGCAGCGCTACAACTTCCAGTTCACCGGCCAGCGATTCTTTCTCATCGACGAAGGCAAGATCGTCTCCCAGCTGCGAGATGTTGCCTACCAGGCGACAACAACGGACTTCTGGGGTTCGCTCGTTGCCCTCGGAGGATCATCCACCTATCTGCTTGGAGGAGCGATGAACTGCGGAAAGGGCCAACCCGGCCAGATTGCACCGGTGAGTCACGGTTGTCCCTCCGCACTGTTTGCCAATGTCCGCGTGCTCAACGCCAAACAGGAGTCCGGTCGGTGAACGGGCAACTCGTTGGCGCGCTCGATCCGGCGGGCGTGATCATCGAAAGGGTACTCGCCGAGGCCGCACCACTCGGCTGCGTCGTACTTGTCGAGGACCGGTTCGATGCAGACGTGAGATTTGCCAACAATTCGACGACCACGAACGGGATGCGGCGCGAACGGCGGGTGATCGTTGCCGTGTTCCATGATCACGGTGGCGGCAGGGCCGTTGGCATTTCAAGCCGCTCTGGCCACGTCGACGCGCGCGAACTCGTCGAATCTGCCCGTGCGCGCGCACGATCGAGTGATCCAGCACCAGACGCAGCACCGCTGATTCCCGGTTCCCCGGCAGCAGGTGACTTCGAACTGGCTCCGCGGATGACCGATTTTGGCAGCTTTGGCCCGCTCGTCAAGGACCTCGGGGACTGTTTTTTGCGCGCCCGCGCGAAGGGTCAGTTACTTGCAGGCTTTGCAACGCATGAGATCGAGACGGTCTACCTCGGCACCTCGAGCGGTATCCGCCTTCGGCACGAGCAGGCGACCGGGTCCTTTGAACTCGTTGCAAGAGACCGCGCCGGTCTCGCCTCGTCATGGGTGGGCAGGGGAACCGAGGACCTCGCGGATATCGAGGTCAACGCGATCTACGAGCACCTCGACGCGCGTCTTGGTGTGGCGTCGCATCGGATCGATCTGCCAGCTGGTCGCCACGAGGTGATCTTGCCACCCGACGCAACGGCGGATCTTGTCGTTGAGCTCTGGCGCGCGTTGAGCGGTCGCGAGGCCGAAGATGGTGGCAACGTCTTCTCGCGCGGTCATGGCGAGACGCGGGTCGGCGAACGGCTGATGGATCTCCCTCTCGAACTTTCGAGTGACCCGTCACTCCCGGGGATCGCCTGTGCGCCGTTCTTGATGACCGGCGGATCGAGCACAGATGTCTCGGTCTTTGACAATGGCGCGCCGCTTGATGTTACGAACTGGATCCATGATGGCGTGCTCGAGCGGCTGCGCTATCACCGCGCCGGTGCGAAACGTTCCGGGCAAGCGTTCACTCCGCCGATCGACAACCTCCGTCTTCGCCTACCTGGTGCGACGATCGAGCTGGCCGAGCTGATCCGAACGACCAAGCGAGCCCTCCTGCTCACCTGTCTTTGGTATATCCGCGAGGTGGATCCAGCCACGCTTTTGCTAACCGGATTGACCCGCGACGGCGTCTATCTCGTCGAAGACGGCGAGATTGTCGGAGCCGTCAACAACTTCCGTTTCAACGAGAGCCCGCTTGACATGTTGCGACGCGTCAGTGAGGCCGGTGCGAGTACCCGGGCGCTGTCGCGCGAATCGGGGGAATGGATGAACCGTGTCGAGGCGCCTCCGCTTCGCGTCGATGGGTTCAACATGAGTTCGGTGAGCAAGGCGAGCTGACGCTCCGGTTCCCTCGAGAGCCCTTGCGCTTTGGAGCCATCTGGACCGTGGCGCTCGGAGCTCGAAGAGCCGTCCGGATGCCGGTGGGGGCCTCCTACGATAGATTTGCAACAAGAGAGAGGACGCACGCGTGGACGTACGCATTGGAATCATCCAGGCAGCGCGCGAGCTTGATATCGAGCTCGCCAGCGAGGTCACCCAGGAGGAGGTGCTCGCCCAGATCGAGGCGGCATTTGCGACGGCAGAGGGCGTCATCTGGCTCGAGGACAAACGCGGACGCCGGATCGGTGTTCCCTGTGCTCGCATTGCCTACGTTGAGGTAGGGACCCAAGATGACGGCCGAAAGGTTGGATTCGGCGCCTCCTAGCCGGATCACCGAATGATGGCGCACCTTCTGATCACGGCGCGTCCGCGACGTCGATGATTGATTACCACGTTCATCTCTGGCCCCACGATGCGCGTGCCGACTCCTCCGAGCAGCGGCTCGAACGGCTTGGCGAGTACTGCGAGCAGGCACGGTCGCGCGGTGTGGATGAGATCGCCCTGACCGAGCACCTCTTCCGGTTCACCCAGGTGCAAGACGTGGCACGGAGATTCTGGCTCAACGAGCATGACGAGGCTCTTCGCACCGAGATGGCCTCGTACTTCGAGTTTCACGCCACGGCGGATCTCGATACCTATGTCGAAGATGTCCTCTCGGCGAAGCGGGCCGGCCTTCCGGTCGTTCTCGGACTCGAAGTCGACTACTACCGGGGATCGATGGATCTGGTGGAGAGGCTGCTCTCGGGATATCCATTCGATGTCCTGCTCGGCTCGGTGCACTGGCTCGGTACGTGGATGTTTGACAATCTCGCCAGTGAAGTTGCAATGCGCGAGTGGGATCTGCTCGGCTCCGATTCCGCCTGGACGCGTTATACCGAGGCGCTTGAAGAGCTCGCCGCGACGAGAACATGTGACGTACTCGCACATCCCGACCTCATCAAGCTGACCGGCCGAAGACCTGGCACCCTCTTGCTCGATGAGTGCAACGCGAGGATCGCCGAGGCGGCCCGGCGTTCCGGGATGGCGGCGGAGATCTCCTCCGCGGGGCTGAGAAAGCCGGTCGATGAGCCCTATCCATCGCGCGACCTTCTGCGGAGATTGTTCGAGGCGGGCGTGCCAGTGACGGCCGCGTCGGATGCCCACGGAGTCCCCAATGTCGCGGATCATCGTGACGAGTTGATTGCACACGCGCAACGCGCCGGATACGGACAGCTTCTGGCGTTTTCTGGCCGCAAAGGTCATCTCGTTCCGCTCGTGTCGGGAGACCCGGCCAGATGACGCGCTCAATGACAGATGAGCCCGAAGATCCGGGCGATGCCGGGCGCGTGCAGGAGCATCTCGATCGTTTGACGGCGCGCTGGGGCCTGCTCTCCGACCTCTCCTTTTCCGATCTTGTGCTCTATATCCCGCACCGCGCGACACACGAACACCCGACACTTCGAACCCATGCGCACCCCGATGCAACGCCGTTGGATCGGCGTTGGGATTATTCGACGGTGGGTGGCGACCATCTGCAGTTTGTCGTGGATGCGCAGATTCGTCCGACGACGAGCCAGACGCTGTTCCAGAACGATCTCGTTGGCAGGGTGTTCGATGCCGAGGACATTTCGCTGGTACACGAGTCGTGGCTCACCGGCCAGATCACCATGCTCAATGATGATGACAGCCGGCTGGTGCGCGAGGTGCACCGCGAGTGCATTCCAGTGCGTCTCCACAGCGAGGTGATCGCCGTCGTCGAACGGGTCTGGTCCCCGACCGTCGGTCGGCGCACCGGAGGTCTCGAGCGGGTGTACATGCGTCTGTTTGAGCGGCTTGCCGAGATGGTGAATGCCGGAATCTACCCATTTCTCGGTGATGAGGAGATGATCGAAGACGCTCCTCGAGTCGGTGATGGGGTCATCGTGCTCGATGCCGAACAGCGGATCAACTTCGCCTCGCCGAATGCCGTCAACGCCCTGCACCGCGTCGGAATCGTCTCTGCGTTGTTGGGATCGACGCTCAGAGAACTCGGTGTCGACTCGGATACCATCTCCGAATCCTTCGCCAATCGACTTCCCGCGACCGAGGAGGTTGAGCGGCGGACCGACGCAATCATCCTCTTGCACTGCATTCCGCTGATTGACGACCAGCGTGTCACTGGTGCGGCGCTGCTCATCCGCGATGTCACCGATCTTCGCCGACGTGATCGATTGCTTCTTTCGAAGGACGCGGCAATCCGCGAGGTCCACCATCGTGTCAAGAACAATTTGCAGACCATTTCCTCGCTGCTGAGACTCCAGTCGCGTCGCGTTGAAGATCTTTCTGCGCGCACGGCATTGGTCGAAGCCGAGCGGAGGATCCGCGCAATCGCGCTCGTGCACGAGATTCTTGCCAGGGAGCCAAGCGACCAGGTGAGTTTTGATGAGATCGTGCCGGCCCTTGTCGGACTGGCGCGTGATGCCAATGTATCGGAGTCAGGGGTAAAGATCACGGTCGGTGGAGATGTCGGAGATGTCTCGGCAGACGTCGCGACGCCGCTTGCATTGGTGATCGCGGAGCTCTTGCAGAACGCTGCAGAGCATGCGTTCAACCGCGCGGTCGTCAAAGAGCCCCGTATCGATCTCGAGTTCCGCAGTGGTCGGTCGCAGCTGCATGTGACGATTCACGATAACGGGTCGGGCATTGATGAGAAGTTCGACATCAACCGGACGAAAAGTCTCGGCCTGTCAATCGTGCGTGATCTCGTGCGCACTCAGCTTGGTGGGAGCATCAGCGTCTCGTCCAAGGATGGAACCTTGGTTACGATCGACATTCCCCTGAGGCGATAGGGCGCGAGCGTCGAGAGGGCGCGCTTTGACGTTGGAGCCAGCCCGTGCCGACGTGCGCCCCAGCGTGGCCGCACGCGGCGGCCGGTTTTGATTGATTCAATTGTGGAAACGCCTACGAGGCCTGACGTTGCCCGGCGAGGCGGGTGCGGCGAAGTCGCCGCCGTTCGTCTTCGGTTGCGCCTCCCCAGACACCTGACTCTTGGTTGGAGATCAGGGCGAATTCGAGACATTCTTGCCTCGCCTCACAGTGTTCACAGATCGACTTGGCTGCGTGGATCTGGTCGACGGCAAGTCCAGTCGAACCGATCGGGAAGAAAAGATCGGGATCGGTGTCGCGACAAGCTGCACGCTCGCGCCAGTCTTCACAATCCCACTCGATCGATCTATTCCAAATGAGGGCCACGGTGTTACTCCTTGATCGATGCCTCAAGCATCGCCTCCGGTCGCGCGGACAAATTGCGCACCTGTGTGGCCCCCCGCCAGCAGATGTCGCAGATGTTCGACCGGACGCGGTCAATTCCTGACTGACGGTGAAAGACATTACGCTGCGCCAGAGACCTCGGCAAGGTATTTACCTGAAATTTGTCTTTGCTCGAATATCCCGTGTAGTTGCGAGTGATCGGGGAGCGCCCATCGTGGGAACCGGTGTGCATCCCGAGGTCAATACCTCGGAGGGTATCTGATCACGAGGCGGAGAACGGTGTCCGTGTTTTCGCCCTCGAATGTCGGCCGTGCCCTGCGAGGAGCGGCGGGATCCAAGGTTGCCAGATACTCGTCGTTGGCGCGCCCGGCAAGATCTCTGATCACAATCTGGTCACAAGGTGACCGGGTGTCTCGAATCGACCGAGCTCGATCATGACCGAGCCCAGTCTGCGAGGTGCGCGCAAGAGCTTCAACGCGATTTGGTGACGAGAGATCTCATGTTGCATCGCGAATGGCAATCCGTTCGTCACGTGGTGTCGTGATGGGTCCGATCAGATCCGTCCACACTTGACATTGCGAGCCTCCAAAGTAAGGTTGATCCGAGCCAGGTTGGCGTCTGTGTTGCCAGGGAATCTTTGCCTCTGGAGCCTTTAGATGAGGGGTAGAGGGCGTGGTGGCCAATAAACCGGACGCGATCGAAGATAGCCAGATTGGTTCGCTTGCGAAGCCAAGTGATCCTGTGACGTTTCAGGTCATCGTCAGCCGCCTTTCCGGGATCGTTCAGGACATGCAGCTGAATATCTTCCGAACCGGTTACTCCACGATTATTCGCGAATCCCAGGATGCGAGCTGCATGCTGATGGATGCGGACTGTGAGGTCGTTGGGGAGCATGTTATCTTGCCCCTCCACGTGGGCTGCCTGCCCGAGGTCTGCCGGTCAATCGTGCGCGACTTTCGCGAGGACATCCACCCCGGCGACGTGTTCATCGCGAATCATCCCTATTTGAGTGGAGTACCCCATTCGATGGATATGGCTGTGGTAGCTCCGGTTTTCGTCGAGGACCGTCTGTTCGCCTTCTCTGGCAGCATTGCGCACAAGAGCGATCTGGGCGGTGTGATACCAGGAACCGCCAATGCCGGAGCGCGTGAGCTCTTTCAGGAGGGAATTCAGTACCCACCTGTCCGGTACATCTCAAAAGGTGAGGTCCAGCGCGATATCGAGGCAATCTTGCGGGCAAACAGTCGCATGCCCGAACATATTCTTGGAGACATCCGTGGTCAGGTTGGTGTTGCGCACCTCGGCGAACGCCGTCTCGGTGAGACGGTTCAAAAATACGGGGAGCAGGTCGTCCGAGGGGTCTTTTCTCAGGTGCACGAGGCCACCGAACGTCGCCTCAGAGAAGAGATCCGGCGATGGCCAGACGGCGTCCATGAGGCGGAGTCTTTCGTTGATTCCGATGGCATCACGCTCAACCAGAGGATCCGCTATCACGTGCGGATCGAAAAGAGGGGCGATCGGATCAGTTTTGACTTTACGGAATCAGATGATCAGGTGGTGGGTCCGGTCAACATCCGCCCGGCACTTGCGAGAAGCTGTGTGTACTACGCGCTTGTCGGGTTTGTCGACCCAACACTTCCGAACAACGGCGGCGTAGCGCGCGTGGTGGAGACGAAGTTCCGCAGAGGATCCGTACTTGACGCCAATTACCCCGCCGCCGGGAATACCTATATGGCCTCGGCGACTGCGATCACCGAGGCCGTGCTCCAGGCTCTTGGCCAATTCGTGCCGTCGCGTGCGCAGGCCGGAAATGGTGGGGTGGGCGGGAGCATGATCGCGGGCACCCGGCCCGACCAGTCGCCGTTCGTGCAATATGAACTGATCGGTTCGGCATACGGTGGAGGACCACTGGGTGATGGAATGTCCGGTATCGATGTCTTGTTGTCCAATGGCCGCACTGCACCGATCGAGGTCATTGAGAACGAGTTTCCGACGCGCGTCGAGCGCTTCGAACTCATCAGAGACTCGGGGGGAGCAGGTCGCTATCGCGGCGGCCTTGGACCGAGGCGCGTCTATCGCATTCTCACTGATGATGCGCAGTGGACACTGCGCGGGGGCCGTCACGACGTTCCTGCCTACGGATTCGAGGGAGGTCGTTCCGGACACTGTGGAAGCGCGATCGTCAATCCGGGCATGCCCGAAGAGCGGATCTGTTCTAGTCGCTTCAGCGGAGTTCGTCTGAAATCAGACGATCGGGTGCAACTTGAAAAGGCCGGAGGTGGTGGCTACGGAGATCCCCGCGCGCGGCCCTTTGGTGAGGTGCTTGAAGATGTCTTTAATGGCTATGTGAGCAGAGATTCTGCAGTTGCGGAATATGGTGTGGATCCTGTTCGTCTCGATGACGCTATTCAAGAATGGAACGCGCAGTAGTTGATCCGCTCGAGACAGCTGCGGATCCACAATGAGCTACGAGGTGCCATCTCGGTCTGGGTGTCGCGCGACCAACGGGAGGATAGGAGCTCGGGAGGTCCCGTTGGTTGTCTGTCAATGTTGTGTGTGAAACCGACAGATCGAGTGATTGGAATCTACCGACGGTGAGACGGAAATGACGACCTTGCGCGTTGCGGTGGATACGGGAGGGACCTTTACGGATTTCGTGGTCCTCAACGAAGATACTGGCGCGTTCGAGGTTTTCAAGGTGCCCTCCACACGCGGCCATGAGGCAGATGGGATCATCAGCGGTCTGAACAAGCACCTCGACCTAGTCGGCGCAAACGGCTCCGAGGTCAAGTTCTTTTGCCACGGAACTACCGTCGGCACGAACGCGATCTTGGAGGAGAAGGGCGCGCGGACGGGGCTTTTCGTGACAGAGGGTTTCCGCGGCATCTACGAGATAGGGGAGCAGAGCCGCCCGTACGGTGCTTCGACCTATGACCTTTTCTATCAAAAACCGAAGGCGCTCGTTCCTCCGAAACTGACCGAGGAGATCCATGAGCGGGTTCTCTTTGATGGATCGGTACATATCGGACTCGACCGGGAGCAAGCCCTTCGTGCGATACGGCGCATGGTCGCGCATGGCGTCGAGTCGGTCGCGGTCTGTCTTCTCTTTTCGTTCATGAATCCAGATCATGAGCGACAGCTCGGTCGCTGGTTCGAGGAATTCGCTCCCGGGATCAACGTGTCGCTCTCGTGCGAGATCATTCCGCAGATTCGTGAGTATTACCGGCTCTCCACGACGGTCGTGAATGCGTATCTCAATCCGCTCATGGAGCGTTATCTCGTCTTGCTCGATGAGCGACTTGTCGGGTTGGGGTTCCTTGGCGATCAGCGATACATCATGCGTTCAAATGGCGGAGTCTCGAGTTTTGCCGTTGCTGCACAGCGGAGCGTGCAGACGATTCTTTCGGGCCCAGCTGCGGGGGTCATTGCTGCAACCCGGATCCTGGAGGCTTCCGAGAGGTTCGAGAACGTCGTCACGTTTGACATGGGTGGAACGTCGACAGATGTTGCGTTGATCGAGAACCGCACCCCGGTTCGCCGGATGGGAGGAAAGGTATATGGACGAGATGTACTCGTTCCGATGCTCGATATTCACACCGTCGCGGCGGGCGGCGGCACGCTGGCATGGATCGACAGCTCTGGCGTGCTCCAGGTCGGCCCACAATCTGCCGGTGCCGACCCTGGCCCCGCCTGCTACGGCAGGGGCGGAGAGCAGCCGACGATCACGGACGCGAATGTTGTCCTCGGCCTTTTGAATGTCGAGACTCCGCTCGCCGGCGGGGCTATGCAGGTCGACCGCAATCTGGCGTTTGAGGCGGTGCGGATCCATGTCGCCGATCCACTTGGTCTCTCGGTGACCGAAGCAGCGAGGGGCATCATCGAGATTGTCAACGTCAAGATGGAAGAGGCGGTGAAGACCGTTTCGAGTAATCGGGGTTATGACCTACGCGATTTCTACCTGCTTGCATTTGGAGGTGCCGGACCGTTGCATGCCTCGTCGATCGCGGCTGATCTTGGGATGAAAGGTGCAATCATTCCGGCTCTTCCCGGGGTGTTTTCCGCCCTCGGGCTGCTTCTCTCAGACGTTCGACAGGATTATGTATTTTCTGAACTCATCGGTATCCACCGGGTCAGCGCGGCGCACGTGGGCGAGGCATTCGAAAGGCTTCGCTCCCAGGGTGCACGTGACCTCCTTGGTCAGGGATTTGGAGCGGAGCAACTGAAGTTCGAGTACGCGCTCGATCTTCGCTACATCGGTCAGGCCTATGAGCTCACCGTCGGGATCGATGAGCCGGTACGAAGCGCTGCCGATCTTTTGTCGGTTCGGGAGAAATTTGACGCATATCACGAACAGTTGACCGGTCATGCGGCGCGCGACGAACCTGTCGAGATCGTCAACTACCGGCTCGCAGCGGTGGCTCTTGTTCCCCAGGCTCCGATCGTCTCGCCGTTCCAGATGCCCTCCCAACTCATCGATGCGAAAATTGGCACCTGTGAGACGTACATGGGTGCATCTGGCACCTTGACCGATCTCTATGAGAGGGCAAAGTTGCCGGAGGGATCGGTCATCGCGGGACCGGCAATTCTCCTCCAGGGAGATTCGACGACCGTCATTTTTCCGCAACAGACGGCGACGGTCGTGGAGCTTGGCCTGATCGAGATCCGCGCCGATGCAACCGCGCTTTAGGTCGTCATTTTGTTCGAGGAGGTATCCGTTCGAGGAGGAACTTCGAACCAGGCAGGTGCAAGGAGCGCCTTAGCGCGCCTCGTGGAGTGAATACAGGTTCATCGCGGTCTCGCGGACGACTTTGCGATAGATCTCCGGGTTGAGGTAGCTGAGGTTCTCCGCGACGATCTCCTGGGAATGAGGCCAGGTCGAGTTGGGATGCGGATAGTCGTTTGACCACATGCACCCGCCGGCTCCCTTCCACCAACCGAGCAACTTCATGCCGACTGGATCGCGGAAGAAGGTGGAGAAGACCTGGGAGCCGAAGTACTCCGAAGGCAACTTTGACATTCCCGTCTGACGCGATTCGCGGAATCGGTTGCAGTAATAGTCGAACTGGTTGAGTACGAAGGGTATCCAGCCGATTTCATTCTCTACCGTGACGAGCTTGAGGTTTGGGTGGCGATCGAGCGCTCCGCCGAACATGATGTCGACGATCGCGTCACAGGCCGCGTCCAATTTTCGCGTTACTGATCCTTTGTAGCCATCGATCGAACGCTCAATCGGATCTTCGATTTTTTTTGAGTCACTCCGGCTCTGCCTGCTGCTGTAATTGAATCCCGTCAGGATGTGCAGACTGACGGGCATGTTCAACGAGGCGGCAGCCTCCCAAAACGGTTCGTAGTGCGCGGCTGAGAGGGGGAGACTCGCATGCGGCGACTGCCATATCTGGCATCCGCGGAGTCCTCCCTCGGCGCAACGTTCAAGTTCTTTGACCGCGATATCCATGTTGTACATCGAGACGAGGCCGATTCCGATGAGCGCTTCGGGTTTGACCTCGCAGAACTCCATCAGCCAGGAGTTGTAACGCGCAAAGGTCCGTTCTTGAAGGGAAGCGTCATCGAGGGCAAAGAGTTCAAGGGCGAGTGAAGGATAGAGCACCTCGCCGTCAACGCCATCGATCGCCATCTCGCTAATCCGTGCGACGGGGTCGACGCGACCTGGTCGATCATGAAAACCGCTTGGCGCAAAATAGCCATCGGGCAAGATTCCGTCCCACAGACTTGGCTCTTCTATGACGTGGCTATCCGCCGAGAAAAGCGGAATCGAGACCGATGCCGGAGACGTGGATTTCGAATGGGCAGATTGATCTAGCGTGGCAATTCCCCCTTGCTCATATCATCAGATGGCTGCGTCGCATGCTACTCATGTTTCAATATTTTTCAAGATGAAATGATGATCTGCTCTCGGCATGATCAATCTCGGCAGCGTTGGGTTCAACGTCGTGTGGTGGAGTTCCGGGTACCGCGGAGTATGCCAATCAATGATTCGAAGCTCTCCGTTCGAATCAAAGGCGCCTCCCTTTCGCGGAGAGGGTTGCCCAAATTGCATTTCCATTGCCCGTCGTTAAAACCTCGGAATACATCGTTGTCGTGTTCTTCTTTAGGGTTGTCTCGGTGAGATTGAAATGTGACGCGCGGGCCTTGGCGAAATGCTAAAACTTCCAGAGCCCGGGGAAACGGAGTACCGAATTGTTGCATAATCTTCTCAGTGGACTGACGGTGCTTGGGACCACACAGGGACTTTTGTACCTCTTCGGGGGATCCATCATCGGGATGGTCTTTGGTGTCATTCCAGGCCTTGGCGGTGCGGTGGTGCTCAGCATCGTCCTCGTCTTCACCTATCACATCAGCCTTATTGGCACGATCTGTCTTTTTCTTGCAACTGGAGCCGCGAGCTATTACAGCGCGTCGGTGACCTCGATCCTGTTAAACACGCCCGCGCACCCAGAGGCATTCGCAGTCACTTTTGACGGTTTTCCGATGGCACAGCGTGGAGAGGCCGGGAGAGCGCTCGGGATATCGGCGGCCTCCACCTGTCTTGGCGGAATTATCGGCTGTGCCATGGTGGTCGCGCTGATTCCTCTTGTCAACCAACTCCCTGGCATCTTTCACCCGCCGGAGTTCGTCGCCGTGATCATGATCGCCCTGCTGTTGGTCGGTACGCTTGGCACGGACAGGGTGAGCAAGGCGATCATCTCCGCGGGCATCGGCATCGTTCTCTCTTCCATCGGCGCCGATCCGGTTACGGGTGAATATCGATTCACCGGCGGAGCAATCAGTCTCATCGGTGGTATCTCCATTGTGTCGCTCGCACTTGGGCTGTTTGCCGTTCCTCAGATGGTGCTTGTCTTTGGAACGGCAACGACGATCGCGAGCCAGGACATGATGGGGAACGAGGTCGATTCGAGCCTCGCCGCAGTACGTCTCGAACGAGGATTTGGCAGGCAGGTCATCCAGGGAATCGGTGAGGCGTTCCTTCATTGGGTGGCGCTGATCCGCGGCGCGATCGTTGGCGTGGTGTGTGGAATCATTCCGGGCATCGGCGGTTTTGCCGCCAACTTCCTCTCTTACGGCATCGCCCAGCAGTCGAGCCGGAGGCGTGAACTGTTCGGTACGGGGATTCCTGAGGGAATCATCGCGCCGGAGGCATCGTCGATCTCCAAGGAGGTCGGTGGGATGATTCCGATCATTGCCCTTGGTATCCCGGGTGGAATTTTTGGGGCGTTGTATGTGGCTGCGCTGACGATCAAGGGCATCCAGTTCGGTGGAAACTTTACGAAGAACTATCCCGTGCTGCCCTACGAGATGATCTGGGTCATTGCGCTCTCGGGAATCATTGGCACCGCAATCGGACTGCTCTTCTCCCCAATCCTCGCGCGTGTGACGCGCGTTCCCGGTCCACTGCTGGTGCCGTTCATCATGTGCCTCACGCTGCTTGGGCCATTCGTCGCCGATGTCTCCTTTTTTTCGACGATGGAGGCACTCGTCTTTTGCATCGTCGGCTTTATCATGCGTCGCCTTCGGTACTCACTCGCGGCGTTTGCGATCGGGTTGGTCCTCGGTCCAACACTTGAGGACAATATCTGGCTGACGCGGCAGGTTTTTCCCGGCTTCTCGCTCTTTGGCGCCCGCCCGCTGGCGGACGTTCTGATCTTTGTCGCGATTGGAATCTTGGTCCTCAAGACAGTGCAGTTACGCAGTGACGCAAAGAAGAACAACCCACCGATTCTCGAAGAGGATCCCGTCAGGCGGGCTGAGATCGTCTCGGAACGATTCATGCAACGAAATCCCTATCCCCAGCTCGCGTTCATCGTCTCGCTCCTCTTGTTCTGCTCCTCACTGGGTTTCTCGCTGTACGCGATCAGCGCGTACAGCTGGAAGTCCGCGCTGTTTCCGGTTCTCGGAGGGGGGCTCACACTTCTCGGCGCGGCGTGGCGTCTTCCGGTTGACTTTGTCGCTTTCCGGCATTTCTTGCGCATGCGGCCTGCCCGGAGAGAGGCGGCGGCGCGTCCTGTGACCCCGCTGGAGGTCGATCCAGTGAGTGGCAGGCGCCGGCTGCCGGTGATCATCAACAAGGCCTGGGGAGTGAACGGTCAGTACTCCCGGGAGCTCTTTGCCCTGGCGGTCTTTTGTCTGCTCACCCTGGTGGTGTTCCTCTTTGGTTACCTGGTCACTGAGCCTGTATTTGTCATCCTCTACGGGATGTTCGCCACGAGGCGCTCCCTGGCCACCTTGCGTGGGCGGATTATCTACTCCGTGGTCGGATCTGCCGCGATGTGGTACGCAACCTACGAGGTGCTGAATCTTCTCCACCTGACCTTCACCCCAATCGTCCGACTCTGACGGCTGATCCGACGAAGGCGTCCGCGGAGATTTTCCAGCCAAGACCTGTGAATCTTCCGCGGACCGGCGCCCCTCATGGCCTGTCTCGGGGAGGATCCGCGAGGGGCCAAGATTTGCAGGTTGGGCGATGAAAAGGTCCACTCGGTCGAAATGCAGTAGTAACGTATCGAAATGCAGTAGCAACATTTCAACGATCTGACGGTGCAGCCAACTCTAGGGGGGAGAATTTTGAGAATCTTTCGTAAGGCAGGTAGTGGTCGGGTTCACCGAGATACCGGTATCCAATCTTCAGTTCATCGCCTGACTCGATCCGCGCTCGTCGTGGCGACGGCATTCGGTCTCGTGGGCTCCGCGGCGGCGATGACAGGAGCGGCGAGCGCGTCAACGGGCGTGCGAGCGCACAAGACCGCTGTGGTCAAGCCCGATTTCGCCTTCTACCGGGGCAAGACACTGAGCTTCATTACCGGAGGGGGTTCCGGCGCCGGATACGACGAATTTGCGCTTACCCTCGCCCCGGCGATCGGTAGTTATCTCCATGCCACGGTCAACGTCACCGACATCACGCCGGGCGCCACGATCCCCGGCTCTGACGAGGGAGCCAGCGCAGCGCCAAATGGGTTGACGATCGCGATGGGGTACTTTGGCGAATACATCCAAAATGACATCGAAAAGGTTCCAAGCGTCGCCTACACGATCAAAGACCAGGAGCTCATCGGTGGAGCGGGACCACAGCCCTATGTCCTTGCAGCCGTGAAGAGTTCCGGCCTCACCCGGCTCGGTACGGCGCTCAAGACAAAGAACGTCTGGGTCTCACTTGAGGGTCAGGGTGGAATGATGACGACGTTCCTGCTCGATGCCTACAAGTCACATGGCTCGACGATCCTGAGTGGCTATCCGAACGCACCAGGGGCACTTGCGGGATTGCTTCGCCGCGATGGAACAATTGGGATCAACGCCGCCTCTGTGTTCATTCCGAGCATTCAGGCCGGCACGCTTGTTCCACTTGCCTCCTCGGTTCCCGCGACACCGGGCACGGTCGACTACGCAAGGATGTCGCATGTGCCGACGCTCTCCACCTGGATGGCTGCGAATCCTCCAAAGGTGAAGTCCGCATTTGCGGCCATGAAGGTCATGAATGCGTTGGATGCAATGGCGTTCGACACTCTGTTCGAGCCACAGGGAACACCGATGAAGTATGTGGCGGCCCTGCGGATTGCATTCAAGCATGCGATGCTCTCAAAGAGTGTCGATTCCGCGTTGCTCAACCTCGATATTCCTGACACATATGTGACGCCGCAGGAGATCACAAGGCAGATCAACGCCGCGACGCTGCCATCAGGTGAGGCAGCTATCAAGCCATATCTCACCCTGAACGCGAACGGCTGAGCATTACATGTAGTGAAGCTGCCAGATCCTGGTAGCTACGGATGAATATGGAGGGGCACTGGTCGCTCGCCGGCCGGTGCCCCTCCGGTCATATGGGCGTGATCCCATGGGTATCTCTCCATGGGTATCTCCCCATGGTCATCTCGTTGGCGTTCTCGCGCTGATGTCGGGCGACCCTGGTTGGATTATCAATCCATGTCACGGTGCCGAGGGCATCCGAGATTGCGGCGAATTTGCTGGTTGTCTGTAAATTGCACCGTCTCATGGACAGATCCGTATGCCTACCGGGCGAGATTCACGCCGGTCTCATCAGTAGGTGTCGAGTTGCACCCTTCGATGTTCATGATGAGACTTCCAGATCGCCTCACAGATACGAACCGTCGTTGCACCCCAGGCACCATCGTGTTCAAGGGTCTGTCCGTGACGTATTGCGTTGAAGATCTCGGCAAAATCGACCGCGAGTCCGCCTTCGATGTCGGAGCAGTTAACTTCACTGAACCCGAGATCGTTATAGAGCGTGAGTCCGTCGCGTGACTGACGGAGGTCGCCGTTTTCTCCGCTGACGACCGTCAGCCCTACGAATCCCCATTTTCGCTTGGAGATGGTCGTCGAATCGGGTTGAGTCCGCAGCGCGCGCCCCGCATCACCATATTTGTCGAGAGACCAAGAATGGTTGTTGCGCATGTTCACAGACGTCATTGGATCAGAGGGCCTACCGTTTTCGCCGATTCCGAAGGTCAGTTCCGCGGAATCAAAGTACCCATATCCGTTGTAAACAAGCGTCGCGGAACTTCCATTCTCGAATTCAACCAGAGCGCTGTAGTTTCCAATCGTGTCGACAGGATTGGGAGTACTTCCGATGACTGCCGTAACTGCGATGACCTCCGAGTTTACGATAGTTCGTGCAATTTCGACCTGGTGCGGCGCCTGGCGAAATGTCACTCCGCCGCCGAGAGCCGCAACAAGTTCGTAGGGATATCTCGGCCGAAGTACCCAATTTGTATAACAGATATTGGTGAGAGAGAGAACTCGGCCTATCGCTCCGGTGGCGACGGCGTGCGCCATCGCGCGTATGGGAGCATCGCGACCGCGAGTGTTGACCGCCATGATCTTGACTCCTGTCGCCTCTCCCAACTTCCCGATCGCATCGCCCTCGGCGCTATCTTTCACGACCGGCTTCTCGATGAGGAGATGTTTGCCGGCGGAGGCTAGCTGCAGAGCATTCGCAAGGTGCAGATACGTCGGCGTTGCGATGTATACCGCCTCAATCTCTGCATCGTCGCAGAGCTGGCGCGCGTCGGAATAGTACCTGACGCCAAATTTTGCACCGATCTCTTTTGCGGTGGTCTCATTGGTGTCACAGACAGCTACCAAGCGACAATGGGAAGAGCCTACTTGGGCCGCAGCAGCTCCTCGCCCGGCCGTTCCGAGTCCAAGAATTCCAAGCCTGATCGGGTCATCGGCACTATACGAAGGTCCTCGGCCGGATTCTGTCATGTGATGCTCCCAAGTAGTCGAGGCGAATATCAATTCGTGTGAATGATCGTCGAAAGCTTACGCAAAGTTCGCGAAAATGAAAACGCCAAGATCTTCAAAGGGAAATCCGCGTTGCAAGAACCCGGCTGCCCGCTTGGTTCATACGGTGTTCAGAGTATTGCGGTGTTGCGCATGTATTCTTTGGACAGCCAGTGCGCCAGATGAGCCACGGCGTTGTACAACGGAGCGTCTTTGATGAGTGTTTATTTCGGTCCGGAGGAGCTCCACAACATCCAGACGCTTTCAAGCGAGCTTCATTGCCCAAAGTGCACGGCGTTATTTTCCGAGAATGGTTTCTCCTCATCCTTTTGGCGCGCCGAGGAGACCATCTACTTCTCGTGGTGCCGCGCGTGCGGGTGGCTCGGTGACATCATCGAGATTACTAGTCTTGTCGGTTATGAACGGACCGAACCCGATCAACCTGACCTTCCAAGATGAGTGGCGCTCACCGTCACTGGGTGGATAGGAAGAGTTAATTCGGAGAGACAGTCGAGAGAACACAAGAGGTAAACGACATCGCGCCATTGGGCCCTAAAGAAGGCACATCGATTCCAATCGGGTCCTTGTGGATTGATGGTGCTGGAGAAGAGGTCGTAGAAATGCAACATGGTGCCTGACTCGATCCAAAGCGCTCATGACCAGCGACTCGGGGTGCGGCGATTCAGGATGTGCTATTGATAGACTCAAAGTCGGCCTAAGCGAGGTTGGGTTTTTCGCGATTGTCCAGTGGTGAAGCGGTTTTTGGTTACTACGAGGCAACGCGATGGAAGGGGAATACGTGCTCACCAAAGAGATGAACGATCGTCTGACGCGAGTTGGCCCAGGCACACCTGCGGGAGAACTCTTTCGGCGGTACTGGCAGCCATTTGCTGGTGCTGCGCAGCTCAAGGAGCGAGCGACACTCAAGGTGCGGTTGCTTGGTGAGGATCTTGCATTGTTTCGCGACACTTCGGGTCAACTTGGTCTTGTCGCGGAGCTGTGTCCTCACCGACGCTGCTCGCTCGCCTATGGCGTACCCGAGAGTACCGGTATTCGGTGTCCGTATCATGGCTGGCTATTTGACGCTGAAGGGAACTGCCTCGAACAGCCGGCCGAATCCACGTACTCTCGATTCAAAGATCGTGTGAAGACCATCGCCTATCCCGTCAAGGAGATGGGCGGTCTGATTTGGGCCTATATGGGCCCCGGTGAGCCGCCGATACTGCCGCGACATGACTATTTCGTTCAGCCGAATTCGATTCGCGAGATTGGTCGGACGATGCTGCCCATCAACTGGCTCCAGGCGATGGAGAACTCGCTTGATCCCACCCACAGCGAATGGCTGCATTCCTGGTTCACCTATTACCTTCGCAACGGAAGGTCACAGGCCGCGGATGGAGCATTCCCCCAGGCGCGACACGCGAAAATAGGTTTTGACATCTTTGACTATGGAATCGTCAAGCGCCGGTATTACAAAGGGGGATCCGAGGAGGACAACGACTGGAAAATCGGGCACCCGGTCATCTTCCCGAACATGTTGAAGGTAAGTAATGACTTCCAGATCCGCGTTCCCATCGATGACGAGACCACGCTCCACTATCTCTACACCGTTGTTAGCTTTCCCGGCGTCGAGGCCCCAGACCAAGAGGTAGTTCCGGTATATGACTATCCGATATTCAAGGAGAATGGCGATATCTACACAGACTTCGTTCTCCAACAGGACATGATGGCCTGGATAACCCAGGGCCGAATTGCGGATCGCACGGTCGAACACCTTGGTGCATCGGATCGAGGGATCATGATCTATCGCAAAGTGCTCGATGAGATGATCTCGCGTGTTGAAAACGGTGAGGATCCCCTCGGGGTGTTCCGCGAGGGCGACCCGGATGCACAGGTCAATATTCCCATCGATTCAATGTCTCCACCGCTTACGCCGACATCGGTGAGAAGCGCGGGAAGGGGCGGCTTTACCGGCGACACCGGAAAACGCACAGACGTCGCACTTGATCCTGAGGTCATCGAGAAGCAGATGCGAATGGGCCAGAACCTTCTCAGCCCGATTCTCGACGAGCGCATCAAGATGCAGCTTGAATATCTCGAACTGCTCAGATCAGGCAAGGCCGAGATCTCGCTGTTGGATCGTATCTACTGACGAGGAGAATCCGCCGGAGGTCTTGGCAGCGCGGCCTGGCGCCTTTGGGCGTGGGCAAGCGGGCGGTTCGACGTCCAATTGCCCGGATTCCTTTTGGCTTGAAGGTCTTTAGTTCCGCGAGCACATGATCGGGAAGTGGGCCCTTTGCGACGAAATCGAGCATCTGCTGCACCTGTTTGGTGTCCGAGAATCCGCCGAGGATGCACGACAGCTTTTGATTGGAAAGTGCGAAGCGATATGCCAATTCGGGCAAGCTTGCAACCTCGAATCGCGAGACAACCTCTCCGTAGAGACGCGCGCGAGCCATGTCATCTTCGTACTCCTCTCCCTTGGCCATGGGTCGCCCAACCGGTCCAGCCGTCTGGTGTCGAGAGTTGTCACCCGTGAGCGCTCCTCCTGCGAGGATGCGGATGCCGATTGCACCGATGCCCTGGTCACCTGCGAGATTGAGGAGTCCCTCGAAGTCCTGCGATTTTCCGTCGGCGCTCCCGGGAATGTCGGCGCTCTGATTCAAGAGGTTGTAGTAGCACTGGAACGAGTCAAAGGCACCACTCGCAGCAACTTCAAGAAGTGCCTGGGTCTCACCGAGCCCGGTGAAACCAATTGCACTCGCGAGGCCTTCGTCGGCAAGGTCGCGCAATGCCGGTGCAATCACCTCTACGACATCGGTCGCGCGAAGCTCATCGAATCCGGATCCGACTCTTGTGTGGAGCGTGCAGACATCAACCCGACTCATTCCGAGGCGCTTGAGACTTTTTTCAATTCTTTGTTGCAGAATCTTCTTTGCGCGCCCGACCTCGTCTGGTCGAATGTGCAGTTTTGTTCCGATGATGGGAGAGATACCGAGTTCGCGAATGACGCGCCCAAGGTTTTGTTCAGAGGTTCCATCTCCGTATTGAGCGGCGGTGTCAACGTACGTCACACCGCTCCTGATGGCGCATTCGAGCGCGGCGATCTGTTCTTCGAAGGTGCCGCGGACGAACAGCCCTCCCGTGCTGCCACAGCCAAATCCAACCGCTGACACGGTCAGACCTGATCTCCCAAGTGGTCGGTATTCCACGGCATACCTCGCGATTCGAGCTTTACATCAGCTTAAATCTGCCCTTGGAGCAGCGCCATACCTCTCGAGACTCTCCTCGCTGGTCTCCTCGTCCGATTGAGGAACCAACCGGCAAATGGGTCGAAACCGTGAGATGGAAGATTTGGACTTGATGGTAATGGGCCAGACGCGTTCAGCCTGTATCGCGCCGTCCAGGTCCGTGACGCGAATCTCGGAGTATCTCCGGGTGCAACGTTACGATGGGAGCGCGGTGGTGGGATTTTCCGCATGTAGGGGAATTGATATGTGAGGTATTTACGGCGATTCGGAGGGGGGCGGTTCTCGGTGAAAATTGTTCTCGACCTCGAAGTGTGCTCAGGTCACGGGCAGTGTACAGATGCAGCTCCAGAGATCTTTGCGTTGGATGATGACGGATACGTGGTGCAGCTCGTTGCAGACCCAGACGAAAGATTTCGGCCCGCCATTGAAGATGCCGCACGCCGCTGCCCGGAGTCTGTCATCAGACTCGTTGACTAGCCCTATCACGCAAGGCCAGGGGCGGGGCCGCCGCGGTCCTGACGTGTTCCGCTGAAATTATCCCGTCCGGTTGGTCGAAGATCGCGCACCAGTCCTGTGCAACGAGTTCACCCCGTTTCGAGGTGGCTCGTCTGATCATTGTCGCGGTGGTTAGTGCCCGGTATTGTGCTTCTCGCGCTCAAATGCCGCGGTGATCTCGCGCTCGGCGGCTCCCCGATCCTCCCATCGCACCTCTTTGACCAGTTTGCCTGGTTCAAGGGCCTTGTAGACCTCAAAGAAATGCTGGATCATGCTCCGTTGGAGACTCGGAATGTCATTGAGATCCTGCAGGTGCTCATAGCGTGGATCTTCGGCGGGGACGCAGATCACCTTTGCGTCTGGACCCTTCTCGTCGGTCATCTGGAAGACGGCGACCGGTCGCGCGAGGATCAGGCATCCAGGAAACGTCGGCTCCTCAAGGATGACGAGCGCGTCGAGCGGGTCACCGTCCTCGCCGAGCGTGTTTTCGATGTAGCCATAGTCGGTCGGATAGGTCGTCGAGGTGAACAGCATGCGGTCGAGTCGTATGCGACCGCTCTCATGATCGACCTCGTATTTATTGCGTTGACCCCTCGGGATCTCAACAAGTACATCGAATTCCATGAAAGCTCCTTCGTGGTAGCGGGTGCGACCAATCCATCTCGTGGCCCGTTGGCCAAATATAGGCGCTACCTCTATGCATTGGCATCGATCGAGGAGGCGGCTTTTCGCAAAAGAGCGCGGACCGGGATGATGAGATCAGGATGGGCGAGCAGCAGGGTTCGATCGAGTTCACCACCAAGATCAAGGTATTCGTGCGAGTATCCGGCCTCGGAGGCAATGATGAGACCGGCGGCGACGTCCCAGGGCTGGAGCTCTGCCTCGTAGTAGGCGTCGAGGCGCTGGCAGACGACCGAGCAGATGTCGAGCGACGCGGCACCCTGGCGCCTTATGTCACGCACAGCAGGGAGCACGCCGACCAGAAGACGCGCCTGGAGGAGACGTCTTGAGGCGAGATAGTGAAATCCCGTTCCAAGGAGAGATTCTTCGAGTGGTGGCGCATCGAAAGGCGCATGCAGTGCCTGTCCGTTGCGCGTCGCCCCGCCACCGCGAATCGCTGAGAAGGTCTCGTCACGGACTGGGTCAAAGACCACACCGGCGATACCTCTGTCACCCTCGTACGCGCCGAGCGAGATCGCAAAGGAGCCGTGGCCGTAGAGGAAGTTGGTGGTTCCATCGATCGGATCGATGATCCAGTCGATCCCGCTCGAGGAGGGGCGTTTCGATCCCTCCTCGCCGAGAATGCCGTCTTTGGGCCGCGCATCGGCGAGTCGAGAGACGATGATCTGTTCGGTCTCGCGGTCGGCGGCGCTGACGAGGTCGGTCGCGGAGCTTTTCGCGGTCGCATTCGTCCGCAGCGACTGTCTTGCACCCTCTTGCTGGACGCGCTCGAGGGCATGCCTTCCGCCGGCGTGAGCGATCTTGGTGGCAATTGCAAGCAATTCGCCGCCGAGTGGATGCTCTTCCTGTCGGATCGCGGCCATTGATGCCCACTACCCTCGGCGCTGCGATGCGAAATGTCGCGAAGATCCGGTTGCGCTCCTCGTGCCCTTGCTCTGTCGTGACAGCTGGGAAAGTCTTGCGACGAGCACCTCCATGACGAGTTCATCGGGCCAGCCAACGCGTCCTCGCAGGTCGAGATCCGCATTGGCGAGGAGGGTGAGTGCTTTGGTCACTCCTTCGTGACCGAGTCTTCGTGACTGCTGGAGAGCCTTGCCGGCTGGATACGCATTCATTCCTGTCGCACTGGCCGCTTCGGCAGCGCCAAATGTGTCCTCACCGTCGAGCCGGAGCATCGCTCCGATGTGTCGATGAAGAGTTGCCATGATCTGGAGCGGGTGACGCTCTTTCGCATCGAGCATGCGCGAGAGGGTGTGGAGTGCTTTGCTGGTGTCTCCAGAATCGATTGCGTCGGTCAGATCCCACGGAGCGACCGATCCCTCACTACCGAGAAAGGGCTCAAGTTCATCGAGTTTGATCGTCGAGCCTGGACCATAGGTCGCGCTGAGAGCACCGAGGATCCCCTCGAGTCGCGCGATGTCCTCGCCGAGGTGACTCTTGAGCAGTTCGGTGGCCGCGCCGTCAAGGCGCACCGGTGCCTTCGCAAGATGTTCAACAAACCACTGGTCGCGTGATTTGGCGTTGGTGCCTGGTTGGGCATCGATAACGCGTCCCGCGCTCTCGAATGCCTTGCGGAGCGTCGCCGAGGCTGATCTCCCACCGACGACGAAGACCAGCACGGTCGTATCGAGTGGATCCTTGAGGTACGCGATGACCTCTTTCGTCTGCTGCGCGTCGAGATTCGCTCCGTCGCGCACGATAATCAGGCGACGTTCAGTGAGAAACGGTGGCGTTCTACAGGCATCGAGGATCGATCCGATCGGGACAGGCTCTTCCTTGGTTGCCTGGGAGTATTCCTCGACGATCGCGCCGACGAAGAGGTTGAGGCCGGTGAGTTCGTTCAAGAGTGCGGAGAGCTCCTGACTCACGAGTCCCGGATCTTCACCGGTTACGAGATAGGCGCGCGAGGGGAGGGTGCTCTCGTCTCGTTCGACGGTATTCATGATTGAAATATTGCCGAAAGTGTGCGGACGACCCGCTTTGTGCCCTTGACGTCATGCACGCGAAGCACCCGACAGCCCATTGAAACCCCAAAGGAGACCGCACCGAGCGTCGCGTCGCGTCGCTCGTCAATCTCAAGATCGAGGAGTTCGCCGAGAAAGCCCTTGTTCGAGGCCGAGAGCAAGAGCGGTTGGCCGAGCGCAACGAGCCGGCGCGACGCGCGGAGCAGTTCGAGCGATTGCGGGGTCGTCTTTCCGAGGTCGAGCCCCGCATCAAAGATCACCTGGCTTGGTCGCAGTCCGGCCGCAAGTGCGCGGGCGAGTCGTTCTTCGAGGAACTCCTCACACGCATGGATGACATCGTTGTTGGGATAGGTCGGATTCGGGTCGTCGACGCGTGGACGGAGGCGAATGTGGGTCGCAACCACGCTCGCTCCATGCTTTGCGGCGATGTCGAGATAGTCGGGGTCTGCGAACCCACTGATGTCATTGCCACACGCTGCACCGACCGAGAACGCAGCATCGGCTACCGCAGACTGCCACGTGTCGACGGAGACCGCGACGTCAAAGCGTTCTGTGATCGCCGCGATCACGGGAACGACGCGATCGATCTCTTCGTCGAGCGATACCTCTGGCCCGACGCCAGCACGCACACCCCCGACATCGATGATGTCTGCTCCGTCCTCGACGAGCTGTGCGGCGCGACGGATAGATTTCTCGAGTTCGAACGTCGCGCCCTGGTCATAAAACGAATCGGGCGTGCGGTTGACGATACCCATGACGAGTGCCTCGGTCGAGACGTCGTAGCTTCGTGCCCCAAGATCGATCACCCAGGGCGAGCGCTCCTCGACGGGAGGGGGTGCCATCAGAAAAGGCGGGAGGTGAGTGCTTTTCGGAAGCGGACCTTGCGTTCGTCCTGGTCATCCATTGCCTCGAGCAGGTCGAGGTACTCCTGACGGGCCGCCTCGTCCTCTTTCGCAGTCTCGAGCAATTCGGCAAGACGCGCGTCGATCGCCGACGTGTCCGACAGCGTCTCGATCTCGTGGGAGTCGGCGAGACGCGCCCTGGCAGCCAGATGACGGGTGTCTTGTGTCTCGGGAACCCTTCCAAGGAGCAACAGCGCCTCGTCGGGACTCCCTGAGTCAATCAGCAGCGTGGCAAGGCGGGTCACTCCCTCGACATGATCGGGTTCGAGTTCAAGCGCGCGCCGCAACGATGGCTCGTCACCCAATTCGACGAGCGCATCTGCCTCGCTCGGGGGGGCATTGAGTCGTTTGGCGAACTCGCGGATCTTTTCCTCGCCGATCGCGCCCATGAATCCGTCGACTACGGCGCGGCCTTTGATGGCATAGACGGCGGGTATCGACTGCACCTGGAAGGCCTCGGAGATCTGCGGGTTCTCGTCGACGTTGACCTTGCACAAAATGACGTCCTCGGTCTCGCCGATGACCTTTTCGAGAATCGGCCCAAGGCTCCGGCATGGGCCACACCAGGGCGCCCAGAGGTCGATGACAACCGCCTGGGCATCGGATCGCTCGAGTACTTCGGTTTCAAATGTTGCGTCGGTTACGTCGATTGCCATGGCAACGACGCTAACGGCTTCTTCCGCAGCTCTGGCGAAGTTTGGCGTCAAATTTGAGGATCGGGGCGCTACGCGACGAAGTATTTCGCCCGCGGATGATGACAGATGATCGCGAGCGTCGTCTGCTCCGGAAAGAGCTGGAAACCTTCGCTGATTGTTACACCGATGCGCGCCGCTTCGAGCAGGTCAACGACCTTCGCGTTGTCCTCGAGTTCGGGACAGGCTGGATAGCCAAACGAGTACCTGCCGCCCCGGTATCTCTGCCGGAACAGACCGATCAGGTTCGGGCCATCCTCATTCGCGAATCCCCACTCCTCGCGCATCCTCCGGTGCCAGAGTTCGGCGAGGGCCTCGGTCATCTCGACCGACAGACCGTGCAGCGCGACATAGTCACGGTATCGGTTTTCGGCGAACATCCCCGCTGCTGCCTCCGAGGCCTTTGCACCTATCGTCGAGACGGTAAATCCTGCGTAGTCGATCTCCTTGCTCTCGAGTGGCCGGAAGAAATCTGCGATGCACAGGTAAGGCTCGACACGCTGGCGGGGGAAGGAGAAACGGGTCAACTCTTGCGAGCGATCCGTGTCTGAATAGATGATCAGGTCGTTGCTGACCGAGTTCGCCGGAAAGTAGCCCCATACGACCTGGGGCACCAAGACGTCTGTGGACTTTGCCTCGTCAAGGCGCTGTCGGAGCTCGGCCCGTACGCGCTCTTTGAACTCCGTGTCGGATTCGCCGTCGACTGGGCGATAGCCCCATTGGTTGCGGAACAACGCGGTCTCGTTGAGATACGAGACAATGTCGTCAAGCGGAAGTCCCTTCGCGACTCTCGCACCGACGAATGGCGGAACGAACACGGGATTTTCCAAGGTGACCTCTGGCGATCGGCTCGGAAGTGTAGCGAGGTCGATCTCTGCGAGCCGTTCGCTGTTTCGCTTGGGAAGCACGCGACCGCTTGGCACCGTTCCGAAGTCGGGGTCGTCGATGCCGGACTCCTTGATCTCCATCAGGCGCTGGATCGTCGAAAGACCCTCGAAGGCATCCTTGCCGTAAAAGACCTTGCCCTTGTAGATCCCCCGCAAATCGCGTTCGACGTAACTTCGCGTCAGTGCCGCCCCTCCGAGGAGTACTGGGATCCCGTGATCGCCCCTGCGGTTGAGTTCCTCGAGGTTCTCGCGCATGATCAGCGTAGATTTGACGAGCAGTCCGCTCATTCCGATCACATCCGCGTTCACCTCGTGCGCTTTCTCGAGCATCTCGTTGATGCCAACTTTGATGCCGAGGTTGTAGACCTCGTATCCGTTGTTGGTGAAGATGATGTCGACGAGGTTCTTGCCGATGTCGTGAACATCGCCCTTAACCGTCGCGAGGACGATCCGTCCGCGTCCTCCCGTGTCGTCGCTGCGCTCCATGTGCGGCTCGAGATAGGCAACAGCCGATTTCATCGTCTCCGCCGACTGAAGGACAAACGGCAGCTGCATTTCGCCGCTGGCGAACAGTTCACCGACGACCTTCATGCCCTCGAGCAGGACATTGTTGACGATCTCAAGCGCGGCGTAACTCTTCAGGGCCTCTTCGAGTTCGTCTTCGAGACCATTGCGATCGCCGTCGATGATGCGCTGCGAGAGACGACGTTCGATCGTCCAGTCGCTTGTGTCCTCGCGTTCTCTTGTCGCACTCGAGACCCCCTCGAACTTGGCGATGAGTGCCTGCAATGGGTCATAGCCCTCGCGACGACGGTCGTAGATGAGATCGAGGCAGATCTCGCGAATTTCGGATTCGATGCGATTCAGTGGAACAATGCGCGCGGCATGGACGATCGCGGCATCGAGGCCCGCCTCGACACACTCGTGCAAAAAGACCGAATTCAGCGCGACTCTCGAGGCGGGGGAGAGGCCGAACGAGACGTTCGAGAGACCGAGCACGGTGTACGCGCCCGGGAGTTCGCGTTTGATCGACCGGATCCCCTCGATCGTCTCGATGCCGTCCCTGCGACTCTCTTCGAGACCGGTCGATAGTGGCAGAGCAAGTGCATCGAAGAAGAGGTCCGAGGCCTCGAGTCCATAGCGGTTGATTGCGAGATCGGCGATCGCCTTGGCTGCACGGAGTTTCCACGCCGCGGTACGTGCCTGGCCCTCTTCGTCGATACAGGTGCAGATCACGGCAGCGCCATGCTCTCTCGCAAGCGAGAGGAACTGATCGAGACGCGTTCCTTCGGCATCGCCATCTTCGAGGTTTACCGAGTTGAGCACCGCGCGGCCGCCGATCCACTCGAGCGCGGTTCTGACGACTGGAGCCTCGGTGGAGTCGATCACGATCGGGACGCTCGACTGCGTGGCGAGGCGGCTGATGACCTCTCCCATGTCCTGAATTCCATCGGCACCGGTGTAATCGACACAAACGTCGATCATGTGTGAACCCTCTTTGATCTGATCCTTGGCCATCGCGGTGGTGGTATCGAAATCTCCCTCAAGCATGGCTTTGCGAAATTTCAGTGAGCCGTTCGCGTTCGTGCGCTCGCCGATGGAAAGAAACGACAGGTCTTGGGCAAAGGGAGTGAAGCTGTAGAGCGAGGCGGCTCCGGGCTCGTGGACGGGTTCGCGCCGTTTTGGCCTGAGTCCCTGGCATCTCTCGATCACCTTTGCCAGGTGCTCGGGAGTTGTACCGCAGCATCCTCCGATGATCGAGATACCGAGTTCGTTGACGAAGTTGTACAGGTGGTCGGCAAGTTGATCCGGCGTGAGGTCGTAGTGCATCTTGCCATTGACAACCGAGGGGAGGCCCGCGTTCGGTTGCGTGGCGATTGGAATGCGCGAGTGCTCAGAAAGGTAGCGGAGTGGTTCGTACATCTCCTCCGGACCGGTCGCACAGTTGAGTCCGAGGACATCAGGTCGCATCGCGTCGATCGCGCAGAGTGCGGCTGCGATTTCGGTACCCGGCAGCATTCTCCCGGTCAGTTCGATCGTGACTTGCACCTGAAGTGGTACCTGTCGACCTGTCGCGCTCATTGCGCGACGGCTTGCGATCATTGCCGCTTTCGCGCCGAGAAGATCAAACGCGGTTTCGATGACGATGAGGTCGACTCCACCATCGAGCAGCCCGCGTGCCTGGGTCTCATAGGAATCGCGCAGTTCGGCAAAGGTGACCTGTCCGAGCGAGGGCGCCTTGGTCGAGGGTCCGATTGAGCCGGCAACATAGCGTCTGCGCTCGGGCGTCAAGAATTCGTCGGCAACCTCGCGGGCAAGCTCGGCAGATCGGAGCGCGAGTTCGTAGGCACGGTCTGCGATTCCATATTCTGCGAGCACCACCGAAAGTGTGCCAAATGAATTTGTCTCGATGACATCGACTCCGACCTCGAGAAAGCTTCGATGCAAGTTGCTGACGAGGTCGGGACGCGTTGCAACGAGGATCTCGTTGCAGCCCTCGTATGCGGGTCCGCCAAAGTCGTCGGGCCCAAGGCCGAGCAGCTGGATGTTCGTGCCGAGTGCTCCATCAAAGATCACCACACGCTCTTTGACGAGATCAAGATAGGAAGACATATCGCCCTAGGTTACCGGCGAACCGATTGCATCTATTGCCGAACGCCTGGGTCCTCATCCTCACCGAAGAGAAATCGGCATCAAATCACGACGACGCGGGTGCGTTCGAACCAGCCTTCGAGAGATGCCGGTCATATAGCGACGGAGCGGTCGAAGTGCCAATCGGCACAACGCATACCGATCGTAAGAGTCAGGCGCGGTCGAGAATCGGGATGACCTTTCGCGGTCCGTGTCCGACATAGGAGCTGAGAGGGCGGATCAGTGCGTTCGCGCTGAGCTGTTCGATGACGTGAGCCGTCCATCCGGTGATCCTGCTGATGACGAAGATCGGTGTGAATATGGCGGTGTCGAACCCCATCAGGTGATATGCCGGCCCGCTCGGGAAGTCGAGATTCGGGTGGATTCCCCTCCGCTCGAGCATCGCCTGTTGAAGCCGCTCATAGAGCGCGATGAGGCCGTCACTCTCGTAGTTCTTCGAGATCTCCAACAACGCATCGTGCATCGTCGGCACACGCGAGTCCCCGTGCTTGTAGACGCGATGTCCAAAGCCCATTACGAGCCGATGGGTGGCGAACATCTCGTCGAGCCATGCGTCGACCCGGTCGGCAGAGCCAATCTCATCCAACATGCGCATGACAGCCTCGTTGGCACCTCCATGGAGCGGTCCCTTGAGCGCACCGATTGCTCCAACAATCGACGAGTAGATGTCCGAGAGCGTGGAGATGATCACGCGCGCGGCAAAGGTCGAAGCGTTGAAGCTGTGTTCGGCATAGAGAATGAGCGAGATATCGAGCGCGCGCACGGTAGCATCCGTCGGAGTCTCGTCGAAGCACATATTGAGGAAGTTTGCTGCAAACCCGAGATCACTCCGCGGCGCAATCGGGTCCTTTCCGTGTCGTCGGCGCTGTTCGGCCGCGACAACTGTCGGAAGTTTGGCCATCAGGTTGAGTGATTTGTCGAGATTCGCCCTGACGTCGTTGTTGTCCTCTTCGGGGTCGAAGGCGCCAAGGCAGCTCACCGCAGTGCGGAGCACATCCATCGGATGACACGTTGACGGGAGTTCCAAAAGCATCGAGGTGAGTTCATCGGGAAGTTCGCGCTGTTCGCGTTCGTGTTTTTCAAAGGCCAAGAGCTCCTCCTGGCCGGGAAGTTCTCCGAACCAGATGAGGTAGGCAACCTCCTCGAACGAGCAGTACTTCGCGAGTTCTTGTACGGGATAGCCGTGATACAACAGCGAGTTCGTCGCCTCGTCGACCATCGAGATCGCGGTGGTGTCGGCTATCACGCCCTCGAGGCCGCGCCGGACTGTACCGTCCTCTGGTGATGTCTCGTTGGTCATCTCACGTACCTCCTTGCTCGAGTATCGACAGGTCGAACTCGGTGTATGCCTCGTAGTCGAGGAGTTCGTAGAGGCTCTCCCGAGTCTGCATCTCAGGGACGAGTGAGCGCTGGGTTCCCTCGCGCGCAAGAACTTCGAGCCCACGCTGCGTGGCTCGCATCGCCAGACGGAGCAGGGTGACCGGGTAGATGACGAGATTGATGCCGATCGAATGAAGTGTCTTCTCGTCAAGTAGCTCGGATTTGCCGAACTCAGTCATGTTTGCCATCACCGGTACCTCAAACGCGTTGCGGAACTGCTCGAACTCCCGGAGATCTTCGAGTGCCTCGGGAAAGAGCATGTCCGCTCCGGCATCCACATAGGCCTTGGCACGTTCGATCGTTGCTTCGAGCCCCTCGTTCGCCCGTGCATCGGAGCGCGCACAGATGACGAAGTCTGCGTCGCGCCTCGCACCGGCCGCTGCCGCGATGCGTCGCGCCATCTCGGATGTCGAGACGATGCTTTTGCCGTCGAGGTGTCCACAGCGTTTCGGGTTTACCTGGTCTTCGAGGTGACACCCCGAGAGACCAGCATCCTCGAGGGTCTGGATCGTGCGGGCGACGTTGAGCGGTTCTCCAAACCCGGTGTCGGCATCGATCAGGGTTGGGAGCGAGCTGACACGGGCGATCTCTCTTCCGCGACCGGCAACTTCGGAGAGGGTGGTGAGGCCGATATCCGGAAGTGCGAGCGAGGCAGAGAGCACCGCGCCGGAGAGGTAGATGCCTTCGAATCCCGTTCGTTCGATCACAACCGCGGAGAGCGCGTTGAATGCTCCGGGCAGTCGCAACAACTCGCCCGAGGCGAGATCCTTGCGAAATCTCCTGCGACGTTCGTTCGCGGTTGTCGTGGTGTTGAGCATCAGAACAGCCCTCCCTTGGGGGTCATCGACTCGCAATCTTTGACACTGAATGTGCAGTTGGCGAGTTCGTCCGGAGAACACAGGGGAAGATGCCCGACAACAAAGAGGAAGCGGTTCTGCTCGCGTTCTTCGACGAGCGTCGAAGCAAGTCGTTTGAATTTCGCAATGTACTGTGCGCGATCAAAGGGTCGCCGCCCGAAAGGGTGCGCATCCGCGACCGCGATCTCGTCAACGATCAAGCTCTTGTCTTGCAGCGTGACCGTGACGCGCCCCCCGAAGGCCTGCTCGGAGGGGTCGGTCGAAAGGTATCTCCTCGTCCATTCAGCCTCTTCGACGGTCTTGATCTTGTGCCACAGCGCAATGGTCGAAGGTCGATGAGTTCGCTCACGCGCATAGGAGGCCTCCTCATTCCACGCGCCGTCTTCAAGGGCGACCGCAAAGATGTACATGATCGAATGATCAAGTGTCTCGCGCGAGGCATTGGGATCTAGTTTCTGGGGATCATTTGCTCCCGTTCCAATCACGTGGTGCGTGTGATGGCTGGTGGAGATGGTGATCGTTTCGATCCGGGAGAGGTCGGGAATGCGCTGTCTGAGCCGCAGGGCGAGGTCGATCAGTGCCTGGGCCTGATATTCCGCGGAGTACTCCTTTGTATAGGTGTCAAGAATCGCGCGCTTGGATTCGCCGGGTTCGGGCAGGCTGACCTCGTAGACCTGAGATGGGCCCCCGAGGAGCTGGGCGATGACACCGTCCTCTCCCTCGTAGATCGGAGAGGGGGAGCCCTCTCCGCGCATTGTCCGGTCGATCGCCTCGATCGCGACCTTGGCCGCGAACGCGGGCGCGTAGGCCTTCCACGAGGAGATCTCGCCCTTTCTCGATTGACGTGTCGACGTGGTCAGATGCAGTGCCTGCCCGACCGCCTGGAAGATGGTCTCGGTGTCGAGTCCGAGCAGGGTACCGAGTCCTGCCGCGACCGATGGCCCGAGGTGCGCGACATGATCGATCTTGTGCTCATGCAGGCTGATTGCGCGGGAGAGATCGACCTGGATCTCATAGGCCGTCGCGATCGCCCGGATCAAGGCGTTGCCGGAGGCGCCGACGTGTTGCGCGACCGCGAGGATGGCGGGGATGTTGTCACCGGGATGCGCATACTCGCGCGAAAGGAAGGTGTCGTGGAAGTCGAGTTCGCGCACGGCGACACCATTAGCCCACGCCGCCCATTCGGGGGAGACGCGCGTCTCTCGTGCGCAGCCAAACACGGTGGAACCAGGCGCGTACGGGTGGCGAAGAGCCTGGGCGCGCGCATTTGCAACCGAGCGGTGGGTGAGCGATGCTGCAGCGACTCCGGCATTGTCGATCACCCGGTTGAGGATCATCTCGGTGACATCGTCATCGATGCCAACGCGATCCGTCGCGACCTCGGCGATCGCCCAGGCGAGCTGTTGTTCTCGCGCGAGACGTTCGAAGGAGCGGTGGGCCTGGACAGAATGGGTCAGCATGGAATCCGTCTGGATCGCGTCGTTTCGAGAATGTGGAGATTCCAGGTGCGCAGCCCTGGTCGCGACATGTGAACTCTGACATCCCGAGATTTGCCGCGCTCTTGCATGAGACCTCCGCGCCTTTCGTCATGCCAGACCCTCGACGGTGGGCCGGCCCGGTGTCTCCACCATATCTGAGCCGTGACGCTCACCGCGGCGACGTCAAGGTGTCCAAGCAGCTCGATTGAGATCTTTTCGACAGTGCTCTCGAAGAGCGTCAGAGGTCATGAGCCGACAGATGTGCGACGGCCTTCGAGGCGAGCGAGATGTGTGGTGGCCTGCGAAATGTGGCCGTTGTGGTCATCGAGTTCTCGTGCCGCCCATCGCGTGCATTCGTGCGCGAACCTCTCGTCAAAACTCCACCGCGTCAGCTGTCGTTGAGTGTCCCCGGTGCTCTCTCCGAGCGCGAGCAGACTCAGGGCGAGTTGCCGGCCCCTTCGTACCATGAGGTCGGTGGTGGCGCCCGCCTGTCGAATCACCTGCGCGTGTTCGCGCTGGAGCGAATCGGGGAGACGTGCAATGTTTCGGCTCGACAACGAGGGAAGGCTCCGACGCACACCAATTGCGCCGGGTCGAAGGTAGCGCACCATGTCGAAGTCGATCGCGCGTGCGACCGAACGGAGAAAGGGACCGTGGCGACCCCGTCGCTCGCCAAGGCCAAGCGCGCGAGCGCTCTCCGCGACGTCAACGTCGACACCCTTTGGTGAGCCCTCGAGTCTGTCGACGAAAAGGCGCAGGAGAAGTGTTGTCGACGGGCCAAGCACCGGGAGCCAGAACCGTTCCACATAGGTAGATCGTGGATCGTGGCCGAGTGATTCAACGACCGGGTCGGGATATGGTTCGAGCCTGAGACTGGCGCCGAAGATGATTCCATCGAGGGTCTGGGTCATGGTTCCTCCGTGGGTGACGAGACGACGGAAATGCTGTCCGTCCACTGTGGAGCACGTGGTTACCTGCGCACCTACCGGATCACGGAACCGGTGCATCGTGTTCGCCAAAATGCGATATCTGGCGAGATGTTTTCGCGTCGCGCCCTGGTTAGCGGATTGCTCCGAGATGAACGACATACCATTCACCGCGCCAGGAGATCATCGAAGTGACGACAAAATAGCGTGTCGCGGAACCGACCTTGCAGTAGACGACGGTGCCATAGACGCGCCAGTACGAACCTTTGTTGAGTTCGACACCGGGCTTGATCCATGTCGCCCCGGCTCCCACCGCCACGGACTTGAATTTCGCCGCGCTCGCGTCGGGGCCGAGCTGTCTGTGGGCGAGGCCGATATCGATCGCGTAGTTGGCGATGAGCCGGACATGCCAGTCCGTGACCGGGTCGGCTATCGCCTTCACCTGGATGTAGGCCGCAAGGGGAAAGAAGGCATCGAGGGCAAGTTTTGGCCGGTCGCCTGCGATTGCGGCGACGAGTTCGCGCATGTGCCCGATGAAGACCGGGTCCTTTGGATTCGGAAAGGTCTTTGTCTGTGGAAGATCGCCTGGGGAGATCGTCGTTGTCGTCGTACTCGGTCGGGTGACGCGAGCGGCCTTGGACGGCACTCTTTTGGTCGTTGACGAGGCGCTGTGATTCGCATGGCCCGGAAACGCGACGATCGTGATCGCCAGACACAGGGCAAAGAACAGCAAGAGGACGATCCCGCGGTAGCGCATGACACGACGTTACTCAACGCGTCTTGGTGAGACGGTGCAGGTGAGGATCTCCAACGCTGACGAGGATTGGCCAGGCGTCTTCTAGTGGATGAGCAGCGACGCGTCGCGGATTTCGACGGGTTCAATGTCATCGGCAATGTCGATGTCAAGCACCCGACCATAGAAATACAGCTCTGCTTCGACCGACCGGATGATCGAGGCTTGCTTTCTGAAGCCGTGCTGTTCGCCCTCGTAGGCGATGTAGGCGGCGGGGACCCCGTGGGTGTGCAGCGCCTCGACCATCTCCTCTGCCTGGACGGGAGGGACAATTGCATCTTCGAGTCCCTGGAAAAAGATCACCGGGCATTTCAGCTCGCGGGCGTGAAAGAGTGGGGAACGCTCGGCGAAGATCGCCTCGTCCTCCGGGTACGGTCCGACCAGCCTGTCGAGGTAGCGCGACTCGAACTTGTGGGTGTCCCTTGCGAGCGCGGAAAGATCCGAGATTCCGAAGTAACTCGCACCGACGGCAAACACGTCGCGAAAGGTCATGCAGGCAAGCGTGGTATAGCCACCGGCACTCCCGCCGTGAATGATCAGACGTCTGCGGTCGACGCGTCCCCGTTCGGCGAGCGCAAGTGCAGCATTGGTACAGTCATCGACATCGACGATGCCCAACTGACCTTCGAGGCGTTCGCGATAGGCGCGCCCGTAACCACTGCTCCCGCCATAATCGACATCGACGACGGCAAACCCGCGGCTCGTCCAGTACTGGATCTCCGGGTCGAACAGCTGGCGGGTACCGGCGGTGGGACCGCCGTGGATCTGCACGATGAGCGGTGGCCGCTCTCCGGGTGACCCCTGGAAGTCGCGGTTCTTCGGTGGGTAGAAGAGCGCGTGCGCCTCGAGGCCGCCGGTCGTCGGGAAGATGAAGTGTCGCGGAGTCGAGATATAGCCCGGGTCGATATTCATCTTGCGACTCTTTCGCAGTACCGAGGTGTCATTGTTCGCTGGATCGATCGCGACAACCGCGAGTGGATCGCCCGCTGAACCGGCGAGTGCAACGATCCGGCCGCGGGCATCGACATTGAGCGAGGCAAAGTAGGAGAGCGGGTGGTGGAGATCCCGTGTGCTCGAGTGATCGATGATCGCGAGCTGCATGGCCGCGTCGCGCTCGAAGGTGATGACGATCCGGTCGTCGTCAAATAGCGCATAACTTGACTGACCAAACTGCCAGTCGGGCCCCGCACAGTCGGCCTCGATCGGTAAAAGCGACGTACCCGTCTCGTCATACAGGTTCCAGAATCCTGAGCGATCCGAGAGGTAGAGCAGCCCTCCGTCTTGGCGAAATCGCGGTTGACTAATCGACTCTTTCACCCCACCGGCGACGAGCACCTTTGGACCTAGCCGGTTGTCCGGGTCGAGATCGACGCGGTAGAGCTCGGTTCCATCCCATGGCATGTTCGGGTGATTCCAGGTGAGATAGGCGAGCTTTTTTCCATCTGGTGCGACTCTTGGCGCACTGTAGAAGTCATTTCCGGTCGCCAGTACCTCGATCGGACCTTCTCCCTCGGTCGGGATCCTGACGAGGTCGTTGACGACGCCGGGCGCGCCTGCGACGCCGTTTACCCAATGGCGCTCACGTACGCTGATCAGTGAGGCACCATCTCTCGTCACGATGAAGTCGGCATACCGGGTGGTGCAATCGGTCTCTCCGGTCGCCGCCAGCGGCGCGATCGCGCCCGATCGTTCCCGGCAGTAGATGCGCTGATCGGCGAAGTTGGAAAAGAACACGCGGCCACGATCGACGCAATAACACAGCCCGCCATATTCATGGGCGCGGGTGCGCGCGTTGTAGAGAGGAGGGAGGAGGTCTTCGATCGATCCGTCTTCGTGCATGACGACGATGGCCTGGCGACCCTGCTCGCTGGGGCGTCTTTCGATCCAGTAGATGTCGTGTGAATCGGTGACGATGAAGTTCGGTGAGATGACGTCCTCAACCAGCAGCGCGCCTGTGATCGGAGATCTCCACGAGCCGTATGCAGCCGTTGTCGCCATGTCGCCCCCGTTCGCGAACCGTTGGTGAGAACCTACCAGCGCTCGAAATGGATCCTCTCCTCGACGCGGCGCGCGCGTCGGCGAGGTCGCTCTGCGGTCGTCTCGGTGTCCGGCTTTCCGATCGCGATCGCGCCGATCGTGGCCGTTCCCTCTGCGATGCCAAATGCACTCAAGAGCTCCCGGTCTCGTCCTTGCAGATGAAAAAAGAGCGCACCGAGGCCGAGGTCGGTGACCGAGAGGAGCAGCGTCATCGCGACGAAAGCCGCGTCGATGCTCCAGTAGGGGACCGGCCATGATGCGAGGGGGAGACGAGAGAGCACAGAGGCTGACTTGTCGTCTCTCGCATAGCGCTCAAGATAGGCGTTTGGGCTTGCTACGGGAATGACAATGACCGGCGCGACCGTCAGCCCGAACGAGCGAGCTGGCTCTTCGCGCCACTCGAGGTCGCTGATCGTCTCCCAGAATTTCGTCCGTGAGTCCTCGCTGCGCAGTACGAGCAGGTCGACCCCATTGGTCGATCCTGCCGACGGGGAGCGCAGAGCGAGCGAGAAGAGTCGGTCGAGGAGGGCCTCGTCGAGTGGCTCGGGAAGGAATCGCCGGGTCATCTTGCGCGAGTGGACGGCGTCGCTGAACTCCATCGTAAGAACCTACTCCCGCGCAGTGTATGGAATGTTGACTAAACTGGTAATGTATAAGGAACCGAGAGAGCCGAGGGGCAGGACTTGAGGATTGGCGCTGCGCCAACCAAAGAGAGAGGAGGGGTCGCGAGATGGCAAGTTTTCGAGACCTTCTGGCGGAGGTCAAGGAGAAGATCCGCGAGGTCGAGCCGGCACAGGCCGACGCCCAGCGATCGAGTGCAATCTTTCTTGACGTGCGCGAGGCCGACGAGTACGAGCAAGGAGCAATCCCCGGAGCGCTCCATCTCCCGCGTGGATTTCTCGAGGTGCAGATCGAGGGCCGAGTGGCCGACAGGTCCGCACCGATCGTTGTCTATTGCGCCGGCGGGACGCGTTCGGCCTTCGCCGCGAAATCCCTCGCAGACCTTGGATACACCGACGTCGTCTCGATGGCGGGTGGGTTCAATCGCTGGAAGGACGAGGGTCGAACCTGGCAGACACCGGTCGTCCTGAGCGCGGAACAGCGCAACCGCTACCAGCGTCACCTGCTTCTGCCCGAGGTCTCCGAGCCAGGCCAGCAGCGTCTTCTCGCATCGAAGGTGCTCCTGCTCGGTGCCGGCGGTCTCGGTTCTCCCGCAGCGTTGTATCTCGCGGCCGCGGGTGTTGGAACGATCGGCATCGTCGACATGGACGTGGTCGATGCCTCGAACCTGCAGCGCCAGATCCTGCACAACATGGATCGCATCGGTGAACGCAAGGTTGATTCCGCGAAGAAGGCACTCACTGCGATGAATCCCGACGTGAATGTCGTCACCTACGATGTACGTCTTGGCGCGGACAATATCGTCGATCTGTTCAAAGAGTATGACCTTGTCGTCGACGGCACCGACAACTTCCCGACCCGCTATCTCGTCAACGATGCCTCATTGTTGACAAATACCCCGGTGGTGCACGGCTCGATCTTTCGTTTCGAGGGTCAGGCAACGGTGTTCAATCCCTATGTCGGACCGTGTTATCGCTGCATCGTTCCCGAGCCTCCGCCTCCCGAACTCGCACCCTCATGTGCCGAGGCGGGCGTACTTGGTGTGCTGTGTGGCATCATCGGTTCGATCGAGGCGGTCGAGGCGATCAAGATGCTGCTCGGCATCGGCGAGACCCTTGTTGGTCGTCTTCTCGCCTATGACGCACTTGGTGAGGAGTTCCGTACCTTCAAGGTGCGCCGTGACCCGAACTGCCCGGCGTGTGGAGAGGGAGCCGAGATCGTCATCGCGGAGTACGACCAACTCTGCATGCCTCACGTGGTCGCCCCGGCGCACTGACCATTCGCGTCTGGTGAATACGCGCGAGTAATCAACCGGGCATGCGGTATTGGTAGCTGCGATCGAGCAGGCGAGCCCGCTCTGGCCCAATGGCAAGGTCGATCACGGTCATCGCCATCGCCTTCGCTCCATCGAGCAGCGCGCGATCGGCAGATTGGGAGATGCAGTGTCCGGCGAACGCTGCCTGGTGGTTGACTGCGGGAAGCGCATCGATGTCGAGCATGGGATGGATTGCCGGAATAACGAGCGAGACGTTTCCCATATCGGTCGAGATGGCATTCAAGCGCTGCGCGGGCGGCGTGAAGGAGCGACCGAGCGTCTCGGCGTTTGCGCGGTAGATCTCGGCCATCGGCTCGTCCATCAGGAACTCGGAATAGGGACGCGAATGGGTGACGTACTCGACCGAGGTCTCGGTCGCGATCGCGCCCGCCTCGAAACAGCGATGGACGCGCGGCAGCCACTCGTCAAGTTTCGCAACCGTGGACGAGCGCGCGTAGTACTTGGCGGAGGTGTGTGCCGGCACGATGTTGGGGGCCGAGCCACCGTTGGTGACGATGCCGTGTACCTGGTCGCCGGGATTCGCGTGCTGGCGGAGTAGTCCGATCGCAACCTGAGCGACCGTGATCGCATCCGCTGCGTTTCGACCGCGTTCGGGATAGGCCGACGCGTGTGCCTCGATGCCGTGGTAGTGCACATCGAAATGGGTGACTGCGAGACACGGCATGCCGGTCATCTCCGAGGTCCACGGGTGGACCATCATCGAGGCGTTGATTCCGTCAAAGCCTCCGCGTTCGAGCATGAGGATCTTTCCACCGCCTCCCTCCTCTGCCGGGGTGCCAAGCACGACGAGCGTGATGTCGAGCTCACCGACGAGCTCGGCGAGCGCGATTCCGGTGCCGACCGCTGCTGCGGCGATGATGTTGTGACCACAGGCGTGTCCGATGTCGGGAAGCGCGTCGTACTCGCAGCAGATGCCGATGACAAGTGGCCCGGTGCCGATCGATGCGCGAAACGCAGTGGGGAGGTCGCAGATCGCGCGATCGAGCGTGAAGCCGCTCGCCTCGAGCACATCTGCGCACCATGTCGAGGCCCTGACCTCTTCGAAGGAGAGTTCAGGGTTGGCATGGATCTCATGCGAGAGTCCGATGAGCAGGTCGCATGCGCTGTCGATGTTTTCGATGACCGACTGCTTGTGGCGATCAGTCACCTCGGTCACTCGATGACCGCCACGATGTCTCCCGGGCCGAGCGAGTCGCCGACCGAGACGCGAATCTCACGCACCACTCCCGCCGACCGGGTGCGGATCGGATTTTCCATCTTCATTGCCTCGAGCACACAGATGGTCTGTTCGATCTCCACATGGTCTCCGACGCTAACCGCTACGGAGATGATCGTGCCCTGCATGGGAGCCGTGATCGTGCGACTGTTGGGTTCGACCGATATCTGGTGCGATCGACTCGTCGGCGCGCGGTGTTTCGGGCTGTTGCCTTTGGTGGCAGCGTCGAGCCAGATGCGTACCCGGTAGCGGCGTCCGTCGACCTCGGTCTCGAGGGTTTCGAGGATTCGACCGAGGTGGTCTCGTGTCCCGTCTGGGCCAAGTGGCGGGCCGATCGGAGAGAGGTCCACCGCGGTCTCGACGAAGCTGGTCGAATGGGTGGCAGCGATGAACGGCTCGGATGTGAGGATCAATTTCAGCGCGGGAACGGTCGTTGCAACGCCAGTGATGACCGTCTCGTCGAGCGCGCGCAACATCCTGGTACGCGCCTCTGCGCGGTCGTGGCCCCAGACCGATACTTTGGCGATGAGGTTGTCATAGTTCGTCGAGACCTCGTCGCCTGCCTCATATCCCGCGTCGATCCGCACCCCAAAGCCTCCTGGGAGGTGGATCTCCCCGATGGTTCCGGGACTCGGGAGAAAGGCTCCTCCCGAGGGATCCTCTGCATTGATACGACATTCGATTGCGTGGCCGTGCGAGACGACCTCTTTCTGGGAGATCGGAAGTGGCTCGCCTGCGGCGATCTCGAGCTGGAGTCGGACGAGATCGAGTCCCGTGACGAGTTCGGTGACGGGATGTTCGACCTGGAGGCGGGTGTTCATCTCCAGGAAATAGAACCCCCCGTTCTCATAAAGGAATTCGACCGTGCCGACACCGCGATAGTGACAGCGCCGTGCGAGCGTTGCGGCAGCCTCGCCCATCTCCTCCCGAATCGCCTCAGAGATCGCTGGTGCCGGGGTCTCTTCGATGAGCTTCTGGTGTCGACGCTGCGATGAGCAGTCGCGCTCTCCGAGCCAGACGACGTCGCCGAAATTATCTGCGATGACCTGCATCTCGATGTGGCGCGGCGCGAGCAGATAACGCTCGAGGTAGACCTCCGAGCGACCGAAATAGGCGAGGGACTCGCGTGTCGCAGCCTCGAACTGCTCCCGCGCCTCATCGGGGCTGTGGACGACCTTGAGTCCGCGCCCTCCTCCGCCATACGCTGCCTTGATCGCGACCGGCCAACCCGCGGAGTCCGCGAACGCGATGATCTCCTCGAGGTTCTCTACGGGGATGTTGTGGCCCGGAACACCGCGTACGCCCGCGCTCTCGGCGGCGGCACGCGCACTGATCTTCGATCCCATCAGCTCGATTGTCTCTGGTAGCGGCCCGACGAACACCGCGCCGGCGAGCGTGACGGCTCTTGCAAAAGCGGCATTCTCGGCGAGAAATCCATATCCCGGATGGACAGCGTCGGCTTCTGCACGCGCCATAACCGCGACAATCGCCTCGATATCGAGATATCCCGCGATCGGGTTTTGCCCGTCGACGAGGTAGGCCTCATCGCACGCGCGCACATGGGCCGAGTTCGCATCGAGTTCGGAATAGATCGCGACCGTTGCGATACCGAGTTCATGACAGGTCCTCGCGACCCTGATCGCGATCTCGCCTCGATTCGCAATCAGGACTTTCTCGAACACGTACTCCCCACTCTGTCTTTGGTGAAATTGGCCATATGCTGATGAGATACAGAACCTGTGTTGCCCGGTGAGGGCCCAACAATGAGGCTAGTGCGGTGAGCAACCTCTTCGCGAGGCCGACGCACTTCACGGCCATCGACTCGACGAATCGCTACCTGATCGATCGCGCGCGTTTGGGTGACCCTGAGGGAGGCGTTGCAATCGCTGATTCACAAAGTGATGGGCGCGGCCGGCTCGGTCGCTCCTGGGCGTCTGTTCCCCATTCGTCGCTCTTGTGTTCGATGCTCTTTCGCCCGTCGCTCGAAATTGAGGATTTTCACCTTGTAATGACCATCGTCGCGCTCAGTGCACGCGACGCGATCGACGAGCTCGCCGGCGTTGAGGTATCGCTCAAGTGGCCAAACGATCTTCTTGTCGATGAAGCGAAGGTCGCAGGGCTTCTCGCTGAGATCGTCGAAACGGATTTGGGTCACGCACTCATTGTCGGCATCGGGATCAATATCCAATGGCCAGGTGACGAGGCGCCGAGCGAGCTCGCACCATCGGAGTCGGGGGCCGCGACGCGCGCGACGACGCTGTATGAGGCATCGGGACAGTTGGTGGACCGGGATCTGCTCGCACAGTCGATGCTCGAGAACATAAGTTGCGACTATCGCCTGCTCGGCGATAGGTCGTTTCATCTCGAACTGATGCAGCGCTACCGTGATGCGCTTGGCACGATTGGGCGCAGGGTGCGCGTTGAACAGCGTGGTCGCAGCTACGAGGCGGAGGCGATCGGAGTGACTGACGCAGGGCGCCTTCAGGTGCAAGAGGGTGGTGTGGTACGCGAACTCGACGCCGCCGATGTGATTCATCTTCGCCATTGATCTCGATCGCTCCGTACTGAGTTAGCGACGCATGCGGAACCGACTGTTTCGTTCAGATCTCCTTGGAGAACTGCCTTGAATGGTTCAAGGGCGTTCGATGTGAGTGACGCTGGTTCGTCATAGACCAGCGAGCGGGGGCCGAGGATGAGTAGGAAGGGTGGCCCCCGCCAACTACCCTTAGATGATTATGCGACTTCTCGTCACCGGCGGAGCCGGTTTCATTGGTTCGAATTTTGCCCACTACTGGTCAGAGCAGCACTCCGACGACGAGCTGTTCGTCCTCGATGCGCTCACCTATGCCGGGAACCGGGCAACGCTTTCGAGCCTCGAGCGCTCTGGGGCTGTGCGATTTATCAAGGGGGACATCGGGAACCAGGAGTTGATCGAACATCTGCTCGCGACCTTCGGCATCGACACGATTGTCAACTTTGCCGCGGAATCGCACAACAGTCTGGCGATCCTCGATCCCGCGCGGTTCTACCGCACGAATGTGCTTGGCACCCAGGCGCTCGCGGATGCCGCGGTACGTGTCGGAATAGGCCGCTTCCATCACATTTCAACATGTGAGGTCTATGGCGATCTGGCGCTCGACAGCAACGAGTCGTTCAGCGAATCGTCGCCCTATGAGCCGCGTACGCCTTACAACGCATCGAAGGCTGGCTCTGACCACGTGGTGCGGTCATATTTCGAGACCTTTCGTCTTCCGGCGACGATAACCAACTGTTCGAACAACTACGGTCCCCACCAGTTCCCCGAGAAGGTCATCCCGCTTTTTGTCAGTCGGGCGATCGACAGCGCCGCGCTCCCGCTCTACGCCTCGACGGAGAACCGTCGCGAGTGGTTGCACGTGATCGATCACTGCCGCGCGATCGAGCTTGTTCTACAACGCGGAGTTGTTGGTGAGACCTACAACGTCGGTTCGGGTCGCGAGGCAAGCATCATGGAGATCGCGGACCGCGTGCTCGAGGCGACGAATCGGCCGGGATCGCTCAAGGAGATCGTTGCAGACCGTCCGGGGCATGACCGCCGCTATCTTCTCGATTCGACGAAGATCCGTCGCGAGCTCGGTTGGGCCCCGACCATCGAGTTTGAAAAGGGACTCGCCGATACCGTGAGGTGGTACGTGGAAAACGAATCATGGTGGCGACCTCTTATCGGCCGTTCGCCGGTGGTCGAAGGGCAGTGGAAGAGCTGATGCCAACGAGCTTGGCGACGCGCTAGATGCGGGTACTGGTAACGGGCGCGGGCGGTCAGGTCGGCTCCGATATCGTCGCGGAGCTGAATCGAAGAAACGAGGCGCGAACAGCGAGAGCGCTCATCGACATTGTTGGCGCCACCCACGATGACCTCGACATCGCAGAGCGCGATGTGGTCCATATGCTGATCCGCACAATCGAACCCGACGTGATCATTCATCCTGCCGCCTTCACCGCGGTCGATGCCTGTGAGAGCGAGGTGGAGCGCGCCTTCCGGGTGAACTATCTCGGAACGCGACATCTCGCCGAGGCAGCCGCGGGTGTCGGTGCACATCTGTGCTATCTCTCGACCGACTATGTCTTTGATGGGACGCTCGGGCGACCGTATCTCGAATGGGACGATCCGAATCCACAGTCGGTATATGGAAGATCAAAACTCGCTGGAGAACGTGTGTTGGATCTCTCTTCGACGATCGTGCGGACCTCCTGGGTGTGTGGTGAGCACGGTTCGAACATGCTCAAAACAGTTCTGCGACTGGTTGACAAAAATGATGAACCACTGCGTTTTGTGGATGACCAGCGCGGATGTCCCACCTTTGCCGCTGATCTTGCGCCGAGTGTCATCGAACTCGCCCTGTCGCGCCGTCGGGGCATCTTCCATGTCACAAACCAGGGTCCGACGACCTGGTTCGAGTTCGCGCGCGAGATCGTTCGGCTCGCCGGGGGAGATCATTTACGCGTCGAGCCCATCGCCACCGAAGAACTCTTTCCGGTCCGTCCGGCGAAGAGGCCGATGAATTCGGTGCTCGAAAATGCAGCGCTCCTCGCGAGTGGTCTCTCGCTCCTCCCGGACTGGCACGAATCGGCGGAGCGTCTCGTCCGTCAACTCCGCGGATGATGCTGGCGTGACCATGTCTGTCGCGGTCGTTCCATGACGACTGGAGCGATCGTCGTCAACCACAATGCGGGCGATTCTCTCTTCGCGTGTGTGACGAGTCTTGTCACATCGGGGATCGAGTCGATCGTTGTCGTCGACAATGACTCGCACGACGCCTCACTCGCACCCGTACAGCGCGCCTATCCCGACGTGCGGGTCATCTTGTCGAGGAAGAATCTCGGCTATGGAAGCGCGGTCAACCTGGGCCGCGCGGAGCTTGTGGATGAGCATATTTTCGTCTGCAATCCCGACCTCGTCATCGATCGCGAGGCTCCCGCGCTGCTTGCGGAATATCTCAGTCACCACCACGACACCGGCGTTGTCGGTCCGAGGATCTTCGAGACGAATGGTCAGGTGTATCCCTCGGCTCGTTCGTTCCCGAGTATCACCGATGCGTTCGGGCATGCGTTGTTGTCGATGTTTTGGCCCCACAACCGGTTTTCGCGCCGCTATAGGTTCGCGACGATTGGCGCGACTCATGCGGTTTCGGCCGACTGGGTCTCTGGCGCCTGTTTCCTCGTCTGTGCCGAGGCATTTGACGCCGTTGGAGGCTTTGACGAACGCTATTTCATGTATGTCGAAGATCTCGACCTGTGCTGGCGGCTGCGCCAGATCGGATGGCGCTCGGCCTATCTTCCCGCGGCGACCGTGGTTCATCATGGCGGAATCTCCGCCGGCCAGCACCCGTACCGGATGCTTGTCGCCCATCACGTCTCCGCCTGGCGGTTCGCACGAAAGTCGCTGACCGGGGCGCGTTCGGTGATCCTGCCCTTCGTCTTTGTCGGGGTCGTCGGCCGACTCGCGGTCGCCCTCATCCGCCAATTCGGCCGCCGATAGCGTTCGCTCGCCACCTTCGCTGAGCATTGAGTAAGCTTCGCCATCCATGCCACGAAGCTCTATTGCCCGTTCCGTTGCCCGCGCCGCCGCCAGCGGCGGCTCAAAGAGCTATCGAGCGCAGCGGCCGCGGGCCTGGTACGCGCTGATGACGCTGATCGTGGTGCTCGGTGTGGGTCTCACGGTCTACACCCGCAACGAGAAGAATTCGACTGGATCGAAGCCGTCGATCGGCCCGAGCGCGACGGATCACTGGGTAAGCGCACTCGGTATCGACCTGTGTGGTTCGATCCAGCCAGATCTCGCTCCGAGTTCGAATCTCACCTCGGTCGGTCTGCGCACATTCGGGAACGGCCTGATCGACATCAACCCTGGCGCAGTGGCCGCATCGGCGTCCTATGAGGGTGCCAATGCGACACTCGGAAACTTCGCGGTCAATTATTCGGGCCTCACGCTCACAAACACCTCGATCCAGATTCCGGGCAAGCTGCCGGTGCTGTGGAGCAATGGAGCGACCTGCAACGGACCTTTGCACGGCAAGGGCAAGCTCGTCGCGAAGGTCTGGTCCTCTCCGACCGCCTCTCCGTCGCTTGTGAGCACGAACATCACCTCGATTCATCTCGACAACGGAAAGATGATCACCCTCGCCTTCGTTCCCGTGGGGGCGTCGATCCCCGAGCCCTCCTCGAAGGCGACATTGATCTCGACGATGGCCCAGAACGCAAAGGTTGGGTCGATCGGGACGACGACGACGCTGCCGAGCACCGTTCCTACAAGCGCTGGGACGTCTACCACGACGACCCTGCCGGCGACGGGCACGTCGAATACCTCATCGACCAGCTCGACGGGCGGCGTACCGAGCGTGACGCCCAGCACCTCGAGTACCTCTTCAACGACCTCGGGTTAACACCGGTACCCCCAGGTGCGAAAGTGAACGCGCTCGTACTCGTCGGGGGACAGGGGACCCGTCTCCGTCCACTCACCTACGAGATCCCCAAGCCGCTTCTGCCGATCGTTGGGCGGCCGATGATCTTCGAGATCGTCGAATGGCTTGCCTCCCATGGGGTGACCAAGGTCGTCTTCGCACTCGGTCATCAGTCCGATGCATTTCTCGCGGCTTTCTCCTCGGGTGAACACGCAGGCGTCGTCGTGGTCACGGCGACCGAACCCGACCCACGCGATACCGCCGGAGCCATTGCCTTCGCCGCGGACTATGCAGGCGTTGCTGACGAACTGCTGATCGTCATCAATGGCGACATCATCACCGATCTCGATATTGGCGATCTGATCAGATTTCATGAACAACACGCGGGGAGCGCGACGATCGCGCTGACGCCGGTGAAGGACCCGTCGGCATTCGGAGTGGTGTCGACCGACCAATTCGGCCGGGTGATCGCGTTCATCGAAAAACCCGCGATCGGCGAGGCACCGACGAACATGATCAATGCGGGGACCTACGTGCTTGAACCATCGGTGCTCAAGATGATTGCGCGCAATGTCCCGGTGTCGATCGAGCGCGAGATATTTCCCGAACTCGTGAGAACCGGTGAGCTCTTCGCGAAAGCCTCGGAGAGCTACTGGCTCGACACGGGGACGCCCGAGCGTTATCTGCAGGCGCAGTGGGATGTACTTCGCGGACTCCGCCCTCAGGTGATCCTGCCCGATCATCTTGAAATCTCCCGCGGCGTGCTCGCCGCGGCCGATGCACGGGTCATGGGCGAGGTGATCGGAGCAAATTTCTTCGGTGCGCGTTCGAGCGTCGCTCGAACCGCATCGGTGCGTGATTGCGTGATCGAGGCGGGTGCGGTGATCGCATCGGGTACACGCCTCGATGAATCTGTCGTGATGACCGGAGCAATGGTTGATTGCGACAGTGTGATCGAACGTTCGATCATTGGACCTTACGCGCGCATTGGAGCGAGCTCACAGATCAGTGATTCGATCGTTGGTGCCCGAGTTCACGTCGAACGAGAGACGCGCGCATCTGGCGCGCGACTCGCTCTATGAGGTCGCGATGAGAACCCTCGTCACCGGGGGAGCCGGATTCATCGGATCTTCGATCGTCGATCGACTTCTTGCCGAAGGGCACAGTGTCGATGTCGTCGATGATCTTTCGAGCGGCTCGCTGAAGAATCTGCAACAGGCGAGGTTGCTGTCCGGTCCGCTTACATTCCAGCAGATGGATGTGCGTGTTCCCGAGCTGATCGACTATGTCGCGCGAAGGAAACCGGATGTGATCTTTCATCTTGCCGCGCAGACAAGCGTAAGCGAGTCGCTCGCGCGTCCTATATTCGACGCGGACAGCAACATCATCGGCAGTCTGCGTGTCTTTGAGGCCGCCCTTGGTGCCGGATGTGCGAAGGTGGTTGTGGCATCGAGCGGCGGCGCGCTCTACGGCGATGGAGATGACCAGACACTTCCATTCAAAGAGAGTAGGGGCGCGGTGCCGAGCTCTCCCTATGCGGTCGGCAAATTGGCGATGGTGGAATATTTGAAGATCTATCGCGAGCTGTTCGGCCTCGAATACACCGTGCTCGCTCCGGCCAACGTCTATGGACCGCGCCAGCGAGCCAGCCAGGAGGGCGGTGTGGTATCGATCTTCGCCAATCAGCTCCGCAATGGTCGAGCACCGGTGATCTACGGTGATGGCAGACAGACGCGCGATTTCGTCTTCGTCGACGACGTGGTGGACGCCTTTGTCCGGTCAATCGACCGGGCGGGAGGTCTTGTGCTCAACATCGGCACCGCTGTCGAGACAAGTATCCGCGAGCTGTACCTGCTGGTCGCAAAGGCGTGCGCATCGAAGCTCAAGCCGTTGAGAGAGTCCGCTCGCCCCGGAGAGATCCGAAGGAGCTCGCTTGACTTCGGCCGCGCCCGGCGCGAGCTCGGTTGGAGTCCATGGACGACACTCGCGGAGGGTGTCGACATCACGATTGCCCAGATGGATCCAACGTGATCGCGGTACTGTGCGGCGGTGTCGGCGCGGCACGGTTCCTGACGGGCCTGCGTTACGTGATTGACGAACGAGAGATCAGCGCGATCGTCAACACCGGCGACGATCTCGAATGGAATACGCTCCGTGTCTGTCCGGACATTGATACCGTGACCTACACCCTTGCCGGCCTGGGCGCGACGACGGGTTGGGGCCTCGAGGGAGAGAGCTGGAATGTGCTCGATGGGCTCGAGCGCTTCGGCGCTGCGCGTTGGTTCGCAATTGGCGACAAAGACCTCGCAACGCACCTGTATCGCAGCGAGGCGCTTGCGTCGGGACGTCTGCTCCATGAGGTGACCCGCAACATCACGCAGGCCTTTGGGCTTACCCTCTCGATTGTACCGATGACGAATGACCCGGTTCGTACCAAACTCACCACGCTTGACGGCGAGGAGATTGACTTCCAGGAGTATTTTGTCCACCGTCACCACGCGGTCGCGGTCAAGGCGGTGCACTTTGCCGGAGCGGAACAGGCGATTCCAGCCCCGGGTGTCCTCGAGGCGCTCGAAGATGCTGACGCGATCATCATCGCCCCATCGAATCCGGTCGTCTCGATCGGTCCGATCCTTGCAGTTCCCGCGATCGCCGAGGTACTCGAGCGTCGCCGTCGCCACGTCGCAGCAATCTCTCCGATCATCGGCGGACGCGCGCTGAAAGGCCCTGCCGACCGGCTGCTCGCGGAACTTGGTCACTCCTCGAGCGCATCGGGGGTGGCCGGGCTCCTCGTGAGGTTTTCTGCGACGATGGTGATCGATCAACAAGATCGTGCCGAGGCGGGCCGGATCGAGGATCTTGGCATGCGTTGCGTGATGACCGACACGGTGATGAGTGACGCGCTCGTGGCCGGCGATCTCGCCCGCGTGGTGTGCCGCGCGCTTGGAATTGACACGTTCAAGGCGCAGGCTTGAAGGCGATGAGCCCCGCAGGCATCTCGGTCTTCGGCGTCGAGGGCCTCATGGAGATCAGGCATGGCGATCCACTCGCAAGGCTGATCGTCGATGCGATCCACCATTACGGTGGCGAGCTGCGTGACGGCGACGTTCTCGTCGTCACGCAGAAGATCATCTCCAAGGCTGAGGGGCGCGTGGTCGAGATCGACCGTGATGATCCAGATGCAAAACGACGGCTCGCCGAGTCCGAGGCGGTACGCGTGCTGCGGCGTCGGGGTGACCTCGTGATCACCGAGACGCGACATGGATTCATCTGCGCGAACTCCGGTGTCGATCTCTCCAACGTCGCCGAAGGATATGCCGTCTTGTTGCCACTCGATCCAGACCGCTCGGCGCGCGGTCTTCGCGACGCCATCGCGCATCTCGTCAAGGTTGATATCGGGGTCATCATCTCGGATACGTTCGGTCGCGCGTGGAGACGCGGTGTAACCGACGTCGCGATCGGAATCTCCGGCATCGCGGCTGTGGTCGATCTCCGCTCGACCCGAGATCACCTTGGACGCGAACTTGTCGCGACGGAGGTGTGTGTCGCAGACGAGATCTGCTCGGCTGCCGATCTCGTCATGGGAAAGGCGAATCGGGTTCCTGTCGCCGTGGTCCGTGGGGTGAACCGGGAGTGGTTCCGCGAGTCGTCGGTGCGGGCGGAGATCGTGCGCCCGCCAGGCGAGGATCTCTTCCGGTGATCGATCCGGCCGAGCCGCGAGATAAAGAACGACAGGTGACGCTCGTCGTGCAACAGCTTCGCCGCGACGTTCCCGGTGGTATTGGCACCTACACCAAAGAGCTCGTGCGCGCGCTAGTCGCACGAGGTGACGAGGATCCAGAGTGGCTCACGCTCTACGCGAGCAGATCGCGCGGAAGAAACGACCCGCTCCGACGGCTCGGTGCAACGCTCAGGACGACGCCAATCCCCGGACCACTCTTGACACGACTTTGGGAGGTCGGAACGGGACCGCGTGTCGCTGGCAGCGGGATCGTTCACGCTCCCTCGCTCGCGATTCCACCAACGCACCTCCCCCTGGTGGTGACGATTCACGATCTTGCCTTCCGGATCGTTCCGGAGGCCTTTAGCGCGCATGGAAGGCACTGGCACGAACGCGCGCTGCGACGAGCCGCGCGAGTTGCAGACGCGTTCATCGTTCCCTCCGAGAGCGTCTCTAACCAGCTCCTCGAAGCGGGGCTCGAGATTGCCTCGACGAGGGTGCACGTGATCACCGAAGGTTCGGATCACCTTGAAGCGCCTGATCTTGTTGCGACGCGGTCGCTCCTCGAGCGCAATGGAATTCACGGGCGTTACATCCTCAGCGTCGGAACGATCGAACCGCGCAAGAACCTCGCGCGACTTATCAGCGCCTATGCAAAGGTGCGCGACCGCCTTGTCGAACCGTGCACCCTTGTGATCTGCGGTCCGACGGGATGGATGGCAGAGGTGGAACCCACGAAGGGCGTCGTCTCTGTCGGTTCCGTCTCGGGAGGTGTCCTCGCGGGGCTCTATGCCGGCGCCGAGGTGGTCGCCTATATTCCCCTCTCGGAGGGATTCGGCCTGCCGGCAGTCGAGGCGATGCGCCAATCGGCCGTCGTGCTGTCGAGCGCGGTGCCATCTGCAGCGACCGGTGCCTTTCTGGTCGATCCGCTCGATGTGAACGAGATCGCCGAGGGGTTGGTCGTCTGTACGACCGACGGGGCGCTTCGCGCGCGCCTGCAGAGCGAGGGCCGCGAGTATAGCGAGAAGTTGACCTGGGCACGGACGGCCGAGGAGCATCTGCGCGTGTGGAACGAGCTCGGTGTGCGATGAGCGAGCATGCCCGGCCCCTCCAAATCGGTCTCGATGTCACTGCTGTTCCAAGCGATCCGGTCGGCGCGGGTCGCTACAGCATCGAGATCGCGCGCGCGCTCGCAGATCGCAGCGACGTCACCACGACGCTCTTTTCCCGTCGTGCAGATCGGGCCCGCTGGGATCGGCTCCGGACGCATCACCTTGAGTCGCTCAGGATCGTCGCGAACGCGCCGAGATCGCGGCCTCTCCGGCTGGTCTACGCAGAGTTCGGGCTCGGTCGAGAGGCGAGACGAGTCCAGCCCGAGCTCGAGGTCTTCCATGGTCCGCACTATCAGATGCCGCGCGCGCTCTTGGTCCCCGCGGTCGTGACGGTGCACGATCTCACCTTTGTCGAGCACCCCGAGTGGCACGAGCGTTCGAAGGTGGCGCTGTTTCGAAGGGCGATGAAATACAGCGCCGCGCACGCCGCAGTGATCATCTGCGTCAGTCGGCACACCGCGGAGCGCTTCGAAGAGCACTTCCATCCGGCGGCGGAGGTGCGGGTGATCACCCACGGCGTCGACCACGCGCGTTTCCACCGCGGGGACGACCCGGTACGCGACGACGGGATCATCCAGACGCTGGGAATCCATGCGCCCTACCTCGTCCATGTCGGTACCCTGGAACCGAGAAAGAACATTCCGAATCTGATCCGCGCCTTTGACTTGATCGCTGCGCGACACCGCGATCTCTCGCTCGTGCTTGCCGGACAGCTCGCCTGGGGTCGAGACGAACTCATGCGAGCCATCGGTGAGTCGCGCTACGCGGATCGGATCATACAGCTCGGCTATATCCGCGGTGCGGCGGTTGCTCCGCTGTTGCGTCGTGCAGTCGTTGTTGCCTATCCCTCGATCGAGGAGGGTTTCGGACTCCCCGCGCTCGAAGCTCTCGCCTGCGGAGCGCCACTCGTCACGACTGAACGGTCGGTCATGGCAGAGATCGCGGGGGATGCGGCGACATATGTGGAACCCGATGACGTTACGGCACTTGCAGAGGCATTGCTCGAGATCATCGCCGGTGGTTCCACGGTGAACGCGCGTCGAGAGCTGGGAATCATGCGCGCACGCGAGTTCACCTGGGCGCGATCTGCCGAGCTGCATGTCGAGGCCTATCGCCGGGCGCTCGATCGCTAGGCTGGCGAGGTGAGAGCATTCATTACCGGCGCGTCGGGTTTTGTCGGTGGTTGGTTGCGCGCCCATCTCGAAGAGATGGGTGACGAGGTCGCGGCACTTCCTGACGAGATCGATATTGCCCTTCCCGGGATCGTCGAACACCTGATCACCGAGGCAGCTCCGGAGGTGATCTACCACCTCGCGGCGCTCACCCATGTCGGGCGTTCATGGGAGGAGCCGTCCGAGACCTTCCGGGTGAATGTGCTCGGAACGATTGAACTTCTCGAGGCGGCGCGAAAGATCGACCCGACGCCAAGGGTCGTCCTCGTCAGTTCGGCCGAGGTGTATGGAGCAGGCAATGGTGCGGTGATCGACGAAAGCGCACCGTTTTTGCCGGTGACTCCCTATGCCGCGAGCAAGGTGGCGGCGGAGATCTGTGGTCTCCAGGCATATCTTGGACGCGATACCGGCGTGGTTCGAGTCCGGCCGTTCAATCACATCGGTCCGGGCCAGGCAGAGTTTTTTGTCGTCTCGGCACTTGCCAAGCGTGTTGTCGAGGCAGAGATGAGCGGCGACCACTCGGTGCGTGTCGGCAACCTCAGCGCGGAGCGCGATTTCACTGACGTACGCGACGTTGTGCGCGCCTATCGCATGCTCGCGATCGCTGGCGTTCCGGGTGAGGCCTACAACGTCTGTTCGGGATATACCCGGTCCGTGTCCGAAATCTTCGACGCTTTGCGCACGCGGGCGGCGGTCGAGATCGAGTGGCACGTCGACGAGACTCTGTTCCGTCCGGTCGACGTCGAACGGATCATCGGCAGCGCGGCCAAGCTTGAGCGGCTGACGGGGTGGCGCCCCGAGGTCGGGCTCGACGCGACCGTCGACGATGTCCTCGACAACTGGAGGGAACGGCTCGCCCCGACCTGAGCACGAGGGTCCAACGGCCCCTTCTTCGAGCCTTTCTCGGGCCGATTCCCCGGCTCAATTGCGAGTTGGCCTACCTCTTCATCCGGATTGCGGCCCGATACGCTAGCGTCGTTGCATGCCGGAGGAGCTGATACCACCGGTTGTCGCGGTCGTCGTAGCGCACGATCCCGGCCCGTGGTTCGAAGAGTGCCTGCTCTCGCTCATCGCTCAGGATTACCCCAATCTTGTTGCGCTTGTCGTTGACGCGGCGAGCGCGGAGCCACTCGCGCCCCGAGTCGCTGGCGTCGCAGATTCAATCTACCTCCAGCGTCTTGAGGTCAATCCCGGTTTTGGCCCTGGAGCAAACGCGGTACTCGGTCTTGTCCAGGGCGCGGCGTACTACCTGATCTGTCATGACGACGTCGTCCTCGCCCCCGACGCGCTCCGCCGAATGGTCGAGGAGTCATTCCGCTCGAATGCGGGCATCGTCGGTCCCAAACTCGTCGATGTGCGTGAACCTGATCTGATTCTGCAGTTCGGGCTCGGTGTCGACCGGTTCGGAGCTCCGGTGCGCCGCGTCGAGCACCGCGAGTTCGACCAAGCCCAGCACGACGAGACACGCGAGGTCTTTGCAATTCCCGGTGGGGCGACGCTGGTGCGGGCCGACCTGCTCGAGATGCTCGGTGGTTTCGACCCGGAGATCACGATGTTCGGAGAGGATGTTGACCTGTGCTGGAGGGCACATATCGTTGGCGCCCGTGTCCTCGTCACGCCGTTCGCCGAGGTGGGCCACCTTGAGGCAGCCTCGAGCCGCCAGCGGCTCCTTCCGGCGGCGCGCGCGCTCCAGTGGCGTCATGAGCTTCGCAGCGTGCTCAAGAACTACGAACACACGCATTTCGTGCTGCGCGCCTCGGAACTTTTGCTGTGGTCGGTGCTGGAGTCGCTCTACTTTCTTGTTGTCGGACACCGTCGTCGAGCGCGCGAGGTGATTTCCGCGTGGCGATGGAATCTTGCCAAGGATCAACACCTCAGGGCGCGCAGACGCGAGGTGCATGCGACCCGACGGGTTTCGGATCACAAGGTTTCGGAATACATGAGCAGTCGCACCTCGAGGATCTCGCGGTTCTTTCGACCGGGGATTGCGCAGCTTGGTGAAAGGTGGAGTACCAATCGCGATGTCCTCTCTCGCTGGCAGGGCGAGCTTGCTGAACGTGGGGGAGATGTCCGTCAGCGTTATGTGACCAACACGATGTGGATCGCCGCGCTGATCCTTGTGATCGGTGGACGATCGTTGTTCACGACGCATCTTCCCCTGATCGGTCAGTACCTCCCGCTGCCGAGCACGACGGCGCTGATCACGCACTTCTTGCATGGTTCAACCAACGCGGGCACCCAAGCACTCGGACCGGTGACTCCGGCGCTCTTGCTGCTCGGGGCGAGCGGATTCGTCGTCTTCGGTGCGATGGGAGTCTTGCTCAAGCTTGGCCTGCTGGCATGCATCGTCGCCGGAGGAATCGGCATGGTGAGACTGGTGCGTCCCTTCGGCCCGGCAATCGCCCGGGCGATCGGCGTGCTTGCCTACCTGTATCTTCCGCTTGCCTGGAATGACATCGCGAGGGGCGACATCGGAGGACTCGTCGCGTACGGCGCGACGCCGTATCTGCTTTCGCGCATTATGTATGCGAGTGGTCAGGTCCCCTTCGTCACGCATCGCACGCGGGTACGGTCGCGCGAGACCCTGACCGACATCTTGAGCCTGGGGATCCTACTGACCCTTACCGGCGCGTTCGAGCCGACTCTGTTGCTGCTCACGCCGTTGATGGCCGTCGGATTGACTCTCGGCAGTCTCGTTGTCTCCCAGCGCGAGACGAGGTTGCGCCCGCTTGCAGTCGCATTCGGAGCGACCGCGCTGGCGCTCGTTGCCCTTCTTCCCTGGTCGCTGACGTTCTTCCAGACGGGAGTGAACTTTGGCGCGCTCACGGGAGCGGTCGTCGATGCGGTGCACGCTCCGGCGTTGTCGAGCCTCGTCCGGTTGAATCTTGGCCCAGTCGGTGGGGGCTTTTTGAGCCTCGGGCTTGCCGCGGCGGCGACCTATGTGCTGATTGCCGGAAGATCGGTGCGCTTTGCGTGGGGAGTTCGCCTCTGGACACTTGGCCTCACTTCGCTCGCGCTCGCCTGGCTCGGCGGCCAGGGTTGGCTCGGGCAGGGCTTCGGAGCCTCGCGTGTGCTGATCGCGCCCTTTGCCGTCGTGGTTGCCCTGTTGATCGGATTCGGTGCATCGACGGTGATCGAGGATCTGCGCAACACGACCTTTGGACTGCGCCACATTGCGACCGCACTCTTTGCCCTTGTCGGCATAGCGGGCGTCGTGCCCGTTCTCGGCTCGACGCTCAACGGCCGCTTCAATGTGCCGGCGACTGGTTACGACACGATGCTCTCCTGGATTACCCCACGCGTCACCGCCGGCTCCAATGTTCATCGGTCGCAGCTCCAGTCGACAGGTGGAGCCTCGCGCGTCCTCTGGCTCGGAAATCCTTCTGCACTTCCGCTCACAAGCTGGCAGATCACTCCGGGTCTCGCGTTTGGAATCACGATGGGCGGCCTCCCGATTGCGACTTCGATCTGGCCGAGCACGCACATCGGCACCGCCAACGCGATCGTGCGCGAGATCACCGGTGCCGAGAACGGCTCAACGGTCACGCTCGGGACCCTGCTCGCCTCCCAGAACATCCGATACCTCATTGTGCCGAACTATGTCGCACCAGAGTTACTCGGCATCCAGAGCGTCGAGAGCGCTCCGGCTCCGCAGATGCTGCTCGACGCGCTGTCAAACCAACACGACCTCCACCAGCTGCCGAGCGAGGGGGGCTTGCTCGTCTTCGAGAATACGGTCCGGCTGAGGAAGACCACGACGCCGGGTGGACTCCCGAGCTGGGTGCATCTTGTTGCGGTCATCGTCGAAATTCTCTTCTGGCTGTTGCTCGCGCGCATCGGTCTTCGCGAGCGCCGCATCCGTCAGACCGCTCGCCGTCGCGCGCGCACCAAGGATCGCGATGGAGCGCGAGAGAACCTTGAGGGAGAGGATCGAGACGGGGAAGCCTCACGGATCCCCTCTGACGAGGTGATGGCGTGAGTCGAAAGGGAGAGGTCTCGACGTTGCGTCGTCGCCTGATCGTCGGTGGCTTCGTGATCGTCTTCGCCGGAGCGGGCGTACTCAATTTTGCCGTCAAGCGTCACGACCTCGCAGGGATCGAGGGTGCGCAGGCGGCGACCTCGGCGGTCGCGCTCGGCTCGCATGCCTCTTCGAGTGCCTGGTACTGCCCGGGACCTCTCCCGATCGGGCACCGAGGAGAACAGTCGTCGATCGAGGTCGTCAATCTTTCGGTCCAGCCGGTTCACCTCCAGGTGCACATCGCGGCCAACTCCGGGTTGAGCGAGCTCCATTCCTACGCGTTATCTGGGTTGGCGAACCAGACGATTGTGCTTCCCGGCTCGAAACTTGCCACCTACGGGGCGGCAAGCGTTGTGGTCGAAGGACGCGGTGTCGGTGTGTACGAGGTCGTCGTGACCCCGACGGGAATCACAACGTCTCCGTGTACCACTCATACCGCGTCAAGCGCCTTCTTCGGCACCGGATCGACGGCGGGCTCGGCGAACATGGCGATCTCGCTGTTCAATCCGGGTGCAACTCCAGCGGTTGCGGATGTTCGCTTCATTGTTGGCGCGAACTCCTTCTTGCCGGGTGCGTTCTCGAGCGTGCCGATCGAACCGGGACAAGACGTCGTGCTCTTTGCTGGCCACGCGCTTCCGCAACGCAACGCGATGGCTCTTGCCGTGACGATCGTGAGTGGCCGGATAGCGGTCGGTGCGCTGCATTTCAAGGTCGCGAATCAACTGCTCACCCGATCCATTGTCCTCGGTTCCCAGGTCCCCCTCGGCACCTGGTGGTTTGCTCCGGTGGTGGTCGCACCGTCCATCGAACAGGTCTTCTCTCTCTATAACCCGACCGCGCACGGAGAGCGTGTGCGGATCACTCTTCTCGGAGATGGCGCCGAGGGAGTATCGACCGTGTTCGTTGGAGCCGGTGCGAATCTGCGCTATGTCGCTCCGAGACCGAGTATTGCTGGGCTTCAAGCGGGCTCGGTCTCCGTCGCGGGACGCGGATCGCTGATCGTCGACCGCGCGATCGCCGCCAACCGTTCATTCAGTCCAGTCGCGAAGGTTCGTCTGATCCAGCTTCCGGCCGCACTTCCGACGGGCTACGCCGTTACCGCCCCCAACGTCGCTCCGGCAAAGGTCTGGATGATTGGTGCTGTCCGCTCGGACAGCGTGGCGAGTGGAGTCGTGGCAGTTGCAAATCCAGGAGATCGCCCTGCCGAGGTGGCCTTTGAAGAGATTGCCAGGGGAGGATCTATTCCGATCCCCGGTGTTGGATCGATTTTGGTGGCCGCCCGCTCGATCGTGTCGATTGACCTTTCGCGCCATCTCAACAATATGGTTTCGCTCGGGATTGTCATACATGCGACGCGCGCGGTTGTCGCCGGGATGACCGAATTTGGACGATCGAGATCCGGTCTCAGCGCTCCCGCTGCACTTCCAGTTCGCTAAGTTTCTCACTGGGCGTCTCACGGGGTGCTCTCGAAGGTATTTTCGATGACCTATTCCTGACCGTTCACGCGGTTCGTGGACAGTTGTCGTTATCGGCCAGCTTGTTCAGGCGACGGGTGATGTAAGCGATGCCGATCAACGGGCCCTATGACCCCGAACGCCTCGTGAGGGCTCAGGACCTCAGCGCCACCTTCGGACGTGCCGTCGAAGAGTTGCGCCACGGCCAAAGGACAAGCCACTGGATGTGGTTCGTCTTCCCTCAGATCGCTGGTCTTGGTCAAAGTCCGATGTCCAGGCGGAATGCGATCTCCTCCTACACGCCGAGTGAGCCCTCATCGTCGAACACGGCATTTGGCTACAAGTAGCTCGACCTCGAGTCCCGAGAGCCTCACAGTCGACCCTGCGCTAGTCCCGACGTCGACGGCGCTCGCGGTCGGGACATCTCGTGTCAGGTACGGGACAGAGAACCTCGATGTCTTCACTGCCACGGTTTCAACCGATTCGGGAGCCTCTGGACCGAGGGAAGCGGAATCGTTGCGATCATGAACGGCGTGACGACGCTCTGTAGCACGGGTATCTTCTCAGGCTCGAGTAACTACGCGACGTGGACCTGCTCGCGCGGTGCGATGCAACTCGCGTCAGCCAGTTACTCATCAGTCACCGTGGTCTTTGCAGCGGTCGGCGGCTTCGCGGGTCCAACGTCGCCAGACGAGTCTCTTACTGTGGCGCAGGCGGCGAACACCATAGACATCATTTCCAGCGCGCCGAGCAACGCGACGGTCGGTGGAGCGAGTTATACACCATTGGCTACGGCGAGCTCGGGTGATTCGGTTGTGGTCACCACCTCGACCCCGCTTGTCTGTACCATCTCCTCGGGAGTCGTGAATTTTGTGGGAGCGGGGAGCTGCACGTTGGACTTCAGTCACTCCGGCAAGGTTGACTATGCCGCTGCCACCCAGGTCATCCAGACCTTCAACGTGGGCAAAGGTAGTCCGTCGATCTCTGTAAGCCCTCCAAGTACGACTCCGTCTCCGGGTCAGAGCGCGGTCTTTACTGCGACAGTCTCTGGTCCGAAAGGTGGAGCGACTCCATCGGACATGTTGGGTTGGACCATCACGGGTCCGGGCAGTCCTAGCAGTGCTGACTCAACGCTGCTCGCCAGCGACTCGACGAGTAGCGCGATCACTATTTGCGTCATTAGCGGAGTAAACGTGGGTAGCTACACAGCGGAGGCAACCTACCTTCCCGGAACTGACCCGAACTATGACGGTGTAGGTCCATCTACCGCGGCCGACCTGACGGTGATTGCGACGACGATCGGTGTCACCCCGACGACGGGCACGGTCACGACGACGGGGTCGTCGACTTACACGGTGACGCTCGACGCATCTGGTGGCAGTGAAACCGTGACCTTTGCTGGCACACCGAGTGACGGTCTGTCCGTCTTGAGCGCGGGTGTGCTCGCCATCTCGGGCACGCTTGCAGCGGGCACGCACACGATCACCTGCACCGCCTCCGATGCCTATGGCGACCAGGCCAGCTTCAGCTTCACCCTGACGGTGACTGCGACGACGGGCACTATTGGGGTTGCGGCTGGATCGCACAGGCGCGCCTCGATCTCGCTGAGGACGAAGGTGTTGCTGGTCGAAAGTGGTCGCTACATATTTGAAGGTAACCTGCGCCGCAGCCACCTGCCGGGGGCGAATCTCGATCTTGGTGTCGGTGGTTGTCCACTTCAGCAAGAGCTGGAAAGCCGGTACTGAGGACGGTGACGAAGTTGCTCGGGAGCAAGTCCCATGTGATGGTTGCCGGAGGACGCTTCAGGGAGAGGGTTGTACTTCATGGACTAGGGCGCGCCTTGTTGTCCGAGAGCTTCGAGGGCGCATGTGATTCGAGTGCGAATTAGGTCGACTTTCTTCGGCGGCGCCATTCGGTCAACTACGGCATCCGTTGTTTGAGCGTTCGTGACACGTCACTCGAGTTGGCACCGGAGTAGCGTGCACCTTCTGGCAACGATTTCGATTGGTAATCCATCTTCTGGCGCGGGCGGTGACCGATCTCTAGGTGGTACCGATACGAGATTCTGTGTCCGTTCACGACCCTTGAGGACATGACACCTCTTCGCACCGCCAGCGATCTTGTGTCAACACGAGATGAGTCTCACGGCCAAAGACGGGGAGATCCACCATGTCGGTGACCGGCCGGTCCTTCAGCTGTGCACACATCCCACAGCCCGCACATCCTGGTCGTTCGCGGTGACATGCAATATGCAGGCGGCCCTCCGTACCACATCTTCGATCCCGGGAATATTTACCGCGCGCGAGCGAACCAACAGCTCGCACATGCACGCAGGATCTGATTCCACAATCGCCCTCTCCTCTGTCGGCGTTGGATGGCATCAGAGTTGCAGGTTCCCTGTTGGGGAGCTAGGTGTCGCACTTTTTGCGGATGCGCAGGCGGCGCTAATCTCCGAAACGCCAGTCGATCTTCCATCGTAAAATACACCGCACCCGTGATCTCCGTGAAGCAGCGCCTCGCGCGAGACAGGTACTGTCTCGGGACTATCTGCGGTAATGAATTGTGCGACTGAAGCCGGCGAGATATCCAGGGGCTGATTGGTCGAGTCCTGGAACGGATGGGCCAATCGCCATACGGATCGTGGTCTCACCTTTGGGGAGTGAGGTGGAAAAGGTCGCCTTTGCGCTACTGTCCAGGCGCACATGCTTCCAGGTCACCCACAGATCGTGTGAGAGTCGCTGCAGTTGCAGGACGTGCGAGGCGAAGGATACCCCACCGATGACACGAGTTGTGAGGCGCCCTCTTGAGATCGAGTTCAAGTAGACCCTTGGGCGCACGCCGATCACAACCGGAGAGCTCGTTCCACCGTTCGCGCTTGCCATAAAGGTCGTTCGCACCGTCGGCTGTGCCAAATAACTCCAGAGGCCACCAGCACCGGTCGTAATTGTCGCGATATCAGAAAAGGTTGTCTGATTGAATGCTTCGCTGAGTATCGCAACGCGAGTACCTGCACGCCCACTTGTAACGGTTCCAGAGAGGGCGACGAAATCTCCGTAGATGACGCTTGACAAGTAGGTATTCAACGTCACCGAGAGTCCGGTTGTGAGTGTTAAGTCCGTGCCGAAGTTCTTTCCGGCACTACTCGTTGCAATGATGCGGAAGTGGTAGGTGGTTCTTGGCAAGAGATGAGAAATTGTGGCGCTCACGATCGTGTCACCCAAATTTGCTACGATGTGTTTTGTCACGGTTTTTGACCGATAGCTCGTCGTCTGTCCATACTCGAAGTACCAGCTCGTGGACAGAGCCTCTGGATTGATGACGCCGTTTAGGGTCGCCGACGAAGCAGTGATTTTATTCGCAGCTCCAGTGAGAACTGTTGGAGTTGCAGTGGTATGAAAGATGCCAACCCCGCCCACCGTGGTGCCCCTGCTATTGGTTGCAACGATCCGGTAGCTATAGCTTGTGGTAGGAGCGAGACCGGTGAGTGAACCGAGGACGCGGACGTCCGCTGTGCCCGAGCCGGCACTTTTCTCAAGGGTCTTTGACGCGTAACCAGTACTCGAACTCAGCCCATACTCGAAGTACCAGTCAGTTGTGGCACCGTCTGGATTGACGGTGCCTGTAACGACGGCCGACGTCGGCAACACTGATTTCAGGTATCCCGTAAAGGCCGTGGGCGGCGCTATCGGTTCGGCTACAGCTAACCCAGCACCAACGGACAACATGAGTGCCATCGAAAGGGGAATGGCTGCGAATCTCGTGAGCGATGCTCGTGCAATGCTACCCATCGCGTCTCCTTGGAGAGGTTCTGAGTCTATGGGAGATCGCTCGGGGTCTCATCTGTAGAGGCACCTTCTTGTGGCGCGATCGGGAATTGGAGCTGGGCGCTTGAAATCGCCAACTCCACGGTCTCGCGATGGACGGTCAGTCTCGGCGGAGGATGTGGCGAGATGCAACAGACCGAAGTCGCGTCTCGCTTGGGTGTTGTTGGTCATCACGACAGGGAGCTGGCCACACAGACGAAGAGACAGTTCATCCGTGACGATCTCGCCCTCGCATGAAGAAGTTGGCCGCAAAGGGCGCCTCCCATTGATCGTTTGACCAATCACGAGTGCGTGATCAAAGTCACGTTCCAGAGCGCTTCGCGGCCCGCGCTGCGCCTCGTCTGCGGGTCTGTCCGCGCATTCGCGTCTTGGCTCTTGGATACCTGCAGATCAGCCCTGCGCCTCTTGGATCGGTGGTTCGTAGTCCACGGTCGTCGGAACCTCGATAACCGCGGGGTCGGCCTCTTTTGGCGCGATGACGGAGGCAGGGGCTCCCTCGGCGGTTGTCGCGATGCGCGTCGGGGTCGGCGGCTTGTCGCTCGCGACCGGGGTAAGACGTCGACCGAGCATCCCGCTCGCGAAGTGCGGTGTCGTTGGATTCTCTCCGTGCACCGGTTCACCATGGGCCTCGTCGATGAGACGGGCAACCTCGGCTCCGTCGACGGTCTCTTTGGCGAGCAGGATTTCGGCGACGCGGCGAAGGCCCGCAGAGTGTTCGGTGAGGACGCGCCGCGCCCGATCTTCTTGTTCGTTGAGGATCCGTGCAACCTCTTCGTCGACCACCCGGCTGGTGTCGTCGGAGTAGTCGCGAGAGTGCATGAGGTCATCTCCGAGAAAGACCATCCCCTGGGCTCCCCAGGCCATCGGCCCGATGCGTTCGCTCATCCCCCACTCGCGTACCATCTTCCTCGCGAGTTCGGTGTTGCGCTGCAGATCGTCACTGGCGCCCGTCGAAAGGTCCCCATAGATGATCAGTTCGGCGACGCGTCCACCCATGCGGACCGCAAGCGAGTCCTCAATGTAGTCGCGCCGGTAGATGTGACGATCCTCCAGCGGAAGCTGGTGGGTGACCCCGAGAGCCATCCCGGTTGGGATGATGCTCACCTTCAAAAGCGGATCGGCGTGGGGCAGGACGTAGGAGAGCACCGCGTGGCCCGATTCGTGAAACGCGACCCGCTCGCGCTCTTCGGCCGAAAGCACCATCGTGTCTCGGGTCTGGCCCATGAGTACCCGGTCGCGTGCTGCGTCGAAGTCCTGCATCTCGACCTCTTGGCTGCCGCGGCGGACCGCATGCAGGGCGGACTCGTTGACAAGGTTCGCAAGGTCTGCACCGCTCATCCCCGGTGTCCCGCGCGCGACGAGCTCTAGGTCAACATCCGGACCGATCCGCTTGTCCCGGCAGTGCACCTTGAGAATCGGCACGCGCTCTTCAAGATCTGGCAACGGAACGACGACCTGGCGGTCAAAGCGACCCGGACGCAACAGCGCGGGGTCGAGGATGTCCGGGCGGTTGGTGGCTGCCATGATCACGACGCCCTCGGCGGTGTCGAAGCCGTCCATCTCGGAGAGCAGCTGGTTGAGCGTCTGTTCGCGCTCATCGTGACCGCCGCCGAGACCGGCCCCGCGCTTGCGGCCGATCGAGTCGATCTCGTCGATGAAGATGATCGCCGGTGCTTGCTTGCGCGCCGTCTCGAACAGGTCACGTACCCGGCTTGCACCGACGCCGACAAACATCTCCATGAAATCTGAACCACTCACCGAGAGGAACGGAACACCGGCCTCTCCCGCGACCGCTCTCGCGAGGAGGGTCTTTCCCGTTCCCGGAGGTCCGACGAGGAGGACTCCCTTGGGAATGCGAGCGCCGATCTCACGGAACCGGCCGGGGGACTTGAGGAAATCCACCACCTCGGAGATCTCTTGCTTGACTCCGTTGTAACCTGCGACGTCGGCGAAGGTGTTCTTCGGGCGCTCGGCGGAATACGCCTTTGCCTTCGACCGTCCGATCGACATGATGCCGCTCATCTGGCCCTGGGCCCTGCGGTTGAGCCAGACCATGAAACCGATGAACAAGAGCACCGGGAGGAGATAGCCGAGCAGTGAGGCAAAGATGTTCGAGGTCGGCGTCGAGAACTTCAGTTCGGCGCCGCTCTGGGTGATCGCCGTCTGCTCTTGCTGAGTTAGGGAGATGGGCCCGGTCGTGGAGTAGTTGGTGCCGCTGGCCAACTGGCCGGTAATCGTTCCGTTGGTGTTGTTGACCTGTGCGGTCTTGACGAGATGTTGGGAGATGTCTTTATTGAGGAAGTTGCTCCACGGGATCTGGGTGGCGGAGCCCTTCGAGACGAACGAGGAACCAAAGACGAGAAGCACGAGGACGACGACCACTCCGGCGACGATCCAGCGGATTGCGTTCTCGTTGCCCGTTGGGCCAGGCGTTCCTCCCTTTTGGGACCCCTGTCTCTGGTTCATGTCATTGGGCTGGCGGCTCATTGCTCCATCGTAGGCCGACGACGCCGCTATTCAGACGCACGACACCGGGTTCTTTGGATCGATCTGGGATTGACCGAGGAACAGTCTGCGATGATGGTGGTGCGATGCGGCTTCGGGTGAACAAACGGATTCCTCTTCTGATCGGTGGCGCACCCGCTCGGCCCAATTCATTTGGACTCGGTGCGGCGGTCATCGGGCTTGTCACGGGATGGCTGATCGCGACCGCCGCTGTCAATCTCTGGCCACATGCGAGAGGTACGAATGCTGCTCCGAGTCTCTACGCGCAGGATCTGTTGAACCTGGCGGGGCTGTGGGTTGGACTTCTCGCGTCGGTTTTTATTGCGCGCAGGCTGTCGCGTCAGCGCCCGGACGAGGCGGTATATGGCGAGACACTTGAACTTGGAACCTATCGCCTCGGCACAGATCGTGCGCATGTCGGGTATCTGGTCCAGATGCGGGCGGACTATGGGATCGCGATCCGACCAATTGACCTGCTGACCGGGATCGTGATGGGTCTTTTCGGACAGTATCTGCTCACACCACTGTTCGAGCTGCCACTCGTTCCGTTCATTCCGGATCTGTTCGCGCGTCTCAATGACCCTGCGAACTCACTGACGCACAATATTACCGGATCGCATTTTTTCATCCTCGGGCTGTTTGTCTGCCTTGGCAGTCCGATCGTCGAGGAGCTGTATTTTCGCGGGCTCGTGCTTCGCGCGTTGCTGGGGCGATTTTCGAATTGGCGAATCACGCGATCGCCGCGGTTGGTCGCGATCGCACTGCCGGTCGCGTTGGACGGAGTCTTCTTCGGTGTTGTCCATTTCGAGCCACTTGAGCTGCTCGCGCTGTCGGGATTCGGTGTTTTACTCGCGCTCCTCGCGTGGAGCAGCGGCCGTCTCGGTCCCGGATTCATTGCCCACGTCACCTTCAACAGTGCGACGTTCATCGCGCTTGCGAGAACACACTGACGATCTCGGGGTTCCCGGATGAATCGTCCATCGGGGCGTATCGGGTGCCCTCCAACGAATAGGATGACCACCGACGTGGCAGAGAACCCAGCACTTCGTGCAATCTTCAAGGCCTATGACGTTCGGGGAACCGTGCCCGACCAGTTCAACCCGGCGATGGCCTATGCCATTGGCTATGGCTTTGCAACCTTTGCGCTTACCGAGACCTCGCGACAGGGGCGCGTACCGGACATTCTTGTTGTAGCGCGCGACATGCGCGACTCTGGACCTGAGTTGATCGGTGCGGTGATCGCAGGCGCGACGCAGGCGGGTCTTCGTGTGATCGATCTCGGACTCGCCTCGACTGACATGCTCTATTTCGCCTCAGGCGTACTCGCGTCACCTGGCATCATGCTCACCGCGTCGCACAATCCTGCCGGTTACAACGGGATGAAGTTCTGTCTTGCCAATGCCGCACCGGTTGGAGAGGAGAGTGGACTTCTCGAAGTGCTCGCGATCGCCGAGCAGATGCTCAGCAATGTCGAGCTGCCGATTGTCGTTCCCGAGGTCGAAAGGCGCAACTTGCTCGATAACTTTGCGGATCACGTCCGATCGTTCATCGATGTCTCGACGCTCAGGCACCTGCGCATTGTCGCCGATACAGCCAACGGCATGGGTGGGCTCGTCGCGCCGAGCGTCTTCTCCGGACTTCCGGCCACGCTCGATCTGCTCTACGGGGAGCTTGATGGCTCCTTTCCGAACCATCCCGCCGATCCGATCCAGCCGGAGAATCTCGTCGACCTGCAACGGCGGCTGCTGGAGACCGGTGCCGATGTCGGTCTCGCATTCGATGGAGATGCAGATCGCGTCTTTCTCGTTGATGAACTCGGCTTCGCGCTGTCGGGTTCTACGACCACCGCGATCGTCGCCGCGGCGATGTTGCAAAAACATCCCGGTGCCACCGTCCTTTACAACTGCATCTGTTCGAAGACCGTGCGCGAGGTGATCGAGGAACGCGGCGGAACCGGACTTCGTACCCGAGTCGGCCACTCGTTCATCAAGGAGGTCATGGCCGAATCCGATGCGGTCTTTGGTGGCGAACACTCCGGGCACTATTACTTTCGCGATAACTACCGCGCCGATTCGGGGATCATCGCAGCCCTTGTGGTGCTTGAGGTGCTGAGCGTGTCCGGGGGCACGCTCTCCCAGCTGAGAGCTCCGTTCGAGCGCTATGTCGCCTCCGGTGAGATCAACAACGTTGTCGAGGACCAGCGGGCGTTAATCACATTGACGAAAGAGCACTACGGCAGACTCGGCGCAGCCCTTGACGAACTCGACGGGCTCACGGTCGATTTCGGTCCGTGGTGGTTCAACCTGCGCCCCTCGAACACCGAACCCCTGCTCCGTCTCAATGTCGAGGCACCGACAAAAGACGAGTGCGACCGACGCGTCAAAGAGGTGCTGGATCTGCTCGGGATCGAGAGTCCGCTGTGAGTGAGCCAAAGCCCTCCCTTCCTGGCGCGTTGCTTTCGGTGCTGGTCGATCCTGTCGATCATGAACCTCTCTGGTACTTCGCCGAGCGGTCACTTCTCTACAACGTGCGGACACGGCGTGCCTATGTGATCAAGAACCAGATCCCTGTTCTGCTCGACTCAGAGGCGATCGAAATCGGTGAATCCGAGGCATTGGAGCTCGAGCGCTCGTTCGCCGACGCCATCGTGACCGGCCAAGGATAGGGTTTTAGGCTCCGTTGGGAAGAGCCGTTCCGAGAACATGTGGGAGGCGTCGCCGATCGGACCTAAACTCGGCCTACGGACTCGGAGCGGGTCTGTGGTTGCAAGTCGATGCCAGTCGCAGGCGAAACGACCCACGTAAGGCAACCCTTGGTTGCCGAGCATGGTGCGACTTAGAGGTAAGACCCGCCCATCTCCTCATCGAGAGGCGATGACGGATGGAGAAGGGGCAAAGCGTGCGCACATCAGTGGTGCTGGATCGGATCGCTCCGATCGCCACGGCTGAGCATGCCAGCCTCTCCGCGGGCGAGTGTGGGGACAAAGACCAGGTCAGCCGCTCCGTGTCCGGTACGTGTCTGCGTGCCAAGATCATGCGCCAACGCATCGGCCAACTCATGGATTGTCCTTGGTCGTCCGCGACGACGTGACTCGCGCGCACCACATTTCGATCGTTGGCCCGACGGCCTCTGGCAAGACTGCGGCGGCGGTCGCACTCGCGCGGCGCCATTTGGACATCGAGCTCATCAGCATCGACGCGATGGCGGTCTATCGGGGGCTTGATATTGGCACCGCAAAGCCCCGCGCGCACGAGCGCGAGGGGATTGTCTGGCACTGCATTGATCTTGTCGAGCCCACCGAGGAGTTCTCTGTCGCGCAGTTTCAGCACGCGTTTCTGCTCGCAAAAAAAGAGATCGAAGGCCGTGGTCATCGCGCGATCTATGTCGGGGGTACCGGGCTCTATCAAAGAGCTGCGGTCGACGGTCTCGATCTTGCCGGACGCTACGCGGAGATCGCCACGGATCTTGCCGCGCGCGCGCAAGCACCGGGGGGAGTCGAAGCGCTCTATGTCGAACTCAAAGAGCTCGATCCGGTTGCTGCGGAGCGGATCAACGCGACCAATCTTCGACGCATCCTCCGCGCACTTGAGGTGACGCTCGGAAGTGGTCGTCCGTTCAGTACGTTTGGATCGGGGATGGCGGTATACGCATCGAGCGAGGTGCCGATCGTCGGGCTGGAGATGTCTGGGGACGAACTCGCCTCGCGCATCGAGCGCCGGCTCCTCGTCCAGCTCGAGGAGGGCTTTGCCGAGGAGGTGGCAGAGATCGTGAGACGCGTCGGGCCACTCTCGAGAACGGCCGCGCAGGCGCTTGGATATCGTGAACTGATCGAATTTCTCGAACGGCGGACGACCTATGAGGAGGCGATCGCACTGATCATTGCGAGAACGAAACGCTTTGCGAGGCGCCAGAAGGCATGGTTTCGACGCGATCCCCGAGTGCAGTGGATGGACGCGCTCGACGAGGATCTTGTCGATCACCTCGATCTCTCGCTCCTCTCCAGCTCTCCGACCACAACCAAATGAGGAAAGAGGCCGGCGGATACCGCGAATTGTCGTGGGACAATGGCGAGATGGAACCGCTGACGATTCGCAAATATGAGGGACTCGGCAACGATTTTCTTGTTCTCATCGATCTCCCACGAGCGTTGAGATTCGATGCAGCGCAGGCGCGGGCGCTGTGCGACCGCCACCTTGGAATCGGAGCGGATGGACTCTTGCGGCTCTCTTCTCCCATGCGCGGCGGCGATCTCTTCATGGAGCTGAGAAATGTAGATGGCTCGATCGCCGAGACCTCTGGCAACGGAATCCGCTGCGCGGTACTCGCTGCTCTTCACGAAAAGATGATCGACAAGAACCAGCTGCTTGTCGAGACCATCGTCGGAACGAGTCACGCGCAGGTTCTTGTCACAGATGCAATCGGCCGCGGCGAGATCCGCGTCGAGATGGGCGAGGCGAGCATTGTGCGCTCTCCAGAGTTCGATACTGCGACGAGGACCGCCTATAGCGTCAATATCGGAAATCCCCATCTCGTGCTTGTCGCGACCGTCGACGACGGCATGGATGTTGCAGTGATCGGCCCGAGCCTTGAGAGCGTTGTGCCCGGCGGGCAGAACGTTGAACTCGCCACGACGCGCGGCGACCGCGCGCGGATCAGCGTTGATACATGGGAACGAGGCGCGGGATTGACCCTCGCGTGCGGAACTGGATCGTGTGCAGCGGTCGCGGCGGCGCACCTTGCGGGACTTGTCGACGGGCGTGTCGAGGTGCACAATCCGGGTGGTGATGTCACTGTCGAGTTAGTCGGCCAGCCAGACACTCCCGGGGTCATCCTCACCGGTTCGGCGCGGCGCGTTGGTTCGGTCTCGCTCACCGTGCATGATCTCGAGTCGCTCCATCTTGCAGTGGGCCATCATCAGTGACGCTGATCGAGCGCAGTTTCCGCGAGCGAATCGTGCTCGTCGGCGTGATTAGCTGGCCGCGCACCCAAGATGAGGTGGAGGCGAGTCTCGACGAACTGAGCCTGTTGATCGATACGGCGGGAGCCGACGAGGCGGCGCGGATCATCCAGAGTCGCGAGAGCCTCGATCCCGCCACACTGATCGGCAAGGGCAAGGTAGAGGAGCTCCATCAGCTGTGTCTCGCGGTCGATGCCGACACCGTCGTCTTCGACGATGAACTTACCCCCGCCCAGCAGCGGAATCTCGAAAAGATTCTCGGGCGTACCGCAATCGATCGCACGGCCGTGATCCTCGACATCTTTGCCCAGAATGCCCGTTCCGAAGAGGGTCGCGCGCAGGTCGAGCTTGCACTGCTGCGCTATCGGCTGCCGAGGCTGCGCGGACGTGGCACGGGACTTTCCCAGCAGGCCGGAAGGATTGGAACCCGTGGTCCTGGCGAGACCCAGCTCGAGAGCGACCGTCGGCGCATCATGCGAAGGATCACCAGGCTCGAACTCGACCTGCGCAACCTCGAGGCGACGCGCAAGACTCAGCGCAGATCGCGTCGGCGCGGAGCTCTGCGCAGTGTCTCGCTGGTGGGTTACACCAACAGCGGCAAGTCCACGCTGCTCAATGCCATGACCTCGTCTGACGTGCTCGTCGCGAACCGGCTCTTTGCGACTCTCGATCCACGTACGCGCCGTGCCGCGCTGCCCGGTGGAGAGCCGTTCCTCATCTCGGACACGGTCGGTTTTGTGCGCAAGCTTCCCCATCAGTTGGTCGATTCGTTCCATTCGACACTCGAGGTGGTAGCAGATTCAGACCTTCTCGTCCACGTTGTCGACGCCTCGGCGACCAATCCCGAGGCGCAGATGGAGGCGGTGCGCTCAGTTCTCGCCGAGATCGAAGCCGATGATGTACCGGAACTTCTTGTATTCAACAAGATTGACATCGCGCGCGCGAGCGCAACCTTGTTTGCAAGCGCCTATCCGGGGTCGGTCGCGGCATCGGCGATGACGCGAGAGGGGATCGACGAGGTCTTTGTCGCAATCGCCGAACAGTTGCGGATTGCGGACCGCGCCGTCGATCTCGAGATTCCCTATGACCGCGGCGACGTGATTGCAGCCATTCATCGGGCGGGCGAGGTGATTGACCTCATCGACGCGGGAGATCATTTAGTCTTGAGGGCACGCCTCGATGAGACGGCGCGGCGGCGCTTCGTGCAGTTTGTACAGCACAAGGGCCCGAGTAGTCTGTCAAGAGTCGAGGGAGTGAACGATTGAAGACCGTCGCGACAGAGCCAACTGTTCCCTTTGATCTTCCGACCTATCCCTACGACCGACTTGCGCCGATCGAACGTGTCGCAGCCGCGTTTGACGGGGGAGTCGTCGACCTCTCCATCGGGACACCGTGCGACCCACCGCCGGGGGCAGTGATCGAGGCGCTCGCCTCATCCGCGGCAGAGCGCGGCTATCCGGCATCAATCGGAAGCGCGCGACTTTTGGAGGCGGCGCGTGACTGGATGGAACGGCGCTTTTTGGTTAAGGTGGAGCACGATCAACTCGCTGCGTGCATCGGCACCAAAGAACTCGTCGCTGGAATTCCCCAGTGGCTCAAGCTTCGCTATCCCAAAAGAGACACCGTCTTGCATCCCGCTACCGCGTACCCCACCTATGAGATGGGTGCCTTGCTCGCCCGATGCCGCGCGGTCGCGGTGCCGGCACGCGCGAACGGCACGCTCGCGCTCGAGGCGATCGAGGAGTCCGACGCTGAACGTGCGCTGTGTCTCTGGTCGAATAGTCCGTCGAATCCGACGGGTGCGCTTGATGACCTTCAGAGCGTTGCCGAATGGGGACGTCGACATCAGATCCCCGTGTTCTCGGACGAGTGCTACTGCGAGTTCACCTGGGATGGCCCGGCGCGCTCGATCCTCGAGCACGGGCTCAAGGGCGTCGTCGCGGTGCACTCGATTTCGAAGAGATCGAACTGCGCGGGACTGCGTGTCGGATTCTTTGCCGGTGACCCGGAACTGGTGCACTATCTCATCGAGGTTCGACGTCATGCGGGATTCATGGTGCCGGGACCGGTCCAGCTCGCAGGCGCGGTCGCGCTCGAAGACGATGACCATGTGCGCGTCCAGCGCGACCGCTACCGCCGTCGGCTGTTGCGTTTTGCGGCGATCCTCGACGATCTCGGCATCTCCGCGTCGATTCCGAAGGGGGGCTTCTATCTTTGGGTACAGGCACCCGAAGACGGTCTTGGAGGCCAGATGGAGACGGGAGAGGGACCCGAATGGGGACTGACTCGCGCACTCGCGGCCCGCGGAGGAGTTCTCGTCAGTCCCGGTGAGTTCTACGGACAGACGGGAATCGGCAACTTCAGGGTCGCGCTCGTTGCCCCGGACGAGCGGCTCGAACTCGTTGCGGATCGCCTCTTTCGTTGACACTCGTATTAACACGGCATTGCGACCCCTCCCAATTGTGAGTCACGCACGCTCGGGTATGCACCTCGCTGCGTAAAGTGATCAAGATGAGCGATCTTCTGAGAGAGACTGCACGGCTCGTTGACATCGCGTCCGTGAGTCGCGAGGAACGAATGCTCGCGGATCTCGTCGAGCAAAGACTCCGGGAGTTACCGCTATTCGAGACCGTGCGCATCGAAGACAACGTCGTCGCGCGCACGCATCTCGGTCGAGGTTCTCGTGTCGCACTGGCCGGTCACCTCGATACCGTGGTTCCGAACGGCAATGCCGGTGCCGAGATCCGCGACGACAGGCTCTATGGATGCGGCAGCGCGGACATGAAGGGCGGTCTGGCAATCATGCTCGACCTTGCCGAGCGCATGGTCGAACCACAACACGATGTCTCCTTGATCTTTTACACCTGCGAGGAGATCGCGCGCGAATACTCGGGCCTCCATGCGATTAGCGCGTCTAATGCTGAACTGTTGAGCGCCGATGTCGCGGTGCTTCTCGAACCGACGAATGCGTTAATCGAGGCGGGATGCCAGGGCGTGATTCGCGTGCGTGTCGTGCTCACGGGGGAGCGGGCCCACTCGGCGCGTCCGTGGACCGGAATCAACGCGATCCATCGTCTCACGCGTGTGCTCGACCGGGTTGAGAGCTTTGTTGAGCGTTCGCCCGTGATCGACGGATGCACGTATCGCGAAACTCTACAGGCAACGTCGGTCGAAGGGGGCATTGCGGGAAATGTCATTCCGGATCGAGTGACGCTTTCGCTGAGCCATCGGTTCGCGCCCGACCGAGGTATCGATGAGGCCCTTGGGGCGCTGGTGACCTATCTCGAACCTGCAATCGACCGCGCGCTCGGTGACGACATCGAACTCATCGATTCCGCGCCAGCGGCGCGGCCCTCGCTTGATCATGCGTTGCTGCAGTCACTGGTGGACGCAAGCGGTGCAGCACCACTTGCAAAGATCGGGTGGACCGATGTCGCGTATTTCTCAGAGCGCAATATTCCCGCAGCGAACTTTGGACCGGGGGATCCACTTGTTGCACACAGTGCGGGTGAGTATGTCCAAAGCGCAGAACTCGAACGCGTGCAGCGAGCGCTTGCCGAGGTGCTCGGCGTCACCATCTCGAGGAACGCGTAACCGGTCAACTGTGATGGGGCGTGCCGAAAGCGCGTCCGGTGGGCGCTCTGTGTCGGGTCAGAGACGTCGAAGAACGGTGACGACCTTTCCATAGATCGTCACCTCGTTTGCATCGAGGCTCATCGGTTCAAAGTCGGGATTCGAGGGAACAAGAATCACCTTGGCACCCTGTCGCCGATAGGTCTTGACGGTTGCCTCCTCATCGTTGATACCCGCGACGACGATCTCCCCCTCGTTTGCCTCTGGCTGCGAGCGAACGACAACGAGGTCGCCGTCGAATATTCCTGCGCCGATCATCGAATCTCCCCGCACCCTCAGCATGAACAGTTGTCCCGGGCCGGTCAGATCTTCGGCGATCGGGAGTACCTCTTCAATGTTCTCCTCGGCGAGCACGCCGGTTCCGGCAGCAACGCTTCCAAGCAGTGGCACGTTCGCGACCGGCCGGGTGGAGATGGCGGCTCCCGAGATCGGCTCAAACGAGACCGACAGGGTACGCGGTTTTGTCGGGTCGCGCCGCAAGAATCCCTCGCGCTGGAGGAGCTGGAGATGGGTGTGCACGGTCGATGACGAACTCAGTCCGACCGCCTCGCCGATCTCGCGCACCGAAGGGGGGTATCCGTTGCGCTGGATGTGCTCGGCGATGAACTCGAGGATCTGTCGGCGTTTTCCGGTCAGGGTGGCAACGGTCATTGTGGCCTCTCAGTCTGGGCGTATGCGCCTCCGGGCTGCACCGTAGTCGATTGACACATCAAAATGCAAACATTCGTTCGTGAAACACCTGTTCGATAGTTTCTTGACAGCGAACAGGTGTTCGTGAAACGATACAGGAAGAATACTCGAACATCTGTTCGAGAAAGCTCGACGGAGGTAGAGATGGCTGCGATCGCATACCCGCACCGTAATTTGGCTCCGCGTCGACCTGTCGCGGGCAAAAGGCGCAGCTTCCAGGGAGATCGTCTCCAAAATAGCCATCTCCGGCTGCTGCGCGAGCCACTCTTTGCAGATCCGATCTTTGCGGAACTTGAGGCCAGTGGGGAGTTTGCTGAGAGTGAGAGTCCGGCCTGGCACCCGCCGCCCCCGGTGATCGCGCGTCGCGAGGTCGTGATGACCTTTCCCCGGGTAGCCCCTTTGGCATCTCGCCACCTCCCATCCCACGCCAGTCCACTCCGCTTTGCACCGCTGTCGTATGGGGCCAGCGCAAAACAGAGCGCCTTGCCAGCCGGGGTAACGTATGCGCCGCGGCGCATGGACGTTCGAGTGAACTCCCACGCCGAGAGGCCCATCTCGATTGTTGCCCCTCGCTATCGTCTGCGTCGTTTTGTCAGTTGCGTGATCCTCGGAGTTGCGCTCTTTGGCGGACTCTCCGCGGCGAGTGCGATTGCAGATGCGCATCAAGGGTCTCCGACCGCCATTGCCGGCAGCGTCCCGGTCGCCGGAGGCTATCGCTATACCGTCCGGGTCGGAGACACCCTGTGGTCGATTGCCACGCGGGTCTTCCCCAACGGAGATCCTCGCGCGCTCGTCACGCAGCTTGGCGCGCAGATCAAGAGCATGAATCCGATACCGGGCGAACACCTCTTGCTTCCTTGATCCGGACGATCACTCTGTCAGAACTTTATGTTCGTAGGTTCTATTCGCTCCGGAGCAGCAGATAGCCTTCAGCTGTGCGTTGTCCGAGTTGTGCTCACTTTGAAGACCGCGTGGTCGACTCGCGTGAGGTCGAAGAGGGTCTTGCGGTGCGTCGTCGCCGCGAGTGTCTTGCATGCGGGTACCGCTACACGACCTTTGAGCGTTCGAGTGGCCCGGTGATCCTCGTGGAAAAGCGATCAGGCGAGCGTGAACCGTTTCGGCGCGAGAAGCTCGTCGCTGGAGTGCGTTCGGCCTGCAAGAACCGACCAGTCGACGAGAGTGACATCGAACAGCTCGCCAACGTTGTCGAGGCTACGTTGGCGACGATCGGCCCGTCCGTTCCGAGCAGGCGCATCGGAGTAGCGGTGCTTGACCGACTTCGTGACCTCGACGAAGTTGCCTACCTTCGGTTTGCAAGCGTCTACAAAGATTTTGTCGATGCCAAGGATTTCGCGCGCGAAGCAGACCTCTTACAAAAAGAGACCGAACCCAAACAGCACCGTCAGTCAAGAACCAAGAGTGGATCCGACTGATGCCGACAGAACTTCTCGAGGAGGTACCAGAACGCGCACTTGCGATCTTTGCCCATCCCGATGATTCTGATGTTGCGGCGGGAGGAACACTCGCGAGATGGGCAGGTGCGGGCTGCGAAGTCCACGTCGTGATCTGCGCGCTCGGTGATAAGGGTTCGTCAAGGTTCGATGAAGATGTCGCGGGGCTTGTCGAGCGACGCGCGCACGAACTCAAGGCAGCACAGGAGATTCTCGGCGTACGCTCGGTCCACCAACTCAATTACGGTGACGGAGAACTTGAGAATGACCTGTCGCTGCGGCGCGATCTCGTCGGCATCATCAGGTCAATCCGACCCCCGGTGTTGGTCTGCCCCGATCCCACAGCGGTGTTTTTTGGCGAGCACTACTTCAATCATCATGATCACCGCAGCGTCGGGTTCGCGGCCCTTGACGCGGCCGCGCCCGCGGCGCGTTCCCCTTTGTACTTTCCGGATGCCGGCGATCCAACAACGGTCGATGTCGCGTACATGTCCGGATCGCTCGCGCCAAACATCTCTGTCGATATCACCGCGACCATCGAGGCCAAAACCGAGGCAATCCTTTGTCATCAGAGCCAGCTCGGCGAGACAAGCGAGTGGTTCCGTCTGGTCGTTCGCGAGCGCGCCGAACAGGCTGGTCGGCACGCGGGGGTTCAGTTTGCCGAGGCCTTTCGACGCATCGGACTGACCAACTGAGGAATTGATGCAGCCCCAGGAAGAGGACGCGCTGGACCTCTTGCATCTCGACATGGACTGTTTCTTTGCGGCCGTAGAGATGGTTGACGATCCGGAACTCAAAGGGCGCCCGGTGATCGTTGGCGGAACCTCTCGTCGCGGCGTTGTCGCCTCAGCCTCCTATGAGGCACGGGCCTATGGCGTTCATGCTGCGATGCCGACGGCCGAGGCAATGCGGTGCTGCCCAGACGGAGTATTCCGTTCACCGAGTCACGCAAGATATGGTGAGATGAATCGACGGCTACTCGAGATCATCGAACGTGTCACCCCCGAATTTGAACCGATCGCGTTCGACGAGGCATTCATCGATGTCTCGGGAGCGCATGGTCTTTTCGGTGCAAGTGCCGAGATAGCTTGGAAGTTGTGGACGACGGTGCAAGGTGAGCTTGGGCTCACCTGCTCGGTCGGCGTCGCGCGGACCAAACTCATCGCAAAGCTCGCCTCAAAGGCTGCAAAGCCAAGTGTGAGCCTGAGCAATTCGGTGCCGCGACGTCCTGTGGTGAGAGAGGGCCTTGGAGTATGTGTGATTCCCCGCGAAGACGAGATCGCGTTCCTCTACGCGCATTCGCTACGTGCGTTGCCGGGGATCGGCCCAAAGACGATGGCGAAACTTCAGGCGGTCGGAATCTCGAGTATCGCCGATGCCGCTGAAGTCGGGCGGCAACGACTGCGCCGGCTGCTCGGGGAGCGACAGGGCGAAGTCATTGTGAATTTCATCGAGGGGATCGACCCCCGTCGTGTCGAGTCGAGTCGGGATACGCGTTCGATCGGAGCGGAGACAACTTTTTCACGTGATCTGTATGATCCAAACGAGCTCGCCAGTCGGACACGTGAGCTCTCCTCCTCAGTCGCGGCACGTTCGCGACAGACTGGCGCTCCGGGGAGAACGGTTTCGTTGAAGATCCGGTATCGCGATCTAGAGATCATTACGCATTCGCGGACGTTTGACCGTCCGTTCCGTAGCGGCGCCGAGATCGCCGATGTCGCAGTCGCCCTGCTCGATTCGATCGCCTGTGACCGTGGCATCCGCCTGCTCGGTGTCCACCTGTCGAACTTTGTGGATCAAGACAGTGGCGCCACAAAGCAGCTCGCACTGTTTGGCGGGGAGACCGAGGCGGACGAGGAGAGTCAGGCGGAGCTTCGCGGCAACCTCGATGCGACGACCGATGAGATCCGTCGCAGGTTTGGTGACCGCGCCCTCGATCCGCTCTCGGTACTCGGTCGCAGAATGTCTCGCGGCGAAGAGAATAAGAGGAGACCGATTCCCTGAGAGCCGTTTTTCATGTAGCCGCGACCGAGCCAACGACGTCTCGCGCTAGGTTTAAGTGCCAAGAGGTGAGGTGCCGTTGTTTCGTCGGGCGGGTAGCGCGAAGATAAGACGGCGGAACGGGGCGTTCGGGAGGGACGATCTGGCGCCTTGGAGTGGGTTGTCGCCTTCGGTTGGGTGGGCGCGTATGAGGCAAGAGAGGCGAGAGGGTGCCGCTTTCAGAGGACGAACAGCGCATTCTCCACGAGATGGAGAAGAAGCTCTTTGAGCACGACCGCGGCTTTATTGGTCGTGATCGGGGGCCACGCTCGTTTGTCTCGCGCTCGCTCCGTGCTTCGGTGGCGTTGTTCATTGCCGGATTCGCGATCATTGTCATCTCGTTCCGTTCCTCGCTCATCCTTGCCACCTTCGGTTTTCTGATCATGCTTGTCTCGGCGGTGATGTTTGAGCGCAGCATTCGCCATTCGCATGGGCTCGATGGCGCAAATGACCACCATGCACTCGGTGATGACATTGCCTCGCTCGCCCAACGACTCCGCTCACGATTCTTTCAGCAACACTGACCCGTGTCTTTGGCTCCGGCTGCGGCCGATTCGGATGATCGCGTCGCGAATCTGGGCGTGATCTTCCTGATCCTTGCGCTGGTGCGGCGACCCAGGCTCTGGTTGATCGCGATTGTCACTGCGAGACGACTCGTGCGTTCGCGTTGGTGGAGTGTGGCGCCTTTCCTCCCGTTGCCCGATTGGCGTTGGATCGGATTTCGCCTTGAGACGGCATATGGATCGACGGACGCATCGATAAGCGAAGAGGACCTCGTTGGTTATCTCGAGTGGTGCCAAATGATGCGGAAAATCGCGTGAGAAAGTCACGGGGTCCGAATGATCACGCACTAACCTCACTTTCAATGCGTGTTGTTCTCGATCCCATGTGTAATCGGGCCTGACATGATCGGGCGTGCTCTCGTGCTGAATGCATCGTATGAGCCGCTGTGCGTTGTCCCGTCTCGGCGCGCGTTGATCCTGTTTATCGATGACAAGGCAGAGATTCTCCACTCGACCGGGTTCGAGTTTCATTCCGAACGCGCTGCGCTCCCAGAGCCCTCCGTGATCCGTCTCGTTCACTACGTGAAGGTGCCGCGCCAGACGCGTGTCGCCATCACGCGCCGCAGTGTCTTCGCCCGAGATGGGCATCGATGTCAATACTGCGGGGCGGCGGCAGAGAACATCGACCACGTCGTCCCGAGGAGCCGCGGTGGAGCGCACACCTGGGACAACGTGGTCGCCTCGTGCAAACGATGCAACACGACGAAAGAGGACCATCTCCTCGAAGAGACCGCCTTTACCCTGAGACGGACTCCCCGGGTTCCCAGATCGGGCGTCTGGCTACTTGCCGCGAGTGGTGACCTTCGCGAGGAGTGGCAGCTTTACGTCGCTCCGGCGCGTCTCGCAGCCGTCTAGAGCCCAATCCACAAAGCGCAATGGCCGGTCCCACCCGAGCGCCCAGATACCAGATGCCCGGCATCCTCGTGGACGTCCGCAACGCCTCCCGGATCCATTAGGTTCTGGGACCGATGAATCGGTATGCGCAATTCACCGGCTTTGGCCGAGGACGATGATGTGTCGATGTTTCACCCGGTGGGTCACAGCTTTGAGTTGGTCATGCGACACGGGCCCTGTGCCGAGCTCGCCGGCACGCTCCCTGAGTGTGATCGACCTAGCGTTGTCGTCTGTCACCCAGACGATCGCGCGATTGTCCTCGGATCGATGCAGCAGTTCGGTGATTGCCAGGTGGCCAGGGCGAGGTCGGAGGGCTTCGAGACCGTCCGCAGGATGAGTGGCGGCGGTGGTTTGGTGATCGAACCCGACGAGGTTCTCTGGATCGACCTCTTTGTTCCCGTAGATGATCCGGGATATCTGCGTGACATTCGAAAGGGTGCCTACGTCGTTGGTGAGATGTGGATAGAGGCGCTCTGTGCGATTGGATGTGACCCGTCACTCCTTGAGGTGCATCGCGCCGCAATGACAATGACGCCCTCTGCGCAGATGAGCTGTTTCGCAGGGCTTGGACCCGGCGAGGTGACCCTCGATGGGAAAAAGGTCATGGGTCTGTCGCAGCGGAGGATCCGTTCCGGTGCGTGGTACTTCACGCTCGTCCAACTTGGATCGAATGCCGCGCGAGACGCACGTCTGCTTGCACCGGATCCAGAGAGCGAACGGGCACTCCGGCGGGTTCTCGAAGACGTGGTTGGAACGGTCGACGCAGCCCGCGATCAGCTATCCGAGCGGTTTCTCTCGGTTCTCGGGGGTCACCAGCCCGATTAGGGCGGGAGTTGGCCGTCAAGAGGCCACCCTGGCATGCAATCGGGTCCGCGCTCACAGGGTCTTCCCGAATCTGGCTGCCAGGGGTCCGCGCTCGATTGCGAGCAGAGGTCGCTCGACGCATCCATTGGGATCTAGGTCGCTTCGGGTGCAATTGAGGTATCGGTTTCGAATCGCACCGTCGCCCTGGAACGTGGGTCGTTGGCCCCCGGGATTGCACCCCCCATCTTGCGCGGTTGTGTCACATCATTGCCCCTTGGTGGTTGCAAATGGCGGTAAAAACACATAGAGTGGCGCAAAGTGGTGGATCGAGGTGGGAGCGACCTCGTTTGGGACCGCCACCGACGAAGAGAGGGCACCCTCGTTGTCACTTGGTTCGCGGTTCTTTGGAAGGTATGAGCATGCACTTGACCTCAAGGGTCGAGTGATTCTCCCTGCCAAGTTGCGTGTGCACTTCTCACGACCCGGCTATCTCACCAGTCACCTCGAAGGCTGTCTCGCCCTTTGGACCGCGGAGGAGTTCGAGCGCGAGGTCGAGATCCGCCAGGCACAGTCCGACGCAGATCCAGTGTCGCGGAATGTGGTCCGCGAGTGGGCATCTGCGGTCTTTGAGGTCGAGGTCGACCGACAGGGCCGAATGCCGATCCCAGCGAACCTACGCAGCCTTGCTGAACTTGAACACGAGGTGCTGATCATTGGAATGATCAACCGAGTCGAGCTGTGGTCCCCGCTCCGCTGGGAAGAGAAAGACCTCGGCGAAGCGCGTTCGAGCGCGATCCCGGCAGGGAACTGATTGTGGATGTCCCCATCCTTCGCGCGCCCGCCCGGTCCGCGAACATCGCCCTCGCTCCTCCCTTTCCCGCTCACCTTCGTTCGGTCTCTGGCGTCCTCTCGGACATCTCTCTCCCTCGCCGATTGGCCACCCATGTTTCACGCATCAGCAATCCTCCGGTCGCCGCTCTGGGCGATAAGACCACAACCCTCTTCGTCGCTTTCGGCCCAGCGCGCCGGACGTCCCTCCTGCCTGCGGGGACCGGAGGATTGCTGATGCGTGAAAACTTCGTGCACGTGCCGGTGATGCTTGAAGAGGTTCTTCGCGCGATGAACAACACACCGGAACTTCCCGTAGTCGATGCGACACTCGGCGGTGCGGGACATGCGGAGGCGATTCTTCGGCGCTTTCCCGGCCGGAGGCTGATCGGTCTCGATCAGGACGAGATCGCGGTCCGCGTCGCGCGCGAGCGACTGCGTGATTTTGACGATCGGGTGTCGATCCATCATGCCCGCTTTGATGCAATCTCGCGCATCGCCCGCGAGGAGGGTCTCGCTGGCTCGGGAACCTCTGCGGTGCTGTTCGACCTCGGGGTGAGTTCGTATCAACTCGACACGCCCTCGCGCGGTTTCTCTTATAGGAACGATGGCCCGCTTGATATGCGGATGGATCCGAGCAGGGGTCAGACAGCTGCCGAGTACCTCGACGCTGCATCTGAGGAACAGCTTGGAGCGTTGTTCTTTCAACACGGCGAAACACGATTTGCCCGAAGGATCGCCCGTGCGGTCATCGCCGAGCGCCCCGTGCGAACGACGCTTGAACTCGCGGAACTTGTCTCCCGGGTGATTCCGATGCCCGCCAGACGACGCGGTCATCCCGCCCGACGGGTCTTCCAGGCGTTGCGCGTCGTGGTCAACGAGGAGCTCGATGTGCTCGGCAACGCGATCGACGACGCGATCGCCCTTCTCGCTCCTGGTGGAAAGATCATCGTGCTCTCGTACCATTCGGGAGAGGACCGGATCACCAAGGACCACCTTCTTTACGGCTCGACGGGCGGATGCCAGTGCCCTCCCGGTCTTCCCTGCGTCTGCGGTGCCATGCCTTCGTTGCGCTTGCTCAATCGTGGTGCGCGCCTGGCCTCCGACGAGGAGATCACCTCGAACCCACGCGCGAAGAGCGTGCGGCTGCGCGTCGCCGAGCGGCTTGATCCGAAAGAGGCAGTTGGGCGGATCTCGTGGCGCTGACCGGATCGGCGAGAGGGAGAGCCTCGCGGCAAACCGCCGCGCCGCGTATCGACGAGGTAGTCGAGCATCGTCGACGCCTTGTTGTAGTCCCCTCGGGCGAGATCAAGCCCTCGACCGGTCGACGCCGCGCACGGGCGATGTTGCTTCTCGCTACGGCGTTTGTTGTCGCGGGGATCTTCGTCATCGGCATGGGACAGAACTTTCTCGGAACCCAGCAGATCCGGCTCGACTATCTCCAGAGCCAGCTTGCCAGTGCGACTCAGACGAACGAGAACTTGCTCCTCAACCGGGCGCAGCTCGAAGCCCCGGCGCGGATATTGCAGCTTGCCGAACACCGACTGGGAATGATCACGCCACAGAGCGTGGTATATCTCACCCCGGTTCTTCCGGGACCGACCGTCGCTGACAAGGGCAAGGAGTCCATTGGTGTCAAGCGTTGATGCCTATCGCGCCGTCAAACCGAGAAAGCAGCGGATCCTCAAGCGCTATCACCAGCTCTCCCTCGTCTTCGTCGCGATCTTTGGTCTGCTCGCGCTGTTGCTCGGGCGGGTGCAGATCCTCAATGGTTCAAGGTACGCACTGCAGGCAAAGAGCGAACTCGACCAGACGGTGACGCTGCAGAGCGTGCGCGGCTCGATCTATGACCACAACGGAGACCTGCTCGCGCTTTCGGTTCCGCGTTATGACGTGATCGCAGATGACTTTCTCATCAGTGACCCACACAGTCTCGCGAATCAGCTCAGTTCGATCCTTCATCGGAGTGCGGCGGTGCTCTATCCGCTGTTGCGGCAGCAGAATGGTTACGTCGTCCTCGCGCGACAGGTGAGCGCGGCGGTGAACAGTCTGGCGCTGAACCTCGGCGTATCGGGGATCAGCACGCAGATCGACACCGTGCGCGTCTCTCCAGGCGCCTCGATCTTCCAACCGGTGCTCGGTACAGTGAATGGTTCTGGTCAGGGCGATGCCGGTCTTGAATACGAGTACAACTCAAAACTCGCGGGGAAAACCGGTACCGAGGTCATCCCGCTCGCCCCGGGCGGAGTCCAGTTGCCGGGCCAGCCCGAGGTATTGTCGCGCGCGATTGCGGGCGTGAACCTCGTGCTCTCTCTTGACGAACCCCTCCAGGTCGAGGTGACGAAAGACGTCGCTGCAGAGATGGTGATCTCCCACGCATCGAGTGGTATCGCCGTAGTGGAAGACGTCCATTCGGGGGCGATCCTTGCGATGGTCGACCTCTGCCGGTTGCGCAACGGCGCCTGCGCGAGTTCGGGGCCGATCGGCCCTGCGCCCTCGAATCTTGCGGTCACCGCCGTCTATCAGCCGGGATCGGTAATGAAGATCGCGACGGTCTCCTATGCGCTGCACTATCGACTCATCTCGCCGACCACGCCATTTGTCGTTCCCTATTCGTTGAGCATCGGGGGATACACCTTTCAAGATGCAGATATCCATCCCACCGAGACGCTGCAGGTCAAGGACATCCTCGCCCAGTCATCGAATATCGGCACGATCGAGATCGGTCGCCTTCTCGGTCCGACTCGACTCGGAGAGGCGCTCAAGGCCTACGGGTTCACGAGCTATTCGGGTCTCAACTGGCCCGGTGAGTCCGCTGGACTCGTCAGTCCCTCCTCAACCTGGGAGGGGGCGACTGCTCCATCGATGGCGATCGGTACCGGCGAGGCGGTGACGCCGATGCAGGTGCTCGATGCGTACAACTCGATCGCGAATGGTGGCGTGCTTGTCGCCCCGCATCTCGTCAACGGGGTGGTGAACTCGGCCGGCGTCGAGACGCAAGTCGCGCCCGCGCCTTCGCGCCGGTCGATCGGTACCCGGACGGCCTCGCAGATGGTTCCGATGTTTGAGGGTGTCGTTCAAGACGGCACCGCGGTTTCAGCTTGCGTTCCCGGATACACCGTCGCCGGAAAGACCGGTACGGCGCAGGTTCCGAGCGCGGCTGGCTATATTCCGGGCGACTTCAATGCGACGTTCGTCGGATTTGTGCCAGCTGAGGCGCCGAAATTGTCGGCCGTTGTCGTGTTTAACCATCCAACACCCATCTATGGTGGTTCGGTGTCAGCCCCGGTTTTTGCTCAGATCATGGGATATGCGCTGCGGCATTTCGACATCGCCCCTCCGGTGCGTTCCAAGGCCTCACAGATCCAGTGTGCAACGGCGTCCCAGGGATGAGCCAGCACACATTGAACGGCCAGGAGCGTCATATCCGCATCGAGACGATCATCGATCGCGTCGAGCCGCTGTGCGTGCTCGGATCGGCTGATGGCATGAAGATCTCCGATGTCGTCTTTGACCATCGCGAGGCAACGTTGGACGCGCTGTTCTGCTGCATCGTCGGTCGGCACGTCGACGGTCATGACTTTGCCCACGACGCCGCGTTGGCTGGTGCAACGGCGTTCATCTGTGAACATTCGATCACCGAGAAGGTATCCGGCGCCGTGCAGCTCGTTGTTGCGCCGGGCACCTCCCGGATCGCCATGGCGCGCGCCGCGTGTGCCTACTACGGTGACCCCTCCTCGTCGATGAAGACGATCGGGGTGACTGGAACGAACGGTAAGACCACCACAACCTATCTCTTGCGTTCGATCCTCGAGCGAAATGGATGGCGTACGGGAGTGCTCGGAACGCTCGATGGCGCGCGCACCACGCCAGAGTCCCCGCATCTGCAACGCGCGCTGGCACGCCAACGAGACGCTGGCTGCAAGGCGATGGCGATCGAGGTGAGCTCGCATGCGCTCGTCCAGAACCGCGTCGCCGGGATGCGTTTCGATGTCGCATTGTTCACCAACCTCACTCAGGATCACCTCGATTTCCACGAGACGATGGAGTCCTACTTCCAGGCGAAGTTGAGGCTGTTCACTCCCGAGTACGCGAACGTCGGCGTGGTCAACGAGGACGATGCCTATGGCAGAAGGATCCTTGACTATCACCAGATCCCGGTTGAAACCTACTCGCTCGCCGACGCGGGGGATCTGAAGATCGGTGTCAGTGGGAGTCGGTTCCGCTACGAGGGCCGGCAGGTGCAGCTCGGACTAGGCGGACGATTCAACGTCTCTAACGCCCTTGGCGCGGCAAAGGCTGCGAAGACACTCGGCATCAGCGCCGACGTGATTGCCGAGGGGCTCAGCGCAGCACCGCCAGTGGCGGGTCGCTTCGAGGCGATCGAGGCGGGAGGGGTCGTGGTACTTGTCGACTATGCACACACGCCAAACGGGCTCGAGGAGGTACTTCAAGCGGCGCGATCCGCGCTCGAGGGAAACGGACTCAATGTGCATACGAGCGAGGATCCGGCCAAACATGGTCGACTGCTGGTGGTCTTTGGAGCCGGTGGGGAGCGCGACCGGGGAAAGCGCCCGGCGATGGGAGCGATCGCGGCGAGATTTGCCGATGGCATCGTGCTCACCTCGGACAATCCGAGGGGCGAGGATCCCGACGTGATCATCGGAGAGATCCGGGCTGGGATCGACCGTTCGGCACGTGTGGTGATCGAACCCGATCGAAGGCGCGCGATTGCCCTCGCGCTCTCCCAGGCGCGACCCGGGGACGTCGTTGTCGTCGCCGGCAAGGGTCACGAGACCACCCAGCAGTTCGTAGATCGCGCGATCCGGTTCGACGACCGAGAGGTAGTGCGCGAGGAGTTTGCGCGCCTTGGTCTTGTCGTCACGGAGCACCCGAGGCGCCTCCTATGATCGCGATACTGATATCGGGTGGCATTGCGCTTCTCACCGCAGGGTTCGGAACGCCGATCCTGATGCGCTGGCTGACCACACGACGCATTGGTCAGCAGGTGCGCCACGATGGCCCTGCGCTGCATTTCGCAAAGGCGGGAACGCCCACGATGGGTGGCATCGCGATGGTGATCGCGACGGTGCTCGGCTATGTGCTTGGACACGTGGGAACGAAAGAGCCTTATACCTCAGGCGGCATACTCGTCGTCGCTGCCGTCGTCGCGAGTGCGGTGATCGGTCTTTTCGATGACTGGATCAAGGTACATCACAGCCGCAGCCTAGGACTCAAAAAGCGTGGCAAGTTCTCACTCCAGATCGTCGTCGCAGCGGTCTTTGCCTATCTCGCGATCCACCTTTCTCACCTCGTCACGACGTTGACCTTCACGCGCTATGACCGACCTGGCCTCGAACTCGGAGTCGCCGGATGGATCATCCTCGCGGTCCTCTCGATCGTCAGTTCGTCGAATGCGGTCAATCTCACCGACGGTCTCGATGGGCTCGCAGCGGGCGCAACCGCATTCGCGGCGAGTTGCTTTGGTCTGATTGGATACTGGGAGTACCGTCACCCGCTGTATCACGTCGTCGACTCGCTCGACCTGGCGATGGCAGCGATCGCGATCGCCGGTGCATGCGTGGGTTTCCTCTGGTGGAACGCCGCACCGGCGAGAATCTTCATGGGTGATACCGGATCACTCGCGCTCGGAACCGGACTCGCGTGCCTTGCGCTCGAACTCAACGTTCTTCTCCTGTTGCCGATCATCGGTGGACTTTTCGTCCTCGAGACGCTCTCCGTGATCCTGCAGATCTTCATGTTCCGCGGGTTCCACCGTCGGATCTTCCGCATGGCGCCGCTGCATCATCATTTCGAACTCCTCGGCTGGCCCGAGACGACGGTGATCATCCGATTCTGGATACTCGGCGCGCTCTTCTCCGCGCTCGCGCTCGGCGTCTTCTACGCAGACTTCCTGAGTCTGCCCGCGCATTGAGGACCGCGTGATCGATAGAGGCGCTTATCCGATGCCCGGGCGGGTTGCCGTGATTGGCCTCGCGCACACCGGCGAGGCGGTCGCGCGCGCGGTGATTGGTCATGGTGCTGGTGTTGTCGCAATCGAGGACCGGCCGCGAGAGGAGACGCGCCGTCGCGCCCTCGAGCTTGGCATCGACCTGGTCCTCTCACCAGGAAGGGAGGAACTCGCGAGGGTCATTGCCACCTGTTCACTGGTTGTGGTGAGCCCGGGTGTGCCACCGAGCCATGCGGTGTACCAGATCGCCCCGAGAGAGCTACTCGTCTCCGAGATCGAGTTCGCCTCGCGCCTTGCACGGGTGCCGATCATCGCGATCACCGGCACGAACGGGAAGACCAGCGTTACCACCATGGTCGACGAGATGATGCGCAACTCGGGGATCGCAAGTACGGCAGCTGGCAACATCGGCCCAACGCTGATTGACGCGGCCGAACGCACAGACCTCGATGTCATCGTTGCCGAGGTCTCGTCATTCCAGCTCGCGCTCACGGAGACCTTCCATCCTCACATCGCGACCTGGTTGAACTTCGCCGAGGATCATCTCGACTGGCACGACTCGCTCGAGGACTATCGCAGATCGAAGGCGAAGATCTTTGCCAATCAAGATGAAGGCGATGTCGCGGTTGTCAATCTCGACGATCCAATGATCGTGGGTTTGGCGCGCGAGTCGCGGGCCCGCGTCGTCACCTTCGGGCACAAAGATGCGGACTACCGGACGGTCGGGGATCGATTCGTGGGTCCTCGTAAAAGGGACCTCGGAGGGATCGATCTTCTTGCGCGCGCACTTCCGCATGACATCGATAATGCGCTCGCCGCGCTCGCGAGCGCACTCGAGGCGGACGCAGATCTAGCCGGCTGTCAGCAGGCATTACGCGAGGCGCGGGTGCTGTCACACCGCGTTGAGTTTGTCCGCGAGATACACGGCGTGCGTTTCTTTGACGATTCGAAGGCGACGACACCCTCCGCAGTGATGGCCGCGCTGCGCGCGTTTCCCTCCGTCGTGCTCATCGCGGGAGGAAGGAACAAGGGACTTGATCTTTCCGCAATCCGCGACTTTGCCGACCAACATGACGCGCACCAGATTCGCGCGGTAGTTGCAATTGGCGAGAACGCAGAGGAGATTGCTGGGATCTTCGCACCCGAATACGCGACATCAGAGGCATCGACGATGGACGACGCAGTTGCGAATGCCCTTCGTCTTTGCCATCCGGGAGATGTCGTTCTGCTCTCGCCGGGATGTGCCTCGTTTGACCGATATCTCTCCTACCAAGAGCGGGGTGAGGACTTTGTCCGCGCCGTGCAGGCGCTTGGTGAGCGGCTCGACGCGGCCGATGGACTTAGGGAGGTGTGCTAGTGGCGATCTCGACCTCGCGGGTACTCGGGCACTTTCTGCCACGTGTTCCCGAGACCGGACGCGCCCAGGCGCGGCGTCAGGCGGCGACCCTGCAGATCGTCTCGGCGATCTTTGTCATTGTTGCACTCGTCCTCATGCTGTCGTCCTCGTCGGTAATTTCCATCGCACAGTACGGATCGGGCCTTGCGCTGTTTGAGCGACAGATCGTCTGGACGATGATCGGCCTGATCGCCTTCTGGTACGCCTCGCGTATCAATCTCTCGACCGTCCGGCGTTATTCGCTCCTTCTCCTCCTCGCGGCGATCGGGTCGTTGTTCATTGTGCTGGTCGCGGGCAAGACTGCCGGTGGGTCGAGTCGCTGGATCGGCCTCAGCTTTCTGCGCTTCCAGCCGACCGAATTCGCGAAGCTCATCTTCGCGATATTCGCGGCTGACTTCATTGCATGGCGCGAGCGCACCCGTCACGCGGTCGCGGATATCGTGCTGCCACTCGGCGCGGTGTTTGGCCTTACGGCGTTGCTCGTCGTGCTCCAACCAGACCTCGGTTCGACGATCCTGCTCTCGCTGATCTTTTGCGTTTTGCTGTTCGGAGCTGGGATCGAGCGGCACATTTTTGTCCGCACGGTGTTGTTGATGAGCTTCGCCGGAACGCTTTTCGCCCTCTCGGCCTCGTACCGCCGCCAACGTCTGCTGTCGTTCATCGCGCCCTTCAAGCACGAGACCGGCTCTGGGTACCAGCTCGTCCAGTCACTCCTCGCGCTCGGTTCGGGACACGTGACCGGAGCTGGATTCGGCGCCTCTTCCGCGACATGGGGATTCCTCCCGAACGCGCAGACGGACTTCATCTTCGCGGTGATCGGCAACCAGTACGGCTTTATCGGCGCGCTGGCCGTGGTGCTTGGTTTCGCCCTGATCGGAGTTGCCGGGATCAGGGTCGCGGCCTATGCCTCCGATCGATTTTCCTCGCTCCTCGCCCTTGCACTCACGACCTGGATCGTCGGCCAGGCGATCGTCAATATCGGAGGCGTGATCAGCGTCATGCCCGAGACGGGAGTACCCCTGCCGATCCTCAGCTTCGGAGGATCGTCGCTCATCGCGATACTCACCGCGGTGGGTCTGCTCGTCAACATCGCCCGTCACAGCGGTACCAAGACCGTTCCAAACGAGCGGGCGCAGCGCCTCATGAGCACCGTTGCGGACCGGTTCTTCCGGCCCGATAGTCGCTCGCGTCGCTAGCTGGTATCCATTGCCGGCCCAGCGTGAATCTTCGATCACCATTACCGGCGGCGGAACCGCCGGGCACGTTTTTCCTGCGCTCGCCATCGCGGATGCCCTCATCGCAATCGGATACACAAAGGACAGGATCGGTTTTGTCGGGTCGCGGCGCGGTATGGAGGGGAGACTCGTCCTTGATGCCGGATACGCCATCTGGCTCCTACCGGGACGGGGAATATCGCGTCGTCTGAGCCTCGCCAACCTCTGGGCCGTGCTTGGACTGTTGGCCGCGACGCTCCGGTCGATCGCGCGCATGACGCGAATGCGCCCGAGTGTCGTCGTCAGCGTCGGGGGCTATGCCGCCGTACCGTGTTCGATCGCGGCCGTGATATTGAACGTTCCCATCGTCGTGGTGAACGTCGATGCAGCTGCCGGACTTGCCAACCGGTTGATTGCAAGGTTTGCGCGGCTCTCGGCGGTCGGTTTTGCCTCGACGCCTCTTCCCCGTGCCGTGGTCACGGGTGCTCCCGTGCGCGACGAAATCGAGGCGGTGACGCGCGGCCTCGGCGAGAGGTTGCAAGCGCGGCGTCTCCTTGGAGTTCCCGAGCAGGCGAAGCTCGTCGCGATCGTTGGAGGATCGCTTGGTGCGGGACGACTGAATGAACTCGGACTTGTCCTCGCGAAGGCGCTCGAGTTTCGCGAGGACGTGGTCATCTACCATGTCGTCGGCGAACGCAACTATGCACAGATGCTTGACCGGGTCGCGCTTTCGCCCTCTGGGCCGCACTATCGCTGCGTGGCGTTTGCCACCGCAATGGATTCGCTGTTGAGCGCGGCAGATTTGATGGTATGTCGAGCCGGCGCGATGACTGTCGCGGAACTTGCAATCACCGGAACTCCAGCGATCCTCCTTCCTATCGCGAACTCGCCGAATGACCACCAGCGAAAGAACGCAGAGTCGCTTGCACTTGGAGGGGGCGCGAAGTTGCTCGATAACGAGACCCCCCACGATGCCTTTGTGCAATGCGTCATCGACCTGGTTGATGATCGGGCGCGACTTGGCGCGATGAGCGAGGCAGCCCGCAGGGTAGGCCATCGCGGCGCCGCCCGGGTCATTGCAGGTTTAGTCGATAACGTGGTGAGGCGAAAACCGCCCGGCGAGTTGCTCAAGTAAGTCGGTTAGGACGGAGTGATGAAAAGCAAGATGACAGCGCACATTGATCTGAAGGCTCCGCGGGCGATTCATCTCGTCGGTATCGGTGGTGCCGGTATGAGTGCTATCGCCGCGGTGTTGAATGCGATGGGCCATCGCGTCAGCGGAAGTGACCTCAAGGACTCCGTCGCGCTGGATCGATTGCGCGCGCTCAACATCGGCGTTGCTATTGGACACGATGCCGCCCAGGTCGAGAGAGCAGAGCTGGTTGGAATATCGACCGCAATTCCCGAGAAGAACGTTGAGTATCGAGAGGCGCTGCGGCGAAATATCCCGGTGCTTCGGAGGTCCGAGTTGCTCGCGGCCATCTGTCATGAGAGGTTCACGCTCGCGGTCTCGGGTACCCACGGCAAGACCACAACCACCTCGATGCTTGCGCTGATCCTGGTAGAGGCTGGGTGTGCCCCCTCGTTTCTCATCGGTGGGGAGGTGAACGAGATTGGAACCAACGCAATCTGGGGGAGTGGCGAGATGCTCGTTGTCGAGGCTGACGAGAGCGACGGCACCTTTTTGAAGATCGCGTCGGAGATCGCGGTCGTGACCAACATCGAGGTGGACCATCTCGACTACTACGGATCTTTCGATGCGCTTAAGGAGGCATTCTCGCAATTCATGGAGCGTGCGGCGACTGCAGCGGTGGTCTGCGCTGACGATCCCGTCGCGATGTCGCTAGCACCCAAGGGTGCGACAACCTATGGATTCAATGAGGCGGCACAACTGCGGATCCGCGACTTTGTGACCGGACGCGCGCACATCGAGTTTCGCATCGAACGTTCGGGCACGACGCTTGGGCACTTCGAACTCCCGATACCGGGAGAGCACAATGCCCGGAATGCCGCCGCGGCGATCGCGGTTGTCTTCAGGCTCGGCATACCGCTTGATTCTGCCCAGCGCGCGCTTTCGCGGTTTACCGGGGTTGCACGTCGGTTCGAATTCCGCGGCGAGGCAGGAGGTATCACCTTCGTCGACGACTACGCACATCTGCCGGGAGAGGTCGCCGCGACGCTTCGCGCCGCGCGACAGGGCGGCTGGAACCGGGTCATTGCGGTCTTTCAACCGCACCGTTATTCGCGCGTCCAGCAGCTCTCGGGAGCCTTCGGCAGGGCATTCCACGAGGTCGATCTCGTCGTTGTCACAGACATCTACCCGGCCGGTGAGGCGCCGATTCCCGGCATCACTGGAAAACTCATCTTCGACGCGGTCTCTGAGTTCGATTCAGGGACGAAGGTTGCCTTCGTCGCGCAGCACCGCGACCTTGTCGACTTCTTGCATCGCGAGCTCCGGTCCGGAGACTGCTGTCTGACCCTTGGTGCAGGGGACCTCACCGGTCTTCCTGACGAGATGCTTGCGCTCTCGTGGTGATCTGATGCGCGTCGATGATCGGGTGCGCTCTTGTATCGAGCTCATCGGTGATCTCGTCATCAGGAACGATCCGCTCGGACCGCGGACGACATATCGCGTCGGGGGACCCGCGGCGCTCTTCGTCGAGATCGTCGACGAAGAATCGCTTGAGCGCGTCGCAGGCGCGGTTCAGGCGAGCGGTATCGAGGTTCTCGTGATCGGGAATGGCTCGAACCTGCTCGTCGCCGACGCGGGCTTCTCCGGACTCGTCGTGCACCTTGGCGGAGTGTACGACGACCTTGTGATCGATGAAGAACTTGGCCTCATCGGTGCCGGAGGAGCTGTGGCCTACCCCGTCCTCGCGAGGAGGAGCGTTGCCTCGGGAGTGGGTGGTCTCGAGTGGGCGGTCGGCATTCCGGGAAGCGTCGGTGGTGCGGTGGCCATGAATGCCGGCGGACATGGCTCTGAGACCGAGTCGAACCTCATCCGCGCGAGGGTGGTTGATCTCAATCAGGCAAGCGACGGGTGGTATGGCCCCGCGGACCTTGTGTGCGCGTACCGGAGCACGAATGTGGGGTGCAATCAGATCGTGCTCGAGGCCCGTCTCCATGGTGTGCCGGGGGAGGCGCAGGCGGAGTTGCTCGAGGAGATCGTGAAATGGCGCAGATTGCACCAGCCTGGAGGGAGAAACTGCGGTTCGGTGTTTACCAATCCGGCCGGAGATTCTGCCGGAAGGTTCATCGAGGCGGCCGGCCTCAAGGGTCTGCGTCTCGGCAGTGCCCAAGTCTCTGCGAAACATGCGAACTTCATTCAGGTCGACTCCTCCGGAAGTGCAGACGATGTCAAGGCACTGATCGATCTCGTCCGCGAAAAGGTCGCGCGCGCAGCGGGAGTGGAGCTTGTCACCGAACTGCGCATGGTCGGGTTCGGTTCGTGATGCTCGAGCGGCCCCTTTTTCCAAAGAGGTCGAGCGACAAGGCGGACGAAAAGCTCAATGCTCGCCGGCCAGCTCCACGAAAGACAGCTCCACGAAAGACAAACCCTACGAGCAAGACTTCAACGCACAGTTCACGATCGTCCGGTGCAAAGCCGCGCAAGAGGGTCAACAGGGCACCTCAGGTATCACCAAAGAGACCAGCAGTGCGGGTGAATTTGGCGAAAAGGTCGATCGGGGATCGATCGGGTGCGAAGAGTCCGATGTCGATTCGTAGACGCGAGGGCGATGCGAACGAGGGGCGGTCTTCGCGCGCCGGTCGTCGACATCTTGTCCGGGTTACCGCATTTCTCGCTCTGCCTGCGTTTATTGCGAGTGCTTTTCTGGTGCTTCACACCTCGCTGTTCGCGATCGGATCGGTTCCCGTGGTGGGAGCGCACGAAACATCGACCGGCGCGATCATCTCCATCGCTGGTCTCAACAACCATCCACCCCTAATCGATGTCAACCCTGCCGTCGCGGCGGCGAAAATTGAGAGCCTTCCCTGGATCAAGGGCGCCGTCGTTGCGCGCCACTGGCCAAAGTCCGTGACGATCAGCGTGACCGAACGTGTCCCGGTTGCCGAGGCAAGCATCCGTCGCCATCACTGGGAGCTGTTCGACTCCACGGGCCGCGCGCTCGGATTTCGAGGAACGCGCACAGATGCCTTGGTGCGGCTCCGTGCGATTGCCCTGATGCCGGCTCCCGGCGACTATGCGACCCGGGCGCTTGCTGACGAGGTTGCCCTCGCTGATGCGCTTCCGGTCGCGCTCGTTCCCAAGGTGCGAGAGGTGACCTATTCGAGCGGCGACGAGCTGACCGCAACACTCACATCGGGTCCGACCGTCATATTCGGCAGCTCACTCGCCCTATCGGACAAGGTAGTGGCGCTCGCCACCCTGATAGCGAATAATGTTTCGTTCGCCGGTGTTACCAGCATTAACCTCCGAGTGCCCTCATCACCGGTCCTCAGTTCGGCGCCAATGTTGGTGAAGGTGCCGGTCAAAGCGACAAGGCCCGCTGCTGGGGGATGAGCCGTAGAGCGAAGGAGAGGGTTGTCGCGGTTGTATCAGGTGGAACTGTCTCCGGAAATGTGCCGGAGACAACGGTCTAGAGTGTTGAGTCAATGAGCGGCCCACGCGCCAGAGCCAGATGAAAGCGCAGCGACGCAACAGGGAGAGAACGAGATCATGACGAACGCGGCAAATAGCTTCATCGCAGTCATCAAGGTTGTCGGTGTCGGAGGGGCTGGTGTGAACGCCGTGAATCGTATGATCGATTCCGGTCTGCGCGGCGTTGAATTCGTCGCGGTAAACACCGATGCGCAGGCGCTCATGATGAGCGACGCTGACATCAAGCTTGCAATCGGTACACAGACAACGCGTGGCCTTGGTGCTGGTAGTGATCCCGAGGTCGGTCGACTCTCGGCCGAAGAACATCGCGAAGAGATCGAAGAGGTGCTCAGAGGTGCCGATATGGTGTTCATCACCGCAGGCAAAGGTGGTGGTACCGGTACTGGTGGAGCGCCGGTCATCGCAGAGATCGCGAAGAACATGGGCGCGTTGACGATTGGTGTCGTGACCCGCCCATTCCCGTTCGAGGGTCGACGCCGCACGGTGCAGGCGGATGCCGGGATCCAACGACTGAAGGAAAAGGTCGACACGCTCATCGTCATTCCGAACGAACGTCTCTTGACGCTTGCCGACGCGAACACCTCGATGGTCGATGCATTCAAGATGGCGGATGACGTGCTTCTTCATGGTGTCCAAGGAATCACCGACCTGATCAATCTTCCAGGACTGATCAACACCGACTTTGCCGACGTCAAGATGATCATGCAAGACGCCGGCTCGGCGATCATGGGGATCGGGGCAGCGAGCGGAGAGGGGCGTGCGCTCAACGCGGCGAGGCACGCGATCACCTCTCCACTGCTCGAAGCCTCGATCGACGGCGCGCGTGGAATTCTGCTCAATATCGCCGGCGGGCGGTCGCTCGGACTGTTCGAGGTAAACGAGGCAGCGGAGGCGATTCACGCGGTGGCCCACCCCGACGCGAACATCATCTTCGGATCCGTCATCGATGACAGCCTCGGAGAGCAGGTACGTGTCACCGTGATCGCGGCAGGATTCGATCGTGCGGGCTCTCCCGCGCGCCACGCCACCGAAAACACAGGTGCTTCGTCCGACGTCTTCGGCGGAGTTGGAGAGATCGACCTCGAGGACGATGAGTTCGACGTACCGTCTTTTTTGAAATAGTGACCCGGTCTCCACGATGAGACCAAGCGAGCTTCTCTTTGGCGACGTCCATGTCGTTGTCACGACGCGCGATGACGGAGACCAACGTCCCAAGGAGCGCGCCACGATGGCTCGTTCAGGACGAGAAGATATGTACAAGGAGATGGATGGCTGGACATCGGTCCATCAGGTCCATGGTGCGCGCGTCGTCGTTGTCAAACAGCGCGTCGGAGCCCTGGATCTTGATGCCGACGCGATCGTCACGGTTCAACCCTCGGTGCCCATCGGAGTGCTTGGGGCAGACTGTTCGTTGATCGGGCTCATCGGTCGCGAGGGAGTCATCGGTGTCGTCCACTCAGGATGGCGGGGCCTACTTGCCGGGGTCATCGAGCAGACAATTGACCAGATGCGAGCTCTCGGTTCAGGGTCAATCGAGGCGATCATTGGACCGACGATCGGCCCGGAGTGCTATGCATTTTCCCCTGGCGATCTTGTACCGATCGTCGAGCGTTTCGGTGCATCGGTTCATGGACGGACAGCTGATGGAGGCGATGCGCTCGATCTCGTCGAAGGCGTCACCCGCTCGCTCATCCGGGCAGGCGTGGAGCGCCATACGCGACTCGGGGGTTGTACCTCTTGTGATGCGCGATTCTATTCGTGGCGCGCACATCAGGATGAGGAGCGTCATGCACTCGTGATGTGGCGCGATCGGGCCGCATTGAATGAGAAGTGTTCGTAGTGCCCGAGAAGCGGCTCTCCGAGGAGCGTCTCGAGCGCTACAGCGCTGAGGTCGGCCGTCGCCTGGCGAGTGTCCGGGAGCGTATTGCAAGGGCCGGTGGTGACATCGATGCGGTGACTGTCGTCGCCGTGACGAAGACCTTTGGTCTTGACGCGGTGGTCGCAGCCTATCGGGCGGGGATCACCGACATCGGTGAGAACTATGCGGACGAACTCGTCCAAAAGGCGACCGCGCTGGCGCGGGAGATTCCCGGTCGTCCGATCCGCTGGCATTTTCTCGGTGAGATCCAGAGGAACAAGATCAATCGGATGCGCAATCTCGTCGGACTCTATGAGGGTCTTGATCGTTACGAAGAGGGAGAGGCAATCGCACAGCGGTCGCCGGGCGCCGCAGTGCTCGTCGAGGTGGATACGACACAGACGCCTGGACGTGGCGGTGTCGCTGTGACAGCGGTCCCTGCGCTTGTCGACCGGCTTCGGGGTCTAGATCTCCGAGTCGAAGGACTGATGACCGTTGCACCCCCTGGGGGTGGGGAAAGAGCTGTCAGGGCCTTTCGGAGTGTGACTACGCTAAGGGCAGAGCTCGGGCTCCGCGTGGCATCGATGGGGATGAGCGAGGATCTCGAGCTTGGTGTTGCTGAGGGTTCGACGATGATCCGTGTCGGCCGTGCTCTGTTTGGGCCGCGCCCGTAGTGTTTCGAGTGTCACAATAGGTACCCGCAGGAGGGTGGAGCGTAATGGCATCGTTTTTTAACAAGGCACTCGAATACCTGGGTCTCAAAGAACTCGACGATGGCGAGTTCTACGACGAAGATGAGGAGGTAGACGCACCCGCGAGACGCCCGCGTCGCCACATGGCGAATGACCGTGAGCCACGACTTGCTGCTGACCCGGTGTCGCCCGCCGCGCCTGGGCTTCGGATCACGGGCAATCCTTTGCGACCGGTTCCGCTCGATGAGTCGATCAGCAGCCCGAGCCAGACGACGTCGATCATCCGGCCGATCTCGACCGCATCGAGTTCGTACAGCACGCAACCCGTGGTCCATATAGTTACTCCGCAGCAGTTCGACAGTGCGCAGGAGATCGCGAACGCCGTAAAGGCAAGCAAGTGTGTGATCGTCAACCTGCTCGGCGCGGACAAGGATCTCACACGACGTCTAGTCGACTTCTGCGCCGGGCTGACCATGGGCGTCGATGGAAAGCTCGAACGGGTGACCGAACAGGTTTTCCTGCTCTCTCCGAGTAACGTGACGATCTCGAATGACGAACGTACCCGCCTGCAAGACCGCGGGTTCAACGGTCTTTAATCCCTGAGGCGCCCCACCGATCCGGTGGGCGTGGTGGATGCAATGGATATGGGAAGGTGCTGAGGTGTTTCTCTCGCTGGTTGCAACGCTTCTGCACCTGTTCATCATCATTGTCGTCGTGAGGATTCTCTGCACCTGGATTCCGGTCAATCCCTGGTCGAATTTTGCCAAGGTCGTCCACGTGTTGAGCAAAATTACCGATCCGGTCCTCAATCCGCTCCGGCGGGTGATCCCGCCTCTCCGGATCGGCGGAATGGGGATCGACCTCTCACCGATGATTCTGGTCTTTGTCCTCTCGCTGATCGCGAACCGTCTCTAGCGCCGGCGTCTTTTCCGAGGGCAATTCTTGGGCTTGGCCTCCGTTACAACTTCGTTGTATCTCTGTGTGCGAAACACCTTTACGGATAGCATGTCCTCATGGAAATTACAGGGAAGGTACTTCGCGAGGTTGAGTTTCGCGACCGCCTGCGTGGCTATGACACCGATGAGGTTGATGAGTTCCTCGAAGAGGTGGCAGTTGCCGTCGACGAACTTCATCAGCAACTTGCACAGCGGGCGACCCGAGTCGCACCGGCAGAGGTAGTGCGCGAGAGCCAACCAGGAGCCGAGCAGGGTTTTGACGACGACGCCATCCGTCGCACCCTCATCCTTGCCCAGCGCACCGCGGACCTTGCGATCAAAGAGGCGAACGAAGAGGCTGCATCGATTCTCGAATCAGCGCGACGCGAGGCCCATGATCTCGTAGCCCAGGCAAATGAGTCGGCGCGACGATTGCGTCAGGAGGCCGACGAGGATTTTTCTGCTCGCGTCAACCTGCAACTTGCCCAACGCGAGCAGCTCGAGAACGACGTGCGAGTACTTGGGACGCTTGTCTCCGAAGAGCGCGGACGCCTCGCAGAATCGCTCCAGACGGTGCTGCATTATGTCGTTGACAATCTTTTCGTCTCCGAGGAGGTGACAAAGCATGCTTCGACGTCACCACCGGTGCCTCCCGCCGAGACAGGAGACCGCGCCCCCGAAGATGCGTTCTTCGGTGCCGAGGACGGGGGTCCAGAGGAAGAGACCGAAGCTGACGATGTCCTCGACGACGTGATCGAGGATCCGCTCGTCTTTACCGAACAAGTTCCGATCCTGCCGCTTGTGCAGATGCCGTCGGGGACAGATCCGGACGAGGAGTTGTGGCAGCGCTGGTCCCAGAGCGAAAGTTTCGACGACGAGGACGGTCAGAGCGACACTGACCCGTTTGGATTCAACCGCCGTCCCTGAGAGCGGTCGCTGTTTTGGACCTAGGGGTTGGCTGTCACTGAGATGTTCAGTGTCGACCCGTCGATGAGAAGGTGCTCCCCAGTACCTTCGAGGTGCGAGTAACGAAGCTCGGTGGCGAGAGTCTGCGCGCAGATCTCGTCTCGCCAGATCTCCATGACCTCATCAAGGCGCATCGATGCACTGATTTCGAGCACGATGCGGTCTGCGACATTGAGGCCAGCGTCCTTTCGGCTCTGTTGCACCAAGCGAATGATGTCTCTCGCAATCCCCTCTCGTTCAAGGTCGTCATTGAGCACGGTATCGATGACGACCACGCCAGTCTCGCCATCGAGGATTCGCGAGGTAGCCTCGTTCGCTGGAGCAAGCTTCAGTGCGAATTCGCCCTCCTGGAGACTCTCACCTCCGACTGTCACCTTTGCACCCCTCTCGATCTTGAAGTCGCCCTTGCGATAGGCAGCCATGACCTTTTGCATCGACGCGCCGAGGCGGGGGCCGAGCACTGCGGGAATGAGTGTGAGTTTTGTTGTCGACAGCGCGGGTGCGTCGCGCTCGAGTCGCACCTGTTTGACGTTGAGTTCTTCGGTGATGAGGTCACAAAACGGCTCAAGGAGAGGAGCCTTTGCACCCGCGACGGTGACCGATCCAAGAGGGAGGCGGGCGCGTAGCCCCTGTGCCTTGCGGATCGAATGTCCGGCCGAGCAGACCTCCCTGACAAGGTCCATCGCCGCGACGAGATCGTCGTCGGCGATCAACTCGGTGCGCTCGGGCCAGCTCTGCAGGTGCACACTTTCACGACCGGTCAATCCCCGATAGACATGCTCGCTGAGAAACGGGAGAAGAGGAGCTGTGGTGCGACACAGCACTTCAAGTACCGTGTGCAACGTGTCGTATGCGTCCTGTTTGTCGCGGTCACTCGCTGCATCGATTCCGAATGGGCGCCAGAAGCGTTCACGGCTCCGGCGCACATACCAGTTCGTCAGTGCGTCGAGAAACGCAGAGATGGACTGGGTCGCGCGCGTCAGCTCATAGCCTTCGAGTGCATCGGTTACCTCTGCGACGACCTGTGCACACTTTGCAAGGATGTAGCGGTCGAGGACACCCTCTTGGTCGGTCCGCTCCGAGCCCACGCAGTCGTCGGTCTCGCCGTAGAGGCTGAGGATTTTCCAGCTGTTGAAGATTGGATTGAGGACTTGACGGATTGGATCGGTCATCGCGTGCTCTTCGATCATCAGGTCGTTGCCGCGCAATACCGCGGAGGAGAGGAGATACCAACGCATGGTGTCCGCTCCCTCTTTGGCAAAAAACTCCTCTGGATCGGGATAGTTCTTGAGGCGCTTGGAGAGTTTGCGGGCGTCACTTCCAAGCAAGACGCCGTGCGCGAGGACATTTGAGAATGCGGGTCGGTCAAAGAGGGCGGTGGCAAGCACATGCAGCGTGTAGAACCAGCCCCTTGTCTGACCGATGTATTCGCAGATGAAGTCCGCCGGAAAGTGCGATTCGAACCGCTCGACGTTTTCAAATGGATAGTGCAGCTGCGCGAATGGCATCGCACCCGATTCGAACCAGCAGTCAAGGACATCGGTGACGCGCACCATTTTTGATGCACCGCTCGGGTCATCCGGGTTCGGTCGCGTAAGCTGGTCGATGGCTGGACGGTGCAGGTCGACCGGGCGTATCCCGAAGTCCCGTTCGATCTCGTCAAGGCTCGCGTAGACATCAACCCGCGGATAGGCGGGGTCGTCGCTTTTCCACACCGGAATTGGGGCTCCCCAGAAACGATTGCGCGAGATTGACCAGTCGCGCGCCCCCTCGAGCCATTTCCCGAAGGCTCCGTCGCGTACGTGATCGGGGACCCAACGAATCTTTTGGTTGAGCTCGATCATGCGATCTTTGACCTTGGTCACCTCAACGAAGAACGAACTCACCGCGCGATAGATCAACGGGGTGTCGGATCGCCAGCAATGGGGGTAACTATGGGAATAGGACTCGGAGTGGAAAAGCGCCCGCTTCGCCTTGAGCGCCTCGATGATCCGCGCGTTTGCATCGAACACTTGGAGGCCCGCGAAATCAGGCACTCGTTCGTCAAACTCTCCCTGCTCGTTGACCGGGCAGATCACCGAAATGCCCGCTGCCTCACATACCCTCTGGTCGTCTTCGCCAAACCCCGGAGCCATGTGCACGATGCCGGTTCCCTCGTCCGTGGTGACGAAGTCCCCCGAAAGAACCACAAATGAGTTCTCGTGACCGGTAAAAAAGTCGAACAGAGGGCGGTAGTGGCGACCGACGATCTCCTCTCCCTGGAGTGTCGCGATCACCGCACTCCCTTCGAGTTGCGCCTCATAATGTGCGATCCGGTCAGATGCGATGAGATAGTGAGATCCTCCGTGGGAGAGGATCGAGTACTCCAACGCAGGACCCACTGCGAGCGCAAGATTCGACGGCAATGTCCATGGCGTCGTGGTCCATACGAGTACCTTGAGCACACCATCGATCGCTGAATTGGTCGGCGAAGAGTCGGCTTTGGCGAGTTCAAATACAACCGTGACGGCAGGATCGACGCGATCTCGGTATGAGTCATCCTGGCGGGTCTCGAAGTTTGAAAGCGGCGTCTCGCACTCCCAGCAATAGGGGAGAACACGATACCCCTCGTAGACAAGACCTTTTCGATGTAGTTCCGCAAAGGCCCACATCACGCTCTCCATGTAGCTAATGTCGAGCGTCTTGTAATCATTCTCGAAGTCGACCCACCGAGCCTGGCGGGTGACATAGCGCTCCCATGCCTTCGCATATCGGAGTACCGAAATCTTGCAATAGTCATTGAATTTTTCGATGCCGAATTCGGTGATGTGCCCCCTGCCGGAGACGCCGAGTTCCTTTTCGGCCTCGGTTTCGGCGGGAAGACCATGGCAGTCCCAGCCAAAGCGGCGTTCGGCGAGTCTTCCCCGCATGGTCATGAAACGCGGCATGGCGTCTTTGACGAAGCCGGTCAGCAGATGGCCGTAATGAGGAAGGCCATTGGCAAAGGGCGGACCGTCATAGAAGACGAATTCTTCACTGCCTCGGCGCTGCTCAACGGAGCGCTCAAAGGTCCGCTCTCGTCTCCAGGACTCAAGAATGGAGAGTTCCATTTCGGGATAGTTGGGTTGTGATGGCGCTGCGGCGACCGTTGGGTAACGGTGGCCCTGAGTGGACTCATCCATGGCTCTACAGTAGGCGTACATGACAGATGACCTGTTCCACATCATTGACGATGAGAAAATTCCATCCGCCTCAAGGGATCCGGCGCGCGCAACAATTGTTCTCGGGCTCTATGTCCAGCCGGGCGCGGGTCGTTCGAGCATCGTCGGTCGTCGTCAGAATGCCCTTCACGTGCGGGTGGCGCCACCACCAGCCGATGGTCGTGCCAACACCGCGGCGGAGGTTCTGATCGCGGACCTGTTTGACGTGCCGCGTACCTCAGTGAGCATCATCGCAGGTCACAAGAGTCGCGAGAAGAAGGTCCGAGTAGAAGATGTGCTCTTGGAACACGCTCGAGCTCAGCTTGCCAAGGTCACCGCCAAGGTCGCTCCCGGCCCGGCCTTCAACCAAGGCCGTATCCAACCACAGCGCTAGTTGAAACCAGTGTCAAGAGGTGGCGCATGACACCGTGTGATCCGCTAATCTCTGCGCTGCTTCTTTAGACGAGGAGACGCGAAACGCGATGGTGAACTTACCAAAGTCAGTAGCAACAGAGTCAAGGCCCCGAGCAAGACGGTCTCCGGCAAAGAAAACCGTGGCGAAGCGGGTTCAGGTAAAGCCCAAATCAGAGAAGAAGGTCACGTCAAAGGCCACAACCTCCGGAAAGAGATTGGCAAAAACGCCCCTGAAGAGACGACCTGCTGTCAAGGGCGTTGCTGCCAGAAAAACACCCGTAAGGAAATCCCGAGTCACAATAACCCCAGCAAAGAAGGCTCACGCAGTGAAGAAAACTCCAACCAAGAAGACTCCCGCAAAGAAGGCCCCAGTCAAGAAGGCTCCGGCAAAGAAGGTCATCGCGCAGAAGACCCCTGCGAAGAAGGCCGTGACGAAGCGGGCCCTAGCCAAGAAGACCCCGGTAAAGAGGGCCCCAGCCAAGAAAACTCCAACCAAGAAGACTCCCGCAAAGAAGGCCCCAGCAAAGAAGGCTCCGGCAAAGAAGGTTGTCGCGAAGAAAGCCCCAGCAAAGAAGGCCCCAGTCAAGAAAGCGCCGGCAAAAAAGGCTCCAGCGAAGAAGGCTCCAGCCAAGAAGGCTCCAGCGAAGAAGGCTCCAGCCAAGAAGGCTCCAGCCAAGAAGGTTGTCGCGAAGAAAGTCCCAGTCAAGAAGGTCTCGCCGGGGTATCGCAAAGATGTCGCCTTCCTCGAGCGCCAGAGGCAGGCGTTGCTTGACGAGCGCGCCGTGCGGCTCAGCCAAGAACAGAGTCAGAAACAAGAGGCCGCTGCGCTTGTCGAGGAGATGGAACCCGGTGACATTCAGTTTGACGAGGAGTCGGGTGAAGGCGGCACCCTGTCGGTCGATCGCGAGATCCACCTCGAACTTGCAGCAAAGCAGCGACTTCTCGTCGAGGAGATCGATCTCGCGCTACGCAAGATCACCCTCGGCACCTACGGAATCTGCGAGCGCTGCGAGAGCCTCATTCCCAAGGCACGGCTTTCGACGATACCTGAGGCGCGAATCTGTGTACCCTGCTCTGCGGGCGGTCTCTCTCGCCGTTGAGGAATGTTTCTGGCGCGCGACGGCAACGGAATCGCTATCTCGTTGTCTGCAGCGTCGCCCTTGGCGTACTTGGAATCGATCAGGTCACGAAGTCGCTTGCCATTGCGCATCTGCAGCGTCCCGTTGAGCTGCTCGGGCCGTTTTCGCTCGAGTTGTCGAGAAACAGTGGCGTCGCCTTCTCCCTCGCGCTTGGTTTTGGACTTCCGATCGTGCTGCTTGGTTTGCTCGCTCTGGCTGCATTCGGGTGGCACCGTCGACACGCGCTGACGATGCCCGCGGCGGTCGCATCAGGATTGATAGCTGGCGGGGCGCTCGGAAATCTGGCCGACCGGCTCTTTCGTGGCGATGGGGGTGCCGTGGTCGATTTCATTCATTCCACTTTTTGGCCTACCTTTAATGTTGCCGATTCCGCTGTGACCTGTGGTTGTGTGATGATGTTCGTCCTCACATTCAGGTCCCGTGGCGAATCCGAGCGAGCGCGTGTGACCGATCATCCGACCGAGAGGCATGACCATGCCAGATGAAGCACCGCTCGCCAATTTCAACTTGCGCGTCGAGGTCTCGGCAGCCCTTGGTGGAGAGCGCGTCGACCGGGCGCTCGCAATGATTACGGGAAGATCCCGAACTGAGATCACTGATTTGATCGTTGCCGGCGGGGTTTTCGTCAACGGCCACCAGGTGGTGGTGCGACATCATCGGGTCGCTCCAGGAGATGTCATTGTCTTTGACGATGAAATGGCGCGTCCCGTGAAGGAATTGCGCCCGGCTGAACCAGGAGCGGTTGAGTTCTCCGTTGTCTATGAGGACGGGGCAATCATCGTGATCGACAAGCCGGCGGGTCTCGTTGTGCACCCGGGCGCAGGACATCGGGATGACACGCTTGCCTCGGGACTGATCGCGCGTTTTCCAGACCTCGTGCCGGCGGCAAAGATGGGAGCTGGTGACGTTGACCGGCCCGGAATCGTGCATCGCCTTGACAAGGACACCTCGGGCCTGCTTGTTGTCGCCCGCACGCCGGAGGCCTACCATGCGCTGGTTGTGCAGCTCGCCCAACGGACGATGGGTCGGGAATACCGCGCCCTGGCTCTTGGAATGTTTGATAACGAAGCAGGCACGATTGAGGCGCCGATCGGAAGATCAACGCGGTCACCGACAAAGATGACGGTCAACGCTGGTGGGAGGGAGGCGCGTACGCACTATCGGGTGCTTGATCGCTTCGACCAGCCGATTGCTCTCTCGCTTGTTCGTCTGCAGCTCGAGACCGGTCGAACGCACCAGATCCGAGTACATCTTGCGGCGATCGGGCATCCCGTAGCTGGCGATGAGCGCTACGGCGGCAAAAAGGGGGATCTTGACCTCGACCGTCCGTTTTTGCACGCAGAGCTTTTGCGCCTTATCCATCCGAAGACAGGGAGGTCAATGGAGTGGCAGTCGAGTCTTCCCGCAGATCTTCAGCGCTGCCTTGAACGTCTCCATGTCCAAGACGAGACCGAACGGCCGCGTACCCGTTGAGTCAGGCGATTGAGTCGATCTCGGGCTGGTGGGCGAGGAAGCGCAAAGCACTCTTCTCCGCGCTCCGCACCTTTCTTACTCCTATGCCAAGTCGCTTCGCGGTGTTCTCGAGCGAGGCCGGAGCCTCACCAGTGAGACCAAACCTGAGTCGCACGACCTGCTGTTCAAGATCTCCGAGGCGAGCAAGCACATCAGCGAGCTTCTCCATCGAAACTTTTTTTGCGACATCTTCGTCGAGTTGCAGATCGTCGGCTGCAACGAGATCACCGATTGTCGTTGTTGAGTCTGAACCAGCGAACTGGTCGAGGCTGGTCACAACCCTGGGAAGGTGAAATTCGGCGTGCTCCCCCTCGCGTTCAGCGGAGCTTTCGGCGGCAAGGGCGTCTTCTGGGAGGCGGATCGTCCGACCCTTCGATTGCACGGCACGTTGAAGTGACTGGCGGATCCACCATGTGGCATAGGTCGAGAACTTGTAGCCGCGCTGCCATTCGAACTTCTCTACCGCGCGCATGAGACCGAACGTCCCCTCTTGGATGAGATCAGAAAGATCGACGCCGCGACCCTGATAGCGACGGGCCCAGTGAACGACAAGCCGCAGGTTCGCGGCAATCATCTCCTTGCGGGCACTCTCGTCGCCAAGTTCGATGCGCTTGGCAAGCGCGACCTGCTCATCCGCATTCAGAAGTGGATGCTTGCCAAGGTCATCGAGGAACAGACGCATGACGTCAGGTCCAGATCCTGAGTAATCAATATCCTCTATCTGTGCAACTGCCACGGCATGGGTCCCTTCCCTAAAGTTGCTGAATCTGCCACAGGCGATGGTCTCACCTCGGTGTGACTGGCTTCGTCTCAGCTACCAGAGTCATCTACTTCAACGCCTCATTCCATCGGGTTATTCCCGATTCCAGAGTCTGAGGGTCAGAACTGATTCTGACGTGCTTGTCTGTGGTTGGCCTGAAAGACAGCTGTGAAAGTGATGATGTCCATGACCTTTATCTCGCAAGCATGCGTGACTCCCTCGAAAGGCCGGCATTTTTGGCGCGAATCGCCACCAGCCCTTCGATTAGGTGCCCAGCGTTCACGCGGGCGCGGTGGCGCGGTGCTGCGCCTTTTCGTGGAAAGCCCATCGCGCGAACTTCAGTCGGGCCCGACGAGTGCCTGTTGCGCCGAGGTGTTGATCGTGTCGTCCGCACATTTGGCCCACTCGATCACCAGGACGGCTCTTGCCACCGCGTCATCACGATTTTTCTGAGATTCGGCGGTGGCCTGTTGCACGGGCGCGGAGACCGTAGCCTCGGCTACGTTGGAATGGATGCAGGCCTCGGTCTTTTCTCGCTGCGCATCTTGAGTAGCGGCTCTCGTTTGGGCTCATTCTCTGACTCGACGATTCGAAGCATTCCCGTCGCTGCCTTGCTCGCGAGTACCGCGCGTTCCACGTCGCTCGACCTAGACAGATGACAAGGCTGATCTCTCTTCTCGGCAGGTCAAGTCTCCATTGCTGCGATCGGAACCAGATCGGTCTTCGTCGCCGCCGTGGAGTGCGGGTGGCGACTGAAACGGAGTCGCCAGCACGAGCGATTTTGCCTCGATCGGAGGTGTCGCGTCGTCGATGACTTTGCCCACTAGAGGTGGATCCGTGAGGGTCTCATCAGTGTCTGTCGATGACTCTCCGTCGACGACGTCGACATGACCGTACCATGTGATGCCGTCGAGCCGAGCTGGTGCATTGAGTGCATCGGTCTTTCTCGACAATTGAGATGAACCGGTCGTTCCCCACGCAACGTCTAGGTAACAAATTCAGGCCAGCCCACAACGGGCAAGCGTAAACTCAATATGTCCGAGTAACAGACCTCGTCTGAACTACGGTGAAAAAACTCCTTTGCATCATTACTTTGCTGGCGTAATCGAACCCGAGTCATGATCGCCTCCATCTCAGCGAAAGAGCGTGTGAAACCGGGCCAGCTGTATCGATTCAGTCAAGTGGAGCGAGCATCGGCGCCATGCCGCGCGCACGCGCAACCATGTCCGCGAGGGTGAACGAGTCGAGATGGTGTCGCATGTGTTCGCCAACCTCGGACCAGACCGCGAGCAGCGTGCACTGTCCTTCGTGGTCGCAGGCGCCGTTTGCGTGTGGCTCACCGAAATCTCCGACCACGATCGGTCCGTCGACCGCGCTGACGATCGCGCCGAGGGTGATCTGTTCAGCCGGTCTCGCGAGGACATATCCTCCACCGACGCCGCGTTTTGAGATGACGATACCCGCGCCCTTGAGGGCAAGGAGGATCTGCTCGAGATAGGGCTGGGGGAGGCCCGTACGCTCGGCGATGTCACGGACCGACGTCGGCGCTGTGTCTCCTTCGCGCAGCGCAAGTGAGAGCAGCGCCCTGCTCGCATAGTCGCCTCGCGTCGATACCCTCATACCCCTATCGTAGGACGGTGAGAGGTGGATCCGCCGCCGCGTCGCGAGAGGCGACGTTCGGGCGCCAATCTGCCGCTGCTCTCTTGGTGCGTGGGTTGGTTGGGCGGATTTTCCTTCTAAAGTGCAGACCATGAAGATCTATACCCGCCGGGGCGATGACGGCACGACATCGCTGCGTCAGGGCGGACGAGTCCGAAAGGACGACCTTGCGATTGAACTCGTCGGCACGGTCGACGAGGCTCAGGCCTTTCTCGGTTTGGCAAGAGCAGAGGCCGCGCGAGGAGGCTGGCTCGATGACCTTCTTCAGAGGATCGAGCGCGATCTCTGGATCCTCATGGCCGAGGTGACGACGTCGAGATTGGAGCGATCGAAACTTGAGCCCGGGGCTACAGCGGTAACCCAAGCGATGGTGGAACTCCTCGAACTCGATATCGACCGGGTGTATGCGACGCTAAAACTCGCTCCGAATTTCGCGGTTCCGGGAGAGACCCGTGCTGCCGCGCAACTTGATGTCGCACGCACGGTTGTTCGACGGGCCGAACGACTCGCGGTGGGACTCGATATTGGAGGTTCGCATGTCAAGACCTACCTCAACCGGCTGTCGGATCTTGTCTGGACCTTGGCGAGGAGTCAGGAGGAACTACATCCCGTGCAGCATCGCGACCTCCCCTAGGATTGCCAGAGTCCACTGGCCGCGTCGCACCACGCGAGGACGCCGATTCTTCATTGGATGCCGAGACGTTGTGGATATTGAGCCGTTGTGAAAGTTGAGGGTGAGTGGATATGGCAGTAGCTCTTCGTTGGGCGGCGACACGGTCGGTCGAGACCGATCTCGTCGTGCATTTCGTTGCCGATGGATTTGAGCCCTTCGGAAAAGCTGCCGTACTTGACGGCGCCGCCGCAAAACGTCGCGGGTTTGGTGCGAAGGTCGGTGAGACACTGATCGTTGATGCTGACGGTGACGTTTCAAGCCTCTTTGTTGGAATCGGCGAAATCGAGAAGATCACACCGGAGGTCCTTCGCAGGGCGGGGGCATCGATCGCCCGTGTCGCAAAACGTTACCTCGGAGTTCTCATTTCGCTCGATGGAGTTGAATTTCCCGGCGTGCAGCGCGATGCGGCTGCTGAACTGCTCGGTATCGGGATTGAACTCGCGAGCTACCACCTTGATCGGTTTCGCTCGGAGCCGAACCCTTCTACGCTCGAATATGTCGAATTCGTCGACGCGGACGAAACGCTGGTCGCCGTGGCCACGGAACGGGCAATGGCTGTCGGCGAGGCGGTCTCTCTCGCGCGTGACCTCATCAACACGCCAGCTGGTGATCTTGCCCCAATCGATTTTTCCAAGATTGCCCAGGAGACCGCGATTGCGTCCGGCCTTGGTATCGAGATCTTCGACGAAGACCGAATTGCCAAGGAGCGGATGGGCGGACTGCTCGGCGTCGCGGCAGGTTCGATCAAACCACCCCGGTTCATCACACTTACCTATGAGCCTGAAGTGCAATCAGATGGAGTGCCAGTCGTTGCGCTCGTGGGGAAGGGCATAACCTTCGATTCCGGTGGACTTTCCCTGAAGACCGGTACGGGAATGATGACGATGAAGATGGATATGTCCGGCGCGGCAGCGGTGCTCGCAACGCTCTCGGTCTGCGCGCGTCTCGGAGTCAATGTACGCGCGATAGGTTTTATTCCGCTCACGGAGAACATGCCCTCCGGAACTGCAACCAAGCCGGGCGACGTGCTTAAGACGCGCAATGGGAAGACCATCGAGGTACTCAACACCGATGCCGAGGGCCGTCTTATCCTTGCTGATGCGCTGGCATTCGCAGCCGAGGGTAAGCCCGACGCGATAATCGATCTCGCGACGCTGACGGGAGCATGTGTCGTTGCACTTGGGTCGCAAATAGCTGGCGTCCTCGGGAACGACGACGAGCTGATCCACCAGGTGCTCGCCGCAGGTCGCGAGGCCGGCGAGGCGCTCTGGCCACTGCCGCTCCCGACTGGGTATCACAGCCATATCGAATCCGAGATCGCCGATATGAAAAATATTGGTGCGACCGGACAGGCGGGAACCATCAGTGCGGCAATCTTGCTTGAGGAGTTTGTCGACGAGGTGCCGTGGGTCCATCTTGATATTGCCGGACCTGCCTGGTCAGATGAGGACCGGGGACTTGTGCGAAAGGGTGGTTCCGGGTTTGGGGTGCGCACGCTGCTTGCACTGCTCGAGAACTATCGGCCGTGCGGTGGCGCGCGACGCGAAGGAGCCGAGGGAATCACGGTTCTCCCGTAGTCGAAGGGCCTGCTCCAACCAAGGTCAGTCGGTCTCGCCAAGCCAACGCGGTGTTGCCTCGAGAAGAAAGCGGCTCACGGAGAGCGTCCGCTCGAGCGTCTCGCAGAGTAGTTCCTCACCGGCGAGGACGCGGGTAAGCGAGACGTGCTGTCGCGCGACGATCGAGAGTCTTCGCACCGGAGGGTCAGTAACCGAACCAAACGAATCGGTCGCCGAGATCTCGAGTGGCAACTCCATTTCGCCGATGCCGGCGAGGTCGATCGCGAGTCGCAGGAGGTCTGGGGCCTTTGGCAGGGGAGGTATCCCCCAATTGAAGGTGAGCGGAAAATGCCAGTCGTCTGGTGGGTCGTCCCCCTCGGCGAGTGCGAGTACTGCGTCTTCAAATCCGAGCAGCGTACGCGGGCTGACCTCAAGCGCGAGATGGAGGTCGATCGGTCCACCACATCCCTCTTCGGGATGAAGGTCGACCTCCCAGAACTGACGGAGCGAATAGGTCTCGACGAAGTGTCGTTCATCGTGAACATGAAACCCGTGGTCGACACAGTGGTCTTTGAGTTCGGTGACATACCCGGCAACGTCGATTACCGCCATGGAGTCGAGTGTAGGCGGACATCGCGCCACCCACGCTGATCGTCGCGCCTCCTCGCACAAATGGTGTATGCGCGCCTAGCGTGGGAGGCATGGAGCCAGCAGGACTGATCGAGGCCCTCGTTGGTTGTGCTGAGGAAATTGACCTTGCCGTTCGTGAGGTCTCCGACTGGCGCGCGCAGGGCAATCGCCCAGGTCAATATCGTATTGATGTCGCCGCCGACGCGGTGGGTGTGCAATATCTCACCGAGAGGGGATTCGGAGTGCTCTCCGAAGAGAGTGGAGTGCATTTTGCTGAGCGTGAGTTGTTCGCAGTCATCGATCCTATCGACGGTTCAACCAACGCTTCGCGGAATCTTCCGTGGTACGCGACAAGCATCTGTGTTCTTGACCCTTCAGGACCACTTGCCGCGGTGGTCATCAATCAGGCATCGAAAGTTCGCTATGAGGCCGTGCGTGGCGACGGCGCGCTCCGCAATGGCACGCATATCGCTCCAAGCGCGACGCAGACGCTGAACCACGCGATCGTCGGTCTCTCTGGTTATCCGGAGATGCATCTTGGATGGGCCCAGTATCGAGCTCTTGGCGCAATTGCCCTTGACCTGTGCGCGGTGGCAGAGGGTTCGCTCGATGCCTATCTTGATTGTGGAGAGAACTCCCATGGACCTTGGGACTACCTTGCAGCAATGCTCATCTGCCAAGAGGCGGGAGCGACGGTTCTTGATGTCTCTGGTCGGGATCTGGTGACTCGCGAGTACGCGGGCAGGCGAAGTCCGGTCGCGGCAGGAACGGCAGCACTCGCTCGAGAACTCCAGACAGCGTCGCTCGCGGCCCCGAAGCGCCACGGCGCACGCTCTTATGAATGACGCGATGATGGAGACGAGATGACCGACCATCAGAATCCGTTCGAACTCCTCCTCGAGGTGCAAGAAGAGGACATCCGACACGACCAACTCCGTCATCAGATCGACAATCACCCGTTGCTCGCGCAGATCGCCGCGCTTCACGAACAGTCCGTCTCGATCGATGGGTCAACCAGGGCACAGCGAATGGAACGCGACGCCTACATCGTTCGTCAGTCCGAGATCGAAGACAAGGTGCGCGATCTCGATCGAAGGGTAGGTGAGATCAATGATCGGCTGCGCAGCGATTCGAGTGGGTCGTTTCGCGACCAGGCAGCGATGTCGAAGGAGATGAACTCGCTGATAGAACGCAAACGCACCCTTGAGGATGAGGAACTTGAGTTGATGGAGTTGATCGAGCCACTTGAGGCTCTCCTCAACAGGGCCCACGAGACACAACAACGGCTCCACAGTCAGGCGCGGGCTGACCATGAGGCAATGACAAAGGAACGGCGCGAGCTCATGATTCAGCTTGACGAGATTGTCTCGCAAAGGAACGCGCTCGCCCTCTCCGTGCCGGAATCGCTCTTGAATGAGTACAACCGACTGCGCGCGCGTCTTGGAGGAATCGGGGCTGCCCGCCTTGTGCATGGAATGTGCTCAGGTTGCAATCTGGCGCTTTCGGCGACCGAGGTCGACCGTCTCCGTCACGTGAATGCAATGGAACTTGTGCACTGCGATCAATGCGGTCGCATTTTGGTGCCATGACGGGAAATTCATGACCGTGCTGGCTATGAGTTGTGGGATCTGCCCAGTTACCGCCGCGATGCAACGATGGATATTGTTGTGGAACGTCGCTCGCCGAAAGCGAGCGTATGGTCGGTCCAGTCGATCGAGAAGATTGAGCTTTCGAGTTGTGGGATCAGATCCTTTGGATCCTGTTGAACAGTTGGCAGGGCGGGCTGACCGCTCTGTGACGTAGAGGAGGTGGCAGTGGATCATCGTGAGCTGGGCGACTCAGGAGTTGAACTTCCTGTTCTTGGGTTCGGATGCGGTCCGAATGCGCGTCTGATGGTTGGTGAGGACGAAGACCTTCGGATCGAAACCATCGGTCTCGCGATCGAGCTTGGTATCACCTACTTTGACACGGCGTATGCCTACGGTTGGGGAACATCGGAGACCAATTTGGGTCGCGCGCTTGCCGAGCTCGGAGCCCGGCCATCGATTTCGACGAAATTCTGCCTTCAGCCAGAGGATCTCAAGGATCCCCGTTCGGCGGTTCTGAAGGGATTTGAAGAGAACCTCGCACGGCTTGGAGTAGATCGCGTCGATGTGCTTCTCTCTCATAACCGAATCGCCTACGAACACGAAGAGGGCGAGATCATGAATGTCGGTGCCCTTCTCAACCTTCGGGAGGTCTTTGGCAAGAACGGCGTCGCGAGCGCGTTGCAGGAGTTACTTGACGCGAAGGTGATACGCACGACCGGCTTCACCTCCTTCGGTGGGGATCCAGGTGCAATTGTGGAGGCCCTTGAATCGGGCACGTTCGGATCGATCAATGCATCTTTTTCCCTGCTAAATCCCTCTGCCGGAGTGGCCATGCCGGATGGCCATGCCGGTGCCGATTACAAAAAGGTAATCGCGACTGCCCAACAACATGGTGTTGGCGTCATGGCGATCCAGGTGCTTGGTCGCGGAATACTGGCAACCGAAGAGACGGCCGGCGAGCGCATTGAGAAGATTCGCGCGTTCGCGGAAAAACATCATGAATCGGTGGTTTCCACCGCGATTCGCTACGTGATCTCAACGCCGGGCGTCACGACGGCGATTCTCGGATTCTCCGAGCCCAAGCACGTGCAAGATGCTGTTGAGGCTGTCGCGCGTGGGTACTACAGCGTGGCCGAGATGAACGAACTCGAGGCTGCCGCGCTCTCCTGAAACGTATTCGAACCACAACCGAAGGACTGCCATGGAAAAGTCAGACACGGAGATTGACGACCCGATTGGGGTGATCGTCACCGCGAGCCACATCCTTGGTGATGAGGGCTTGGGCGACATGTTGTGGGGTCATGTCTCGATCCGCGACCCCGAAGGGCGGGGCCTCTGGATGAAGGCACACCTGTTTGGATTTGAGGAGATCGAGCGTGAAAACGTTCTGTTGATCTCATTTGATGGAGAAATTCTCGAGGGATCTGGTCGACGTCACGGCGAGTACCCGATCCATACCGAGATTATGCGGGCGCGTCCTGATGTCAACTGCGTCGTTCACACGCACCCTTTCCATGCGGTTGCCTTCGCCGCGACCCAGCAGCCGTTGTTGCCAATGTCACATGATGCGACGCCATTCACTCCCCCGGATATTCCCCGCTTCACCCGTACTGGAGAGTTGATTACGACGGCTGAGCTCGGTGCGGACCTTGCCCGAACTCTCGGTGATCGACCTGCGCTTTTGATTCCCCACCATGGCGTTGCCGTCGCGGGACCGACGGTCTCCGCGGCAGTGATGTCGACGATCCTGCTCGAGCACGCCTGTGCGAGCCAGCTCGCGGCAAGAGATATCAAGACATGGTCGTCGGACGAGGAGGCACTATCGAAGCGCTCGGTGTGCTGGTCGCCAACGCAGTTTGATATCGGTTGGGATTATTTTGTGAGAAAGTCAGAGCGCCTCCGCCGCTCGGGGAGATAGCGCGTCATGACCTATGAACTCCGTGAAAGTCCTCCGGCCTCGGCGCGGATGCTCGGATCTCCGCTCCCGCGCCATCAGGCAATGATCGATGGATGTGACCGGCAACTTGCAGGACCATTCGTGGGAGTCCACGCGTCAACTGGAGTTGTCGAGGATCTCTTTCCGCTTCGCCCCTCGGAGATGTCACTCGACCGTGTTGCACAGGCTCGAAATGCGTTCGTCTCGGGCCTTGGCGAGGGCTCGCGCGAGGGCGTTTCATTTCCCGTCGATACCGACAACTGGCGGCGCTGGTGCAACATCCACCGCTTCTTGATGCGTCACGGGCTTTTGCTTGATTCGCTCTCCAAAGACGAGCGAGACCTTGCTCTGGGTCTCGTTGCAAGTGTGCTTGGCGAGCGTGGCTTCTCCGAGGCTCGCGGGGTGATGAAGCTCAATGAAACCATCCAGGAGATCAGTGGTCGCCTCGACGAACAGGGTTTTCCTGAATTTGGTGAGTGGATGTATTGGATATCGCTGATGGGGGAGGCATCCGCGAACGAGCCCTGGGGTTGGCAGCTCGACGGTCACCACCTCAACATCAACTGCCTTCTCCTCGGTGACCAGATCGTCGTGACCCCGTTTTTTCTCGGGTCAGAGCCTCTCGAGGCAGAGAGCGGAAGATTCAAAGGGGTGCGCATCCTTGATTCCGAGGAGCATGTTGCGCTCGAGCTTGTCCAATCACTCGATGCACATCAAAGAGCACGCGCAATAATCTCCCCGACGATGCCTTCCGGGCTTTTCACCGGGGCGTTTTGCGACAATGTAGTGCTCGATTATGAGGGTATCTCATACGGGGAACTCGAACCTCGCCAACGCGAGGAGCTTGTTCGCCTGATTCGCGTTTACGTCGGTCGTCTCTCACATGACATTGCCGAGGCGAAGATGCGTGAGATCGAGGCGCATCTCGATGAGACGTACTTCTCTTGGATGGGTGAGACCACGAACGAGGATGTCTTTTATTACCGCGTGCATTCTCCAGTGATACTGCTCGAATTTGATCATGAACCGGGCATTGTGTTCAAAGGGCTCGAACCGATGAAGAGTCATATCCACACCATGATGCGGACTCCGAACGGAAACGACTATGGCCTTGACTACATCCGCCAGCACCGCCAGCTTCATCGTCACCACAACCCGTAGTCTGCTCGCCGCCGGACTGCCTCTCAGGTCATGGTGTTGGAGTTGAGGACCTCTCGTCAACGCGTCGCATGAGCTCGAGAACATCCTCGAGGAGTGGCCCATGCCGGTCGGCGTCGTCGCGCCAGTAGCCTTTGTGAAGCGCGGCTCGAGAGCTTCCCCATGTCGGACCCTGATAGGTGGCCGAATTGATGCGCGGCGTGCATTCGATCACGTCGCCGGTCTCTTTTCGATTGCGGTAGACATTGATCGGATCTCCACCATTTTCGACGATGGATATCTGCTCATCAAGCATTTTGCGAAAATCGATGACTGCGGTATCGGTTGCTCCGAGGTGTTCGAGCGAGCGATCGACAATCGGACCTTGGGACCACCATGCGGCCATGTCCTGAGCGAGGATGTAATCGACGATAGGCCTACCGTTCTCATCTTCGATCGGAATGTCGTAATAGGGAACTGTTGCCGGGGGATTGATTGCGATTCCCTCTGGAGCAGTGTAGATGTCATAGACCACGTGATAGGTGTGAGTGTCGTCCATGGGGACGCGGAACTGCATCTCGAAGCGGATTCCCGCTCCGCCGACGCGCGCGATGTTCGGAAAGATCATGTACGAGTGCCAACGCTCCTGGTATTTCTCGGCGCCTCGCTCGACCGTGTAAACCATCGCCTTTTGCACGCCGTGCGCGTCGCGCTTTGAGATGACATGGTCAAATCCCTTGACCCCGGAGATCGAGGTCCATGCGCGGTGTGTTGTTTGGTCAGAGGCGCGATCTTCGATGAGACCATCGCGTTCGAGGATGTACTTGAAGAAGTGTCCGTGCAGATAGACGCTGTGCACTGGATCAGAGGCGTTCTCCTGGCACTGCAGCCAGTTGCACGGGATGACGGTCTGCCCAATCTGGCGAAGAGAGTTCGGCTGCACAAGTACATCCCATGGCGGAAGCACCGGTGCCGGGAGTGGACCGAGGTAGCCCCAGACGAGACCACCCAGCTCCTTGACCGGATAGCCCCCGATGTTGACGCGCTCTTTGAGTCTCGAGTTGGGTGATTCGAGCGGTGTCTCGATGCAC